>CANPIM010000001.1 GCA_947574135.1 uncultured Lachnospiraceae bacterium
AGGTCAGACCTCCCTGAAAATATACGGCATAGGGAGGCTTGATGGGCCCGTCCGCCGACAATTCGATGGAAGATCCCTGGACAAAGGCCCCGGCCGCCATAATCACGTCGCTGTCATACCCCGGCATGGCCCAGGGCTCCGGGGTCACATAGCTGTCCACAGGAGCTGCCGCCTGGATTCCCTGGCAGAAGGCGATCACTCCCTCCTGCTTTCCGAAGGTCACGGCCTGAATAATGTCGTGGCGGCTCTCCTGCCCGTTTGGAATCACAAAAAAGCCCAGCCGCTCATAAATATTGGCCGCAAAGATGGCTCCCTTTAAGGCTCCCCCCACCACGGAGGGCGCCAAAAATAATCCCTGGTAAAAGCTTGGCAATACCCCCAGGGAGGCTCCCACCTCCTTGCCAAGCCCCGGGGAGGTCAGGCGGTAAGCGGCATTCTCCACATATTCCCGCTTCCCTACAAGATATCCCCCAATGGGCGCCAATCCGCCCCCGGGATTTTTGATAAGGGATCCCACGCACAGATCTGCGCCTACATCTGTAGGCTCTATCCGCTCCACAAATTCCCCGTAGCAGTTGTCCACCATGCAGATCACATCCGGCTTTCTCTCCTTTATAAAGGCAATAAGCTCTCCTATCCGCTCCACTGACAGGGTAGGCCGGGTCTGATAGCCCTTGGAGCGCTGAATGGTCACCATGCGGGTCTTAGGCCCCAGGGCTTTTTCTATCCCCTCATAGTCAAAGCTTCCGTCCGGCCTTAAATCCACCTGCCGGTAGCTCACCTTGTATTCCCTTAGGGAGCCCCTGGAGGGACGGATGCCGATAACCTCCTCCAGGGTGTCATAGGGCTTTCCCACCGGGGAAAGAAGCTCGTCCCCCGGCCGAAGATTCCCGCTTAAGGCCACAGCCAAGGCATGGGTTCCACAGGCAATCTGGGGCCGCACCAGGGCGTCCTCTGCATGAAAAACAGCGGCATAAACCTCCTCCAGCTTATCCCGCCCCAGATCGTTATACCCATAGCCGCTGGTGGCCCCAAAGCAGGCGGCATCCACCCGACATTTCTGCATGGCCGAGAGCACCTTCAGCTGGTTAAATTCCACCGTATCGTCAATGGCCCCAAAGCGGGCCTTTAATTCCTTTTCTATTTCTGCGCCGAATTCATAGACCCTGGGACTGATTCCCATCTGGGCGTACAGCCCCTTAAGCGAACCGGCGTTTTCCCTATTCTCTTTGTTATTTTCCATAATTTTACATTCTCCTATTTCAAGCTGACTCTCCTGCTCCCGGCCAGATGCCTCTCTCCGACGAAATTACCCTCGCTATCAACAACGGTCTCTCCTGCTCCCGACCAGATGCCTCTCTCCTTAAGCATGCCCAGCATGGCTTCCAGGATCCGGTCCTCCTGTTGGTCATAATCCCCCTTGTCCACCCAGATCACATCCCGCTCCCGCTTAAACCAGGTGATTTGCCGTTTGGCAAAATGGCGGGTATCCCGCTTCAGGGTATACACAGCCTCCTCCAGGGTGCAGACCCCCTCCAAATAGTCCAGAATCTCCTTATAGCCCAATCCCTGCATGGATACCATGCTTCTTATAAAGCCCCGGGCCTTAAGGGCCTCCACCTCTGCCACCAGCCCTTGGGAAAGCATTTCCTCCACCCGCTGATCAATGCGCCGGTAAAGCACCTCTCGATCCTCCGTCAGCACAAAATAGGCAAAATTGTAGGGGGATTCCTTCTGTCTCTGGACCTGGTTATGCCCAGAAATAGGCTCTCCGGTAAGCTCATAGAACTCCAGCGCCCGGATGACCCGCTTCACGTTGTTGGGGTGAATCTGCCTGGCCGAAGAGGGATCCACCTCTGTGAGGCGCCTGTGCAGCACCTCTGCCCCCTGCTCCCGGGCCTCCTGCTCCAGCCGCCCCCGAAGGGCCCCATTTCCCTGATTTTCCGTAAAATCAATGTCGTACAGCACCGCCTGGATATAAAAGCCCGTGCCTCCCACCAGAAGGGGGATCTTTCCCTGACTGTAAATTTTTTCCAGCGCCTCCCGGACCATCTGCTGAAACCGCACCACATGAAACTCCTCAGAGGGCTCCAGCACATCCACCAGATGGTGGGGGATTCCGCCCATCTCCTCCGGGCGAATCTTGGCTGATCCGATATCCATATGCTTATATACCTGCATGGAATCCGCAGAGATAATCTCTCCGCCCAGAGCCTTTGCAAGGCTTACGGAAAGCTTCGTCTTTCCCACCGCCGTGGGCCCGGCCAGAATCACTAAGGGCCGTTTTTCTGTTTTTTCTCCCTGCATACGCTCCTCCTGCCTCTCTTACACAATACGCTTAAACTTCCGCTCGATCTCCTGCCTGGTCATGGAAACGATGGTGGGCCGTCCATGGGGACAGGTGTAGGGATTCTCCAGGGTGAAAAGGGTTTCTATGAGAGCCACCGCCTCCGCATGGCTCAGGCGTTGGTTTCCCTTTACCGCTCCTTTGCAGGACATGGAGGCAATTTTTTCCAGAATCAGCCGGGAGCCGGCCGGCACCGTACCCATGGTCTCGGCCAGGGAATCCAGCATTTCCAAAAAAAGCTCCCGCTCCGCCAGGCCGTACAGATCCGACGGTACCTGGCGAATGGCATACTCCTTCCCCCCAAAGGGCTCCACCAGAAAGCCCAGGCTGGCAAAATCCTCCTCATAGGCCTTTAAGATCTCCGCCTCCGCCAAATTCAGAGTCAAAATCAGGGGCGGACTCACCATCTGGGTCAGAATCTCTTTCTTTTCCAGCTGTCCCATCATGCGCTCAAACAGCACCTTCTCATGGGCTGCGTGCTGGTCTATCATATAAAATTTATCCCCCATCTGGGCCAGCCAGTAGGTGTCAAACAGCTGCCCCATCACCCGGATGTCCTCCTTACGCTTGGGGTCCAGAAGCTTCTGGTCAAAGAGCTCCAGCTGCTCCGGCTGTCCGTAGGGATTGCTTTCCCGAATCTCGGGGGAGGGCTCTTTGGGGGAGGCCTTGCCCTTTCCGGAGCTCTTCTCCTGTTCTTTTAGCTCTTCCTTTCTCTCCTTGGGCTTTTCGTGGGCTTTCTTTACCCGCTTGCGCATTTCCTCCAGGAAATACTCCAGGTTTCTCTCCCGGGGCTCATAGGACTTTGCTGCCTTTTTCCAGTCATCCTCTCCCGGGATGCATGCTGCACAGACCTGGGAGGGCTCCTTCCCTTCGTCCTTTTTCTCCGGCTCCCGCCCCAGGCTTATCTGAGGTATAAGCTCCTGACCCAAAAGGGCGTTTCGCAGGGTCTCCTGGACAAAGCGGTACACCTGCTCCTGATGGGAAAAGCGTAGCTCCATTTTTGTGGGGTGTACGTTTACATCCAGCTCTTGCCCATCCAGGGTCAGATGCAATACCACAAAGGGATATTTGTGCTGCATCAGAAGGGTCTGATAGGCATCCTCAATGCCCCGGCTTAAGATTTGGCTCTTGACGTACCTTCCGTTTACAAAATAAGTCTCAAAATTCCGGTTTCCCCGGCCGATCAGAGGCTTTCCCATATAGCCGGTCACCTCCATGGGCCCCTGCTTCTGTCCTATCTCTATGACATTGGCGGCAATTTCTCTTCCATAGATCTGGTAGATCACATCCTTGAGCTGATGGCTGCCTGCCGTGTGAAGCTTGGTCTGTCCGTTGTTGATAAACCGAAAGGAGATATCCGGCCGGCCAAGGGCCATGCGCTCCATAAGATCCCCGATATAGCCGCCCTCTGTCATGGGAGACTTTAAAAACTTCCGCCGGGCAGGGGTATTGTAAAAAAGACTGCGAATAAGGAAGGTGGTCCCCTCCGGGGCTGCCGCTTCTTCCAGCTCCTTTTCCACCCCTCCTTCGATACAATACCGGACGCCGGTGGCTGCCTGCCGGGTCTTGGTGATGAGCTCCACCATGGAGACCGCCGCAATGCTGGAAAGCGCCTCCCCCCGAAAGCCCAGGGTGGAAACGCCTGTCAAATCCTCCGCACTTCGGATTTTGCTGGTAGAATGGCGCAGAAAGGCCAGAGGAACCTGATCCTTCTCCATGCCGCTGCCATTGTCCGTCACCCGCAAAAAGGTGGTTCCCCCTTCCTTGATCTCTACCGTTATGGCCGTGGCTCCTGCGTCCACAGCATTTTCCACCAGCTCCTTTACCACGGAGGAGGGGCGCTCCACCACCTCTCCTGCCGCGATTTTATCTATGGTCTGCTGGTCCAACACCTGTATGTTTCCCATTGGCCTCACCATCTGTTCTGAATCTTTTTCTGTATGCGGTACAGGGTATTCAACGCCTCAATAGGCGTAATATTGGACAAATCCAAGTCCCGAAGCTCCACAATAATATCGTCGTCCCGCACTGCATCCATAAGGGAAATCTGCTCCATCTCCGGCTCCTGGGGCGCGATGGGTCGCCGCACCGCCAGATCCGCCGCAACCAGCTGGGCCAAAAGCTCCTTGGCCCGCTGTATCACCGGATCCGGCACACCCGCCAGCTTGGCCACCTGGATGCCGTAGCTCTTGTCCGCCCCTCCCTTGATGATCTTCCGCAGGAATACAATGTCATCCCCCTTTTCCTTCACCGCAATGCAGTAATTGTTCACCCCGCTTAAGGAGCCCTCCAGCTCCGTAAGCTCGTGGTAATGGGTGGCAAAAAGGGTTTTTGCCCCCAAAATCCTGGGATTGCTAATATATTCCATCACGGCCCAGGCAATGGACAGCCCGTCAAAGGTGCTGGTGCCCCGCCCAATCTCATCCAGGATCAGCAGACTGCGGCTGGTGGCATTGCGGAGAATATTGGCCACCTCCGTCATCTCCACCATAAAGGTGCTCTGCCCGGAGGCCAGATCGTCGGAGGCCCCCACCCGGGTAAAGATCCGGTCCACAATGCCGATTTTGGCGCTGTCCGCCGGCACAAAGCTGCCAATCTGCGCCATGAGGACAATGAGAGCCGCCTGGCGCATATAGGTGGATTTTCCCGCCATATTGGGGCCTGTAATGACAGAGATACGCCTGGATCCGTTGTCCAAATAGGTGTCATTGGCAATAAACATGTCATTGGAGATCATCTTCTCCACCACAGGATGACGACCGTTTTTAATGTCAATGATGCCCTTGTCATTCATCACCGGCCGCACATAGCCGTTTCGCTGAGCCACCAGAGACAGGGAGGCGAATACGTCCAGCCAGGCCACAGCCTTGGCCGTTTTCTGAATTCGCAGCACCTGGGCCGCCAGCTTATCCCGAAGCTGACAAAAGAGCTCATATTCCAGGGTATTGAGCCGATCCTCCGCCCCTAAAATGGTATCCTCCAGCTCTTTTAGCTGCGGGGTAATGTACCGCTCTGCATTTACCAAGGTCTGCTTGCGCATATAATCCTCGGGCACCAGATTTTTATAGGAATTGGTCACCTCCAGATAATAGCCGAACACCTTGTTGAACTTTACCCGGAGATTTTTAATGCCTGTGCGCTCCCGCTCCTTAACCTCCAGCTGAGCCAGCCAGTTCTTTCCCTCGGTCTTGGCATGGCGGTATTTATCCACATCCTTGTGATAGCCGTCCCGGATAATCTCCCCGTCCCGCAGGGAAATGGGCGGCTCCTCGCAGATGGCCTCCGCAATCCACTGATGCAGATCCTCCAGGGGATCCAGCTCCTCACTCAGCTTTCGAAGCTCCGGGCTTTCAAAGCCCTTTAGCAGGGTTTTTATGGGAGGCAGCATGGCAAGGGAGGTTTTAAAGGCCAGCAAATCCCGGGGATTGGCGGTCTGATAGCTTACCCGACTGATGAGACGCTCCAAATCGTAGATGGAATTTAAGTATTCCCGAAGCTCCTCCCGGGTAATCATCTGGGCGTTAAGCTCCTCGATGGCCCCATGGCGCTTCTCAATCTCCTCCCGGTCAATGAGAGGCTGTTCCACCATTCCCCGCAGGGCCCGGGCCCCCATGGCCGTCCGGGTCTTGTCCAGCACCCACAAAAGGGAGCCCTTTTTCTGCTTTTCCCGAAGGGTCTCCGTAAGCTCCAGGTTCCGCCTTGTGGAGCCGTCCAGCAGCATATATTTTCCGTAAAAATAGGGCGTAATATGGGTCAGATGAGACAGATCGTTTTTCTGGGTCTCCTGGAGATATTTTAAGAGAGCCCCGGCTCCGATCATCCCCAGGCTCATATCCCCAATGCCAAGACCTGCCAAATCTCCCACCTGAAAATGGTCCTTCAGGGTTTTCCTGCACAGCTCGTCATCAAAATACCAGTCCTCCAGATCATAGACTGCAATGCCCAGCCTTCCCCTGAGATCCTCCAGATCCACGCCGCTTACGTAAAAGGCATGGTTGCAGATGATCTCCGAGGGGGAAAACCGCTGAATCTCATCCAGCAGCCGCCGGCTCTTGTCCAGCTCCGTGACAAAGTAATCCCCGGTGGTCACGTCCGCCACAGACAGCCCATAGCGATCCGACAGGCAGACAATACACATAATATAATTGTTTCGGGACTCGTCCAGGGTCTGGAGATTTAAGTTGGTCCCCGGGGTTACCACCCGGATCACCTCCCGCTTTACCAGCCCCTTGGCCGTTCTGGGATCCTCCATCTGCTCACAGATGGCCACCTTGTAGCCCTTGGCCACCAATTTGCTCAGATATCCCTCCACCGCATGATAGGGAACGCCGCACATAGGCGCCCGCTCCGCAAGACCACAGTCCTTTCCGGTCAGGGTCAGCTCCAGCTCCTTGGACACAAGCTTAGCGTCCTCAAAAAACATCTCATAAAAATCCCCCAGCCGGTAAAAAAGGATACAATCCTTGTACTCCTCCTTGGTCTTTACGTATTGCTGCATCATGGGCGTCATCTGAGCCATGGTTTCTTCCTCACTTATCCTTTGTTTCTGCCCGCAGGCAGGTATTTCTTATTATACTTCCAAGTTCTGTCCGACGTCAATGCCTGGCAACGGGCATTTTTTATGTAAAGCATGAAATTTTATGCACTTTGTACACTTTTTCCCCTTTCAGCCGGAAATTTTATCCAGCTCCCAAAATTTTACTTCTTGATTTTTTTCCAATGTGTGCTATGATATAAGTGTTTCAAGCGTTTACATAATAAATATGATTACTATCTATCATTCGATTCTACCCATATTAGGAAAGGGCGGTTGCTTTCTATTCCCGAGAAAGTGACCGCCCTTTCCGTTTATCAATTTCTTTTTCCTGCGCTTTGAGGCCTCTCTTTACCTCTACCTGTCTGCCGGCCTGCGCACAATCTGGTAGTACGCCCGGGCTGTCAGCCCATAGACCCCTACATACAAGCCTGCAAATACCAGAAAGGTGATGAGCGTACATCTCACATGCAAGCCCACATCCGGCAGATTGAACAGAAGAAGAAGCTTGGAGATCAGGGGAAACGCCGCTGCCACATGAAGCCCTGCCACGAGAAGAGGCAGGAAAAACACCATAAGCACCTGGGAATGAATGGATCTGCGCACCTCCTCCCAGCTCATGCCAACCCTCTGCATGACCACAAAGCGCTCCTGATCCTCATACCCTTCTGTGATCTGCTTGTAATAGATAATGAGAACCATGGCCACTCCAAACAAAACGCCCAGGAAAATGCCGATAAAGAAAAACCCGCCGTAGACCCCCAGAAAACCGGGCCGTTCCGCTGACAGGTTTTCCATTTTCCCCGGAAAGCCCTTTTGTCGAAGCTCTTCGGACAACGCCTCCCAGAGAACCGCCTGCTCCTTCTCGCCGGCCTCCAGATCAAACCCATAAAAGGTGCGGATTTCGCTGGCAGCCTCCTGATAAACGGCCTTTTGTCCCTGATACAGCCTTTCCAGCTCCTGAAAATCCGGCAGCACAAGAAATTGGGTGCTGGCAAGCTCGGAGGCCGTCTGATTATTTTTGAAAAAATCCTCCAAATGTCCGGCCACCCGGTATTCTCTGTCAAGGATTCGCAGAACCGGCGCATCAAAGGTCTCCCGGTTGGAGTATACCAGGATCTCCTGCTCTTCCAGCACCCTCTCCTCTCCCATCAGCCGATTGTAATCCTCCAGAGTAACGCAAAACAGCTCCTGGATATTGACACTTGTAAGGATGTCCTCCGCCTGCTCCACCCGGAAGGTATCTCCCTCCTGCAGGGCTACAAAGACCAGACTTTTATACTGCATTTCTTCCCGGGGAATGCACCCTCTCTCTGTGCAAAAGTGCCGGATTTCCTCTATCCATGCCTCCCCCTGCTCCCCATGGGTTTCACGAAAGGTAAACATAAAATCCTGGGGATACCGGCTTTTCAGCATCCCTTCCAGCCCAAGCATCAGGGTGCTGGTGGAGGATATCATAATCAAAACCACCGTGGACAGCATACAGATATTGGCCAGCCCCACACCGTTTCGCTTCATCCGGTACAGCATGCCGGATATACCGGTAAAGTGCCGGGGATGATAATAAAATTTCCGGTTCCGCCGAAGCATTTTCAGCAGCAAGACGCTTCCCGCCGTAAACAGCAGATAAGTCCCTGCAAGGACTAATAGAACTGCGGGAAAAAACAGGGCCAGAGAGGCCACGGGATTCTCCATGGTGAGTGCCAGATAATAGCCCCCGGCCAGGCAGAGCAGTCCCAAAAGGGCCATGAGCCATTTACTCCGGGGCTCCCGCTCCCCCGCATGCCGGGCCTGTAAAAGCTCTAAGCCGCCGGATCTCCCAAGTTCCCAAAGTCCGGAAAGATAAATGAGAAAAAAGATACCGCAAAACAGCGCCGCCGTGTTTTTCACCACCTCCCCGGACAGGAAAAATCCCAGGGTAATGCCGCCTCCCAGCATGCGCACAATGCAAAGATACAGAAGTTTATCCAGGAGCACGCCCAGAATCAGGCCTGCCATAAGGCTAATGCTGCCCACATAAAGGGTCTCAAAGCCCAACACCCGGAATAGATGCCGTTTCTCCATTCCCAACACATAGAAGAGCCCAAGCTCCTCCTTTCTGCGCTTCATGAGAAAGCTGTTGGTATAAAAGAGGAATACCAGGGAAAAGAGGCCGATAATCACACTCCCCAGGCGCAAAAGATAGATCAATGTCTGGGCTCCCTGCATTTTTTCCAGCCCCGGATTTTGGGAGAGGGAGCACACCATATAATACATGGCAACCGTAAAGATGCAGGTCAGCACATAGGGAAGATAAAGCTTCCCGTTTTTCCGGATATTCCCCGCCGCAAGCCTGCGATAAAGTCCCCTAGTCATGCCGCTCACCTCCCGTGGTAAGCAGCGTCAGGGTATGGGAAATCCGCTGGTACAGCTGCTCGTTGGTCTCCTGTCCCCGATAGAGCTGATGAAACACCTGTCCGTCCCGGATAAACAGCACCCGCCCTGCATGGCTGGCCGCCTTCACGGAATGGGTCACCATCAGGATGGTCTGCCCCTCCTGGTTGATCCTTGCAAACAGCCCCAGAAGGCTATCCGTAGCCCTTGAATCCAGCGCGCCCGTGGGCTCATCCGCCAGCACAAGCCTGGGCCTGGTGATCAGGGCCCGGGCCACGGCCGCCCGCTGCTTCTGTCCGCCAGATACCTCATAGGGGTATTTTTTCAAGAGAGCGCTTATGCCAAGCTTTTCCGCAAGGGGCTTTAGGCGGCCGGACATTTCCCTATAATCCTTTCCCCCCAGAACCAGGGGCAGAAAAATATTATCCTCCAGGGTAAAGGTATCCAGAAGATGAAAATCCTGAAACACAAACCCAAGCTTCTCCCGCCGAAAGGCCGCCAGATGCTTCTCCGGAATCCTTGTCACATTCTTTCCCTCCAGGAGCACCTGCCCGCTGGTAGGCTTATCCAGCGCTGCCAGAATATTTAAAAGGGTGGTCTTTCCGGAACCGGATTCCCCCATAATCGCCACATACTCTCCCGCCTCCACGGAAAAGGACACCTCCCGCAGGGCCTGCACCTGATTTCCCCCAAAGCGGGTGGTATAAATCTTTTTCAGTCCCTGCGCCTCCAAAATTGCCATGTTGAAAACCTCCTTTGTCTCTCGCTTTTGTGTTTTCAGTATAGCAAAAGGCATTCCGGGCCAACATCGCTTTCCATGACATTTTGGCCCCTCCATGTGACATTTTTGTAAGGCGCAGGCCTATTCCACCTGAAGCTCCTCCCGATGAAGATCCACAGAAAAGACGCTCCCCTCCCCAGGGCTTGACTCCGCCCAGATCCGGTAAGAAAGCATTTCTGCCGTTCGCCTGCAAAGGTAGAGCCCAAGCCCCGTGGACCTTTTGTTCAGCCGCCCGTTATATCCGGTAAAGCCCTTTTCAAAAATGCGGGGAATATCCTCCGGCGCAATACCAATGCCCGTATCCTGAATCCGAAGCACCGGCCCCTGAGATACCGTAATGGTCACGGCTCCTTCCCGGGTATATTTTACCGCATTGGACAAAAGCTGTTCGATAAGCAGCTGCAGCCATTTCTCATCAGTCAGCACCTTTACGGAAACCGGCTCATAGATCAGGCGGATGCGTTTCTCCACAAACTGGGCCGCATATTTATGTATGGCCCTTCGGACAATGGGATCCAGGTCATATTCCCGAAGCACAAGGTCTGAAACATCCCCGTTGAGGCGCACATAGCTTAAGGCCAGCTCCACATACTGCTCAATGCGAAAGAGCTCTGCCTGAAGCTCCCGGTGCTCTCTGGTGTCCTCCCTTTGCAGGAGCATTCCCATGGCCGCAATGGGCGTCTTGATCTGATGCACCCAGACCGTGTAATAATCCATGTTCTCCCGCTGCTTCCTCTGTCCCTCCAAGAGGCTATTCTCAAGGGCCTTTCCAAGGCTTCTCACCATCTCCTGATAATCCGCCTCCAAAAGGGTCTCCGGGGCCGGCAGCTCCTCTGTGAGCAGACAGATATTTTGTAAAAGCCGCATACGCTCCCTATGCCTCCGGCTCCAGCTCTGAAAATGAAAGGCCAGAACCAAAAGGGTCAAAAGGGCGCACAGAACCATGGCATAGAGCACTGCCTCCGGCTCCAGCTTATACAGGGAAAACACCAGGGCAAATATCCCCCCAAACAGCAGAAACATAAGCGCTGTCTGCCAATACTCCCTGATATAAGGGCCTAAAAGTCCTTCCCTTCTTTTCCTTTCCATACCATTCTCTCCTGGCTTCTCACTCAACAATATAGCCGCTGCCCACCCGGGTTGCGATAAAATCTTTAAGCCCTGCCTGCTCCAGCTTTTTCCGGAGCCGGGTTACATTTACCGTTAAAGTATTCTCCTCCACATAGGAATCCATCTGCCACAGCCGGGTCATAAGGGTATCTCTGCTCACCACCCGCCCCTTATTCTCCAGAAGGGTCTGAAGAATGCGGAATTCATTCTTGGTGAGCTCTACCCGCTGTCCCTCATAGACCAGGGAGGCATCCTGGAGATTCAGCACCGCTCCCCTGTGCTCCAAAACAGGGATTTTTCCCGCCAAATCATAGGTGCGGCGCAAAACTGCCTGGATTTTGGCGATGAGTACCGTCAAATCCACGGGCTTGGGAATAAAATCGTCCCCGCCCATATTCATGGCCATTACAATATTCATATTGTCTGCGGCAGAGGACAGAAAGACCACGGGAACATGGGAGATGCGGCGGATTTCCGTGCACCAGTGGTATCCATTATAATAGGGAAGCATAATATCCAGCAGTACCAGATGCGGATCAAAGGCCACAAAGGCAGAAATCACATCCCGGAAATCCTCAACACACGCCGCCTCATTTCCCCAGGCCTCCAGCTCCTTTTTCATAGTCCCTGCCATGGTGTCATCATCCTCCACGATGAGTATCCGATACATATGTCTCTCCCTTATGCTTTCTTTTCTTCCAAAACCGCACAGGCTCATAGAGCCTGCGAATACACCGGATTACATTTTCAGGCCTGGCTTCCTGGCTCTGGGGCTCTAAAAGCTCCTCCTCCGTGCCTGTGTGTATCAATTCCTTGGCCTTCACATACCGGCGAAGCCGCTCCTCCATGCCCGCCCGGCTGGCCCGTGCATCGTAAAAATACAGCATGGTATATCCCGCATACTCGGGAAGCTCCCGTTTCTCCATGCGGAAATACCGGAGAAAGGGCTCCCGAAGAAGGGCCTCCTCCAGCTGCAAAGCCTTCTCCTGGGTCTCCATGACCCGCACATAGATAATCGCATCCTCCTTGTGATATTCTCCCTGCACATAATTTCGATAAGGAGACTTATGCATCTTCTCATAGTTTTTCTCCTCCATGGGATTGTCAAATCTCTCATAATACAAAAAGAGAGAGTCCTCCACAATGGAGGTGACAATGTAGTTCTGCCCCTGACGCCGCAGGTAATCTGTGAGAAGCTCCACCCGCTCCGTGGGAATGGCCACCTTTTCTATATAGCGATTTTCCTGAATATCATAGAGAGCTGCTCCATCCATAACCACCATGGGCAGCTGGATCTTCATGTCTTTTAATTTTTCTACGAGAAAGGCCGGGGTTCGCCAGGTAACCACCGCCACTTTTGCCCCGTCCTCAATGAGCCGGTTCATGCCAATCCGAATGCTGGCAGGGATCTCACTGCTCTCATCGGGAATGAGATTTTCCAGCCTTACAAGAAAAAGCTTCTCCCTGTGATATTCCTTGGGCAGATGAAAGCCATTTACAAAAACCGCGGCCCCAATGCCGATGAGAGTATCAATCACCCGGTGATACACCTGCTCAAAGGGATCCCCGGTGGAGGCATAGCTCACGGTGATAATGAGAAACACGGCGCTGGCCAGGGAAGCCGCTGCCGCCTTATTCATCCAGACAGTGGTATGGAGGACCAGAATCACTCCCATGGCAATGAGCAGGTACTTAAACAGCTCTCCGGATTCCGGGATGCGCTCCGTGATCAGGAGAGCCCCCAGCCCGTACACCGCTCCCACAACCGTGGCAATAATACGATTGACTGCAAAGGTCCGGCTCCCCTCCATATAGGGCTGCATACAGATAACGGCCGCAATGGTGGCGTGAATAGGCATGCCTCTGTGTCTGCGCAGCATATAAACCACCAGGCAGAGAAAAACTGCCACAGCCGTCTTTATCATCCGCATTCCCACATGGGGAAACGGCCTTCGCCTGATTCCCTCATTCTCTTTCATACGCTTTCCCCTTTTTCTCTCCTATAAAAAATTGCTTTGCAATGGCACGAAAGGGTATCATCACACTTGACATTTCTTATCTGGACTATTATATCTAAATCCTGGGAATTTCACAACTCTGCCCCCTCGATTTTTTCATTTTCATCCCGGCGCATCCCGATTTTGCCGTCTGTCATGCAAAGTATTGCAAAAATTATGCAATTTTTCTCAAATATCCCGTGACATTCTCCCCAAAACATGGTAGTATAAAAAACAACACGACAGCTTAGAAGGGAGCTCCTATGGTAACACTGGCAGACATCGCCAAACTGGCGGACACAAGCATTTCCACTGTTTCCCGGGCACTGAAAAACGACCCGCGCATCAGCCTTGAGATGAAAGAAAAAATACAGCAGATCGCCTCCCGGGAGGGCTATACCAAGCATCGATCCAAGGCCTCCATTTATGGTCCGGATTGGGGCCGAATCGGACTGATCGTTCCCGAAGTTATGTCCGGATACTATGCAAGAATCGTTCATCTGGCCAATCAGAACTTTGCCAGACAGAATTATTCCGTCAGCATACGCATCACGGAATTTGACTCCGCAGCCCTGATCCGCCATCTCCACGATTTTGCACAGGTAGGGGTGGACGGCCTTTTGGTGGTCCTGGATGATTCCGAGGAAATCTCCCCGGAAATCCACAGTGCCATTGAATACGTCCGGCAGCCTGTGATGTTTATCACCGCCGATTACATCCCTGACCTGGATTACGACGCCATCTACCTGGACGAGCTTCGGGGAATCACCATGGGCATCCATCACCTGGTCCAGCGGGGCTACCGGGATATTGGATTTATCGGGGAGCACGCCACCTTAGGCCGTCTCTCCCTGTTCCGGGAGGCCATGAAAAAATCCGGCATGACCATTCGGGAGGATTTTATCGCCATCAGCAATGTCCGGGCCGAAGCCGGGGGGTGCGATTGCATCCGACAGCTTTTGTCCCGCCCCCAGCAGCCCGACGCCATCTTTGCCAGCTACGATCAGATGGCCATCGGAGCCATTAAGTCTCTCACCGACGCAGGCCTGAAAATTCCCAAAAACATGGCCGTCCTGGGCTTTGATGACCTGGCAGTCTCCCAGTATATTCACAAGGGGATTACCACCATCCAGAACCCCTGCGAGGATATCATCTCCATCTCCTGCCGGGTTTTATTAAACCGCATCAACCACGATGAATCCGCTCCTCAGCAGATTGCCCTAAAGCCCCAGCTCATTGTGCGGGGAACTACCTGAAAATAAAAGCAGCCGCCATTACTACTCTGAATAATGGCGGCTTGCCTTTTTTATCCCGTCAACAAGCGCTCTTTCTTTCCCTGCTGCCTACTCCCACATGGCATCGATCTCCGCAATCATTTTCTCTGCCAGAATATCGCCGCCCTCCGGGCCCACATGGGTAGAGGCAGGCTTACTGCTGTAGGAACCGCCAGCCACAGCGACCGGGGTAGGCAAATAGCCCAGGCTTCCGTTGGCCAGCTGAATGTGGAACACCTGATCTGCCTTACATCTGGCCCGTACCCGCACTCCATAATCCACAAAGAGCTCAAAGGGATTGGTGATAATGGCGGCCCGGCCAATCCGCACCACATACATGCGGAAGCTGCAGGTATCCATTTTCTGCTGCTCCTCCCAGCGCTCTGCCACGCCCATGGGCTCAAACATCCGCAGCTGATCATGGGTGGTCATAGGCTTATCTTTGGAAAATTTTTCCTTTTCCGCTGCCAGGAAGGCGGCCGCCTCCTCATACTCCTCCTTATCCACCTTCCGCAGGGGCAGCTCCAGCTCCACGGCCTTGCTGTGGAATACCGGGGCCTTCTGGATGCTGTCTCTGGCCTTGGGATAGCAGCGCACTACCGCGTCACAGATTCGGGAGCCAATCATATCGCACTCCTGCGCCAAATCAAAGTTCCGGAATACCTCCGTAGCCTGGGCATTCCATAAAATCAGCTCCTTCTTGTTGTTCTTGCTGATCCGGGTCAGATCCAGAGGATTCTGATCCCCTCCTGCCCCACATATGGGCAGCACATAAATATTTCCCAGCTCCTCCCGAATACGAGCTCTGGTGGGCGTCCAGTAATCTGCCGATACAAAGCAGTGAAGTTCCATAACCTGAGAGGGGCAGGGAATATCCACAGCCACGCCAGTCAGGTTCCGGTCCATATCCCAGGTGTACAGCACATCTGCCGTGTGATCCACCGGTCCCTCAAACCGCACAAAGCTGTCCAGGGAGCAGTCTCCGTACATCTTGGACTCCTCGGTACCGTCCTCCTTCTTAAAGACCGGTCTCCGGTTAAAGCCCACTGCCGCATAATCCTGGGCATAGCTCACACCTCCGGGACTTCTGTTGGCCCAGGCATCCAGTATCAGCTCATAGAGCCTCTGGGAAATCCACTCCGTGGCCTCATCCCCGTAGAGAATATTCTCCGGCATCTCAATGGGCATCACCCGATCCTCCCCAAAATATTTGATAAGGGTCTCATTTCCCACCGGCCCGAAGGTACAGGAATTATGGGTATGAATGGCATGGAAATCCACCCGCTTCTCATCGATCTCCTCCACATCCTTTAAAAGCTCCCACACCCGCTTTACCACATAGATAGGGGCGCTCACCATATCCAGAGAAACAAAGGTCATCTGCTCCTCCCCATTTTCCAGCACCAGGGCTGTGGCTGTCAACGGATCATGTATATAGCTGCTAATGCGGGTGTACAGCTGCCCAGCCACAAAAAAGGGCCGATCCGGTGTAATATCCATGCTAGACCATCCAATATTTAACTGCTTCATCTTCCTAAACGCTCCTTTCCAAGCTTTCCTTCTTTTTTGCTCTCAAAAATTTTCTCTATCCTTTTTCCATCCACCCAAAATCCTTTTACCCCTCACTGGGATACTTGGAGAACAAGGGCTCCAATGCATCGTAGAGATCCAGGTAATTCTCATAATTCCTGTCATAAACCGCCCGATTCTCCGGATGGGGCTCGAAGCGCTCTCCCGGACGGACCAGGCCCTCCACAGCGCTGTCCACATCCCCGTAAAGTCCGGCGGCCACAGCTCCCAGGACGGCAGCTCCCAGGCAGGCGCTCTCCCTGGTTTTTAAGGTCTCCACCGGCTTTCCCGTCACATCCGCCTTGATGGAATTCCAGATGGGACTCTTGGAACCTCCTCCCATGGAATACACCACGTCCACCGGCTGTCCCAGGCTCTCCACCTGCTCCAGATTCCGCCGGAGCATAAAGGCCACAGACTCCAGGATTGCCCGGGAGAAATGGGGCCGTCCATGCTTTAGGGTAACCCCATAGAATACCCCCTTGGCCAGGGAATTATATTCCGGGTTGCTGGCTCCTGAAAGATGGGGCAGCATCACCAGGCCGTCGCAGCCGGCAGGCACGGTCTCCGCCTCCTTATCAGCCAGCAGAAAGCCGTCAGCCCCTTCTGCCTTCTCCTTCTGGTAAAACTGGTTCACATACCACTTTAAAACCATTCCCGCGGTCTGGGACCAGAGAAGCACCACGTAGCGTCCCGGCACTGCGTGATTCTGGCAGGTAAGCCGACGCTCCTTGCTCCAGGGCACAAACTGTCCCACATTGGCGCACACGGCCAGACAGGATCCCGTGGTTTCCGTCACCTCTCCCGGCTTAATCCGGCCCACTCCCACAATGCCGCAGGTCTGATCCAAGGCTCCGGTAGCTGCCAGAAT
Organism: uncultured Lachnospiraceae bacterium; assembly: GCA_947574135.1. Classification (GTDB taxonomy): domain Bacteria; phylum Bacillota; class Clostridia; order Lachnospirales; family Lachnospiraceae; genus RGIG4284. The sequence continues at coordinate 16,857 of CANPIM010000001.1, forward strand.
CTGTATTGACAGGCCTGTCTCCCTGGCCGCCTGCTCCGTCACCTTCCCCACAGGCGTCCCGCAGGGAAGCACCTTTGCCAACCGGCTCTCCTCAATGCCCAGATAATCCAGCATCTCCTTCCACCAGCAGCGCCGGTTGATATCATATAAGAGAGAGGATGCCAGCAAATTTTCCTCGCAGGCGAATTTTCCCGTGAGCCGGTAAAGGAGATAGTCCTCCAGCAACAGAAATTTTGCCGTCTTTTCATAGACTTCCGGCTCGTGCCTGCGAAGCCAGGCAATCTTGGTGGCCGGCCAGGTAGCCACACACTCCGGCTGACCGGTCCGCTCATAAATCTCTTTTAAGCCAAACTCCTGTTCTATCTCTGCCGCTTCCTCTCCGGAGCGGTTATCCAGCCACACAATGGCCGGCCGCAGAGCCTCCCCCTTCTCATCCAGGCAGATCAGAGTTTCCCCCTGGCTGCTGATAGCCAGAGACAGGATCTCCTCCGGCTTCACGCCGGATTTCTTCATCAGATCCCTTGTCAGTGTACACAAATGCTTCCAATAGCTCTCTGCCGGAAACTCCACCCGATTGGGAGCCGGGGTGAGAAGCACATAATCCTCCACCCCCGAGGCCACCAGAGAGCCATCCATGCAGAAAACCGCCGCCTTCAGGGAGGTGGTTCCTGCGTCAATGCCTAAAATATATGCCATAACTAAGTCTCCTAATTAGAATCGCTACGCGATGGTACTAAAGAGTAAAGTCCCTTTGGCGCACCCCTTCTGAGAGGAAATTTTCTTCGAAAGGGCACGAAGAAAATTTCCTCTCGTGCGCCTTCGCGACTTTACTGGTTGGATCTTGTCCCAGGTTCCACTTTTTGTAGTCGCTGCGCGACGGCTCTAAAGGGTAATGTCCCTTTGGCGCACTCTTCCTGAATGGATTGGATTACAGGATCTCTATGTGCAGAAGCTTACACAAATCCGTCAGAGCTTCCCGGTAATCTCCGTAGGCCACGATGACGTGCTGGCTGCTGACCTTCTGGGCAAATTCCTCCACGGTGCAGCTGTCTGGAAAGACCTCCAGGCTGGGTAGCTGCGGCGCGGGGGGCTCCCAGCCACATTCCTCCCAGGAGGGCGGCGTCTTGGCCTCACCGGTGTAAATGTGCATGGCGTAGGCGCCTTTTTTGTATATCAGGCGGGCACAGGTCACATAGCCTGTCTTTACCTTGGACACATTCAAAAGCGAGGCGCTTAAAAGGCCGAAGGCCGTGGGCAGCACCCGGATATCTCCGTCTGTGGCTGCTTCCGGGATAAAGTCCGGTACTCCGATAAGCATGCTAGTCTTAAAGAACTCATAGTATTCCAGATATGGCACAGTGTCTCCCGAGATAAGGGACAGCATGCTCTGGGTCACGGCTCCCATGACGTCGTTTTCCGGCACCACCTGAACCCCGTAAAAATGATTCAGCAGCATAAACACCATGGCCGGCGGAAAGCCCAGAAGCTTCTTCATGCCATCCACGTCAATGAGGCTGACAGCCTGATAGCCCCGCTCCTCAATCTTCTTTCCAATGGCCAGGGCATACTTCACACCAGTTTCCACGATCGCCGGATCGCAGGGTTTCTCAAACACCCAGTTTTCCTGGACATAGCGGGTCCACTCCGCCACCTTTTCCCCGGAGATTTTCTCTGTGTTCTGCACCATCTCCAGCATCTCAAAGGGCTCCACCTCCACCCCTAAGTCTGCCCGCAGAGAATTGCCCTCGTACTGGGTACCATAGAGAAGCATGTCCCGATATCCCATGGTTCCGATGCGCACCCGGCGCAGCTCCCTGGCCGTGTAGGCCGCATCCACAAAGGCCTGAAGCTTTTCCACCGGCTCCGGCTCTCCCATTACATTGTACACATACTTAAAGGCATAGCCCATGGCCTCAAAGGCCGGTCGAAGGGCAGTGGTGCCGGCCTGGTCTGCGGTGGTGACAATCCTTGTCCCCTCCATCCAGCCGCAAAGCCCCCAAAGTATCATAGGTGTATTGCGGAAGCAGTCCGTAACCCGAATCACCGCATGGGAGGGAATCCACCCTGCCACACATACAATCAGGCAGCACATTTCCCGGGCCTTCAGCTTCTCAATGGCCATATCTGCCGTCTGGTATTCGGTATCATCAATGACAATCCCCGCATCCAAATAATCCATGTCCAGGGTATTCAGGGTAGAAAGCGCCTGGTCATGCTTGATTTGCAGCCGCTCATAGGGCGTATTCACTTCCCCGAAGCATACAAATCCTACTTGTTTTTTGGGTTTCAAAAAAACCCCTCCCTTCTTATCTGCGTTCCCGCAGGTATTGTTTCTATCATCTCTTCTACTCCTTCTGCTATCTGCGGCAACCTTGTGCCCCTTTTCCCTCTCAACCCCCTTTTCTCTTCTATTTCTATCCTTTTACGGCTCCGGCCGTGACGCCCTCCACAAAATACTGATTCATAAAAATATAAATGGTCAGAATGGGAAGCACGGCAAACATGGTGCCTGCCATCATCAGGTTATACTGGGTGGCTCCGGCTCCCCCCGAGCTTTTGAGCTTTACAATGGCCACCACCAGGGTCTGCATGGCCGGCTTCATACTGGTCATAATGTTGGGCAGCAGGTAGTTATTCCAGGAGCCCTGGAAGGACATCAGGGACACGGTGGCCAAAATAGGCTTACACAGAGGCAGAATGATCCGCCAGAAGATCCCAAAATAGCTGCAGCCGTCTATGAGGGCCGCCTGGTCCAGCTCCACGCTGATGGTTTTCATATAGCCCATGGTGAGAAACAGGTTGGCCGCCGAGGTGCTGAATACCTGCACCAGCACAACGCCAATCAGGTTATTGAGCTGCAGAGATGAGGTAATCTGCATCAGGGGGAACATGGTAATGGCTCCGGCCCCGATAAACATGGTGGCTAAAAATATATTGTACAGAAGCTTCTTCCCCGGAAAATGTCTCCTCTGGAAGCAATAGGCCGACATGGAGGTGACGATCACCGTACCCACCACGGTCAGCAGGGATACAAAGATGGAATTCTTTGTAAAGGTCCAAAAGGTATGCCCCTCCTGCCCCACGGACCAGACCTGCTTATAATTGTCCAGGGTGAATTCCTTGGGAATCAGGTGGGCGCCGCCGGCCGCAATCTCCGGATTGGTCTTAAAGGACGCGGACAGGGTGTACAGCAGGGGAATGAGAGTGAAAACCGCTATGATTCCCAAAAACAAGTAAACCAGAATGTTCCATTTTTTTCGTTTCACGTAGGCTCCTCCCTTCCCCTAATAGATTTCGCTGCCCTTTTTGGTGGAGGTCAGGTAAATCACAGTGACAATCCCCAGTATCACCGCCGATACCACCACCAGCGCGGAGGCATATCCGTAATCCGGCGCGCCGCTTGAACCGGTAAAGAACTGCTTGTAAACATAGGTCATAATGGTTTCCGTCTGCCCCAGGGGATTGCCGTCGGTCAGTACCAGCACCAGATCCGTCACCTTGAGGGATCCAAGCAGGGCATTCAGCACCACCATCTGGATCACAGGCCCCAGCATGGGGATGGTAATCTTGAAAAACTGCTGCCGCTCCGTGGCTCCGTCAATGCGGGCCGCCTCGTAGAGATCCTCGGGAATGCTCTGAAGCCCTGTCATAAAGAACAGCATATTAAAGCCAAAGTTCTGCCACACAGAGGCTATCATCAGCACCATCAAAGCTGTGCTTGCCTTGGAAAAAAATTTGATGCCTCCCACTCCGTTAATGAGCTTAATAATCTCATTCACCACACCATTGTAGGAGGAGAACATATAGGAAAAGATCACGCCGATAACCGCCACAGAAAGCATGGATGGCATAAAAAACAGACTCCGGAAAAAGGTCCGCCCTTTAAGCTTTTTGGCCAGCATACAGGCCAATACCAAAGCAAGGGGCAGCTCCACGCAAAGCTTTCCTACGGCAAAGACAAAGGTGGTGCGCACAGACAGCCAGAACTTGGGAGAGCGCTGAAATACCCGGACAAAGTTGTCAAAGCCCACAAAACGGATCTCCCCAAAGCCCTTATAGCTGAACAAACAGTACCGCAACACCCATAAAAGAGGCAGCACTACAAAGATAAACAGCCCAATCACCCCGACGGAAATCATGGCATAGCTCTGCACGGTCTCTGTCATACTCAGTCGTTTCTTTCGTTTCGATGGCATCTTATTCCTCCCTTCTATCATAGAGGCGGCAGGGCCAAAGCAAGCTTAAGCCCTGCCGCACCTTTATGCTACGCCATCTTCTATCTCCTATTTCTGCAAAGCAGTATAGGGTTTCTCATAAGCCTCCAGATTCAGGTCTCCGGAATCCTTCAGCTGCTGATATGCTGCATTGTATCTGTCATTCAGATCGCCTACCACATCGTCAAACTCCGCTGCTCCCATAATCACAGCCTGGAATACGGTGTTATAATTATCCCCTTCCACAGTCAGCAGATTATCCGGATACAGGTTCAGGGGCGCATAGTTGGTCAGATCGGACATCTCCTCCCAGTTCTTAACCTCCTTGGCCATCTCCGTACTCTCCATAATGCTGGACTCATGAGGAATGATAGCGCCTACGGAATACAGCTTGGAATACAGCTCCTCGCTGTGGAGGAACTTAAAGACTTCCACTACGGCCGGCAGATGCTCTTCCGTCACGCCGATGGTAATGCCCACATTACTCCGGTTCAGGTAAACGCCCTTATAGGGAGCCTCGCCCTCCTCATAGGTGGGGCAGTCAATAATGGTCCAGTTACACTGAGCCGGGAACTGATCGTTGTACACGCCAATATCATAGCCATAGGCCGTGATCATACCCACATGTCCCTCGGCAAACTTGGAGCGGATACCGTCGATAGAGAGCTCGGAGGGATCCGGGAACATATATCCATTCTCATACATCTCCTGATGGGCCTCAATGGATTTCTTAAAGGGGGTAAAATCATACTTGGCATTGCCGTTATCCCACCAGCTCACACCGGTGCTGCTGTAGCAGGACTTCATGGCCAGACGACGGATACCGCCGCTCCACTGCCAAGTAAATCCATAGCCGTAATCCACGCCGTCGCCATTCTCGGTAATCACCTTGGCGCACTCCACCACGTCATCCCAGGTCTTGGGCAACTCCAGATTATTCTTCTCAAACAAATCCAGATTCACGGCAAATTTCACCGGGATAACCTCCAGGGGAAGGCCTACCAGGCGGCCGTCATGATAGTTCACGCCATCCACCAGATAGGGCTCAAACCGTGCAATGAGATCGCTGAGCTCATCAATGGTGGACAGATCGTAGTTCCATCCATTGGCGCTGAAATCCGTGTAATCATACGCATAATCATAAAGATCCGGATAATTGCCGGACTGCATCATAGCCGTCAGGTTTGTTCCGTAGTTGTCAATGTCACTGGTCAGCTGAATATAAATATTTTTCTCCTTGCCCACGGTCTGGTTCCAGTTATCCACTTCCGCTTTCATGGTTTCCAAATATGCGCCAATGGCACAGTAGTAGGTTACCACCTCCGCGTCTCCTGCAGCTTCCGCAGGCTCTGTTCCCGTAGCGGTCTCTGCCCCCCCGCCTTGCTCCTGGGTGGTACCCGCATCCTTGGCCGGCTCCTCGCCCTTGCTGCCGCAGCCCCACAGACAGGCTCCCAGCATGGTTACGGTCAACAACCCACATAACAGCTTTTTCATCATCTCATCGCACTTCCTTTCTGTTTGATTTTTCTTTTGTTTCCACACCTCTCACATGACAACGACTATCCAAGCTCTTTCTTTTGCAATTTTGCTTTTTCATTCTCTTTAATTTTTGCACTAATTTGCACTTCGTCGCATCCGATTTTTCGCTCTTTTTCGTTACCACGTATTTATAATACCAGTTTCTTTTGAATTATTCAAGTGTTTTTTGTATATTTTTTATTATTTTTTGCACTTTCCAAATTTTCTTCCGTCTTTTTGTATTTTTGTTATGCAAATATAACTTTTAATTTTTTGCATTAATTGTTAATTTTTGCACAATCTATTTTTCACACAGAAAAGCGGCTGCCTATCCGTAGATCCTCCCGGCCTCCTCCCTGGCAATCTGAACCCACCGGACTGCATTCTCCGGCCGATAGGCCAGCGTCCGAATATCCCGCATCAGAACCTCTGTGGGACATCCATACCGGGCCGTAACGGAAAAGGCATTTCTAATCTCCTCCCGAATGAGATCCCAGTTGGGCTTTTCCACAGAGATCAGGGCCGGATTCTGTTTCCAGCAATAGACAAAATCCCCCCGCATCTGCCGGGCCATGCATTCCACGTCGCTCCAGGGCGCCACCGCCACGGTCCGAAGGCGCTCCACCTTTTCCCGCACATAGGAAAGCCGCTTATCCATGACCTCACAGCAGCCGTAAAAGTTCAGGCCAAACCGATTGAGAATGGGCGCCTGATAGTCCAGAATAAACTCGTCAAACATCTGAGGGGACACGGAAACCGTTGCCTGGCTCTCCCCGTATCCCCAGATATTTCGGCAGCTCACAGCATCTTTATCAAAGTCCGCCCCCGGCAGATCGTCGCACCAGCCATAACCACCGGTACCCACAAACTCCCCGCCGTTGTTCAGGGTCAGAAGCTTCTCCTTTTCCAGAAAATCCAGCATATGCATGCGCTCATCCCGCAGAAATCCCATGAGCCCGTGAAGCTCCTCCGGATAATCATAGAAATCATACAATATATTCTCAAATCCCCGAAGAAACAAGAGCTCGTCGGTTAGTCCGTCCGAATACCACCAGGAATTCTGGAGGGAAACCTTGAGAATCCCGTCAAAAACATCATGGGCCAGTGCAAGAATCCTCTCCGTTTTCTCATAGTCCACCAGAATTTCCCGAAATTTAAGCTTCCCCATATCATCCCAGTCTGTGAGCACCGGATCGATGTGATAGGCGCCGTCCGCCTGGCTGCTTTTGGTCTGATGGGCCTCAATGCCAAGCCCGGTCTTGGTGTACACATGACACACAGGAAAATCCTTGGTGCAGACCCGGTCATCTCCAATGACCTCCTGCCAGTAAATCTCCTTTCGCAGGCGATATTCCCACATGCGGGCCAGATTGTTGGCGCATCTAAGCTCTGTATGGGAAATCAGCTCATACCAGGCGTACTCCGGATCAATAAAAATCAGCGGGCTGGTAATTTTCAACCCGTGATGATCCACCCAGCGCTTTCGCCTCTCCTCCTGGACGGGCTGCTCCGCCAGGTGCGCCACCTGCCGGGCCAATGTCTGCAAAATTGTCTTTTCCTCCGGATTTACCACCGGCTCTGTCTGCCCCTGCGTATTCTGATAACAGCAAAGCCAGCTAAGCCCATTGTGATCCGTCAACCCATTCCCCAACTGTTCCTGTTTTATCCTCTCCCGCTGCTTCTGATCCATTCCACACCTCCTGCTCTTTTGTTTTCTTGGCCTCTGTCCGTCATTTCACAAAATCTTAGCCCTATTCCAAATCCACGTATCCTGTCCCGTCCAAAATCCGTATCCGGGTCCCATAGCCAGCGCTCAGGCTCTGCAGATATTGGAGGGTATCCTCATCCCTACTCAGCCTGGGCACTCCCCGCCGGGATCTGGGCATTTTCATCCCAAGCTCAATGGGATACAGCCGGACCTCTTTGATATGCCCCTCCTCCATGGTCCAGCCAGCCATCACGGAGCGCCAGATATTTTCCTGTACGCAGAACCCCATGGTGCCATTTTTGCTGCGTTCATCCATATAAGCGCCCACAGGCGTGTCTAAAGGCAGCCCCCGGTTCCGGCAGGCGTCATCCGGCTGCAGGCTTACTGTCTCTGTCTCAAAGAGGAAATTCCCCAGGCTGTAGAAAATCACCCCTCCGCGGTACACCTCAATCCCCCGCAGCTCATGGGGCCCGTGCCCCAGCACCACATGGGCCCCTGCGTCAATGCATTCTCTGGAAAATTTTTCCAAAAACATAGCAGGCGCCGTCCGCCTGTCTCCGTCATACTCATGGCTGTGCACACTTACCAGCACCACGTCCGCCTGTCTCCTGGCCTCCCCAATCTCCTCCAGGATGCGCTTCATATCCTTCTCATCCGGAATGCTTTCCACCCAGTTTTTCTCATCCAGCACAAAGGTTCCCCCTTCCCCAAAGGGCAGAACCCCCTCCGGAAAGGGGTTGCTGTAGCCGCACTGAATGCTGTACTCCTTGCTGGCATTGATCCGGGTAAGCTCTGCCAGCCTTCTGGCCATCTCATAATGCTCTCTGTCCACATGATAGCGGGTGGAAAACCTAAGAGGATTTAGGCCCGGACGTCCCCAGAGCTCCTGGGACTGGCCCCCGGCCCGGGCAGATTCATGGAAGGTGGCAGACACCCCTATAAGGGCCACCCGCGCCTTCCCGGTCTCCAGGTAGCATGCCTTTGAGGCCTCCGCCAGATTTCCCCCCGTCCCGGCAAACACCATCCTGCGCTCCTTCAAATGAGCCATGGTGCCCAGAACGCCGCCTGTCCCGTAATCACAGGAGTGGTTGTTGGCCGTGTTAAAAAGATTAAAGCCAAAGCGCTGTACATCGTCCAGAGCCTCCGGCTCCGTCATGGCCCAGGTACCGCCGCTGACAGCTGCGGGATAACCCTCCTTATTGTGAAAGGTCATCTCCAGATTGCTGAATCTCACCTCATGCTTTCCTATCAGAGTCTGTATTTCCTCAAACCCCGGATACCCCTCCCTGGGCAGCCGGCGGGTGATAAACAGATCCCCTGTGGCAATACACCCCAGTCCCTCTTTCCGTTTCATCCTGCTCCTTTCTCTCCCTGTTCCTTGTCTCCCAGGATGTCATATACCACGCTGGAAAAAATCTTCACTCCCATTCCCAGGGCTTCCTCGTTAAAATCAAACTGCCGGCTGTGAAAGGCCGAGGGCACTTCTGTGAAGAACCGCATAAAGGTAGCCTCCCCCTTGTGGGCCTGTACCTCCCGAACCATATAGGACACATCCTCGCTGCCTCCCGGGAAGCTTATGCAGTCGGAAACCTTCAGCCCCAGGCGTTCTTTACAAATCCCCCGGACCCGCTCCATCAAAGGCCGGCTGCTCTCCAGGGAATCCGCCGCCCCCATGACCCGGACTTCCACAGACACGTCGTGCATGTCCGCCGCTCCCTTTAAAATCCGCAGGGCATACTCCTTCATGGCATCATTCACCTGGGTATTCTCCCCCCGCACCTCCATCTCCAGCTTGACCTCATCCGCCACCACATTCCGGCCGCTGCCTCCGTGAATGGTGCCCACATTTATCCGGGAGGCTCCCTTGCTGTGCCGGGGAATCCCGTAGAGATTTAACACCGCGGTGGCCGCCGCCAGCATGGCATGCCTTCCCTCCTCCGGAGAAGCCGCCGCATGGGCCGCCCGCCCCCGGAAGATCACATCGTACTTTACCGTGGCCAAGCCCCCGTCATATCCCGGCAGCACATCCGCCCCTTCCGGATCCACCTGCCTGTTGGAAATATGACTGGCCAGAAAATAATCCACATCTCCAAGATGTCCCTGGTCCACAATGGCCTTTGCTCCCCGCACTCCCTCCTCCGAGGGCTGGAAAATCAGCTTTATTTTTCCCCGAAGCTCCCCCCGAAGCTTGACAAGGACTGCCGCCACTCCCAGACCTATGGCCGCATGGCCGTCATGGCCGCAGGCGTGCATAACCCCGGAATTTACGGAGGCAAAGCCTTCCCGGTAAGGCCGGTGCTCTGGGGCTTCCTCCTCATAAACCCCCAGGGCGTCAATATCAAAGCGCATGGCCGCCACCGGACCGGGGCCGCAGTCCAAAATCCCAATGACTCCCGTCATTCCGCCCCGGGTCCGCTCCACAAACTCCGGATCCGCGCCCTGACGGAGAGCCCGGTCGTACTGCTCCTGAAGCTCACGCTCCGGGGGAACTCCCATGCGGGATTCCCTCTTGCACACCTCCTGGCCGGTGAGCACCTCATATCCAAGCTCCGTAAGCCGGCGGGCAATCAAGGAGGAGGTGCGCATCTCAAACCATCCCGCCTCCGGGTATTTGTGAAAGTCCCTCCGGTAAGCTACTAATTCTTCCTCCATCCCCTCCACCAGCCGTATAATCCGCTCATATGGATTTCCATTATTTTCCAGCCCGCTCATATGCATCTTCCCCCTTATTTAACCATTACACATTGTATAGCTGTTTTCTTTTTTACCCTATCTGCTTTCAAAATCCTTCTCAGACTTTTTATAGTCCAAAATCACGGTCCCATCCTCCTGGTACCGCACTGCCTGCTTTTTCATGGTCACCTTATCAAGAGCCTGTAAATATTCCTCCTTGCTGGAAAACAGAGGGGCGCCGGCTGCCATCACCTCTCTGGCCCGCTTTCCCTCCTCCCGAAGCAAAAGATCCGCGGCCACCACCAGACATTTGGCAGGCTGCACACAGGCCATCTCCCGGTTCTCAATAAAGAAATCGCTTCCGTGCCCATTTCCTATGGCTCCACCCACGTAAGGGTGCACCGCAGGCATGATGGAGGACACGTCTCCCATATCCGTGCTGCCTGTGCTCCAGCCCTCCTTAAGCCCTACAGAATCCGGCCCGGCCACCTGTCTCATGGCTTCCTTCACCACGCCGGCCAGCACGGGATGATTGTTCAGAGGAAAATATCCCGGCTGATCGTCAAGCTCCAGTTTGCAGCCCAGAGACGCCGCCGCTCCCGCCAGGGCCAGGTTGATTTTCTCATTGTATTGGCACATGCTTTCGTAGGAGGCTCCCCGCACATAGCTTTCCAGCCGGGCTGTCTCCGGAATGGCGTTCACCGCCAGTCCGGCCTGGGTGATAATGGGATGAAAGCGGATATGCTGGTCATCCACAAAGGTCTCCCGGAGGGCATTGGCCGCCTGAATGCCGCAGGTAGCCGCATAGAGTGCATTTTTTCCGTTCTGCGGGGAGCCTCCCGCGTGGGCGGACACGCCCTGAAAGGTGATATTCTTGCTAATGCAGCCGTTGGCGCCCTTTTGCACCCAGAAGGTCTTTCCCTCGGCCAGCCTGGTCACATGGATCATCATGGCCATGTCCACCCCGTCAAAATATCCCCGATAGATAAACTCCACCTTTCCCCCAAAGTATCGGATCACGCCCTGCCGGCGAAGCTCCTCCCGAAACGCCAGCTCAATCAGCTCCTCCGCCGGAACGGCCATAAGCCGAATGGAGCCGCACATTCCCTCCAGGGCCTTGGGCTCCTTGAGCGCCGCCGCCACCCCCAAAAGCGCCGCACACTGGGTATGATGGCCGCAGGCATGGACGGCCCCTGTTTCCAAATCCGCATCCGGATGATTTTTTACAATCAGAGAATCCATCTCCCCCAAAATGGCAATCTTCGGCCCGGGCCTTCCCGTATCCAGATCCGTATAAAAGCCCGGAATATTCCCTGCCCGCGTCAGCTGGTAGCCCAGGGCCTCAAAATGCTGCTCCAGATAGGCTGAGGTTTTCCACTCCCGAAATCCAGGCTCCGGATTCCTCCAGATGGTATCCTCCGCCTCATAAATCAACTCCTTCTGCCTGTCCACCATGTCCATCAGCTGCTGAGCCCTTGTGCTCTCCTCCATCCCCTTCATCGTTTCCTTCTCCCTTCTTTTTCAAACACACCCATTTTGCACAGTATTTATTTTATATGCAAATTTATCCTAACACTATTTTTGCAAATTAGCAATTCTTTTTTCTATTTTTTCAATTTATTCAGGAGCGCATCCCCTTTTTGTGAATTTTTTCACTATTTAAACAAGGTTTTTCTTGATTTTCTCCTTATTCCTTCTGTTTAATGAATGGAGATTCTTATAATTTTGTTTTTACGCGATGCAAATTTAATTCAATTTCTTTAATTTATTTGCATTTATTTGCACACATATTTGAAAACACTTATAACTGTTATACAAAGAAAACTATTGGATTCTCCCCTTTTTCTTGACTATAATTTTCCTATACAGGAGACTTTACAGACATTCTTACCGGATTGTTTACAAAAAGGAGAGGTGTAGCATGAAACAGGAAACGAGAGAAGAATACCAAAAGGGTACCAGAATTGAACAGGATTCCATCGGAGAAAAGAAGATTCCCCAGAGCGCCTATTTCGGCGTGCAGACGCTTCGGGCTGCAGAGAATTTTTATATTACCGGCCTGACTATGCATCCGGAGCTGATCAACAGCATTGCCCAGATAAAGAAGGCGGCAGCTGTGACCAACTATGAGGTGGGGCGCCTGGATAAAAAGAGGACAGATGCCATTGTCCGGGCCTGCAATGAGATCATTGCGGGAAAGCTACACGATCAATTTATTGTGGACCCTATCCAGGGCGGGGCCGGAACCTCTCTGAACATGAATGCCAACGAGGTGATTGCCAACCGGGCCATTGAAATCCTGGGCGGTCCCAAGGGCGATTATCAGCTGGTAAATCCCAACGATCACGTAAATTACGGACAGTCTACCAACGACGTCTTTCCCTCCTGCGGCCGGATTACCTCCCTTAAGCTTTTGAACCAGGCCATTTCCCAGCTGGAACGTCTCTATGAGGCCCTGGACAAAAAGGCTGAGGAATTTGATTCTGTCATTAAAATGGGCCGCACCCAGCTCCAGGACGCTGTCCCCATTCGCCTGGGACAGGAATTTCGCGCCTACAGCGCCGCTATCCGCCGGGATATTCAACGGTTCGAAAGCTCCAGACAGGAAATGAGCGCCCTGAATCTGGGCGGGACGGCTATCGGAACCGGGCTCAATGCAGATGTGCGCTATCTGCAGAAGGTGGTGCGCAACATCGCTCTTATGACCGGGCTGGACCTGATCCAATCCTACGATCTCATTGACGCCACACAAAATCTGGACGGCTACGCCTTTGTGTCCGGGGCTGTAAAAACCTGCGCCATCAATCTCTCCAAAATCTCCAACGATCTAAGGCTGATGTCCTCGGGTCCCAGAGCGGGATTTAACGAGATCAACCTGCCGGCCCGGCAAAACGGTTCTTCTATTATGCCCGGCAAAATCAATCCGGTTATCCCTGAGGTAGTCAACCAGGTAGCCTTTCTGATCATAGGCAATGATATGACCATTTCCATGGCCACAGAGGCCGGACAGCTGGAGCTGAATGCCTTTGAGCCCATTATCTTTTACACCCTTTTCCAGTCCATCGAGACCCTGACCTTTGCGGTCCGCACTCTGGTGGACAACTGCATCACCGGCATTACCGCCAACGTGCAGCGCTGCCGGGAAATGGTGGAAAACAGCATTGGCATTATCACGGCTCTCTGTCCCCATGTGGGCTATGACAGGGCCGCCATGGTAGCGAAAGAAGCCCTGAAAACGGGGGCCTCCGTGAAGGAGCTGATTCTTCGGGACCAGCTTTTAACCCCGGAGGAGCTGGAGCGCATTCTGGATCCCTACTCCATGACAGAGCCGGGCATTTCCGGGGAGCCCCTGTAAAAAATCCGGGGGCTTAAGAATCCCATGCAAGCCCGGGAATCATAAGCTTCATAAACTCTGTCATGCTTCGGGTGAGATAGCGATTTCTCTTGTGATACAGATACACCTGCCGCAGGGTATTCTCATCCTCTATCTTGTAATACCGGATTTCCGGATTTGGCGGCTGACTCTTTACCACCGTATCGCTGACAAAGGCGGCTCCCATTCCATAGCCGGCCAGATGATAGGTGGTGAGCAGCTGGTTCAATTTCATGGTGATGTTTAGCTTAACCCCGGCCCGCCGGCAGATAGCCTCCACCCTCTGCCGGGTGTCGTTGTGGAGCCGAAGCAGAATAAAGGGGTCCTGTTCAAAATTGCGGAGCGGGACCCCCGGAAAATCCGGGCTTAAATGCCGCCCCTCGTAGATCTCCCGGGCCGAGAGGCTGTATTCCCGCACAGCCTGATTGCTGGAAAACGATGCCGGCACAGCCAATATCAGCCGCTCCTCCATAAAATCATATTTCTTATAGATGGTTTCATCCAGAAGCAGGTTATCCACCACCAGATCCAGCTCCCCGGCAAACATTTTCTCCTCCAGCAGAGCCGTATGCCCCTCAAACAGGCTCACCTGTACATGGGGGTAGAGACCGGCAAAGCGTTTTACCACAGGCGGCAGCACAAAGGCCGAAAACAGATAGGTGCCTCCCACAGACAGACTTCCGGTTTTCAGATCGCTGAGATTTCCCACATAGTGGGCAAATTCTTCCTCCAGATCCATCATCCGCTGTGCCGTTTTTATATATTCCCTTCCACACTCCGTAAGGCTTACCGGACTGGTCGTGCGGTCAAAAATAGGCATCCCCACCTTCGCCTCTGTCTTTTTTATCATAGCGCTTAAGGCCGGCTGGGAAATATAGAGTTTTTCCGCAGCCTTAGAAAAGCTTTTCTCCTTGTACACCGCATATACGTATCGCATGCCGTTAAACATTTATGTGTTCCTTTCCAACTCCCAAAGGCAAATCCCCACAAGGCTCAGCCCTTTACCCCTCCGGCTGTGAGACCACCCACCAGCTGTTTTTCCAAAATCTGGAAAAAGCATAGAATGGGAAGGGTCGCAAGCAAGGAGGCGGCAAACACATACCACCATTCTGTATTGGTATATCCGAAGAAGGCGTGAATGCCCACATTCAGGGATTTCAGCATGGGATCTCCGATAAGAACCAGGGTGAGGGTGTATTCATTCCAGGCGTGGATAAATACAAACACAACAGCCGTGACAATTCCCGGAGCCGCCAGGGGCAAAATCACCCGAATCAGGGCCTTCATCCGGCTGCAGCCGTCGATCATAGCCGCCTCCTCCAGCTCCTTGGAGATGGTGGCAAAGGTCCCGCTTAAAAGCCAGGCCGCAAAAGCCTGGTTAAAGGCTGCAATCAAAAGAATCAGGCCTGTGCGGGTATTCTGCAGATGCAGGGTCACCATAAGCTTATAGATACCCACCAGCAGCACCACCGCAGAAAACATCTGGGTCACCACAATGGCGGACATGATAAAGCGTTTTCCGGGAAACTGCATCCGGGCCAGCGCATAGCCGGCCGGAATGGCGCAGGCAATGCAAAGAGCCGTGGAGCCCACCGCTATAATGGCCGAGTTCTTAAAATAGACAGCCAGTGGAATATCCCTCCAAATGTCAATATAGTTGGTCCAAACCCACTTCTCCGGAAAAATCGTTCCGGGAATGCGGAAAATCTCATCCATTCCCTTGAGAGAAGAGACAAACATGACAAAATAGGGATATAAAATATACAGTACACCTAAAACAACAAACAGATAAAGGAATATCCTGCCAAGATAAAACTTTTGCTTTCCCGTTTTTCTCATGAAGCCGTCTCCTCCTTCATCTGATATTTCATGTAGAGCAGGGCAAAGGCCAGTAAAATCACAAAACCAATCACCGAGATAGCCGCAGATGCCCCGTAATCTCCTTTCTTAAACGCCAGATAGTAGAGATATACCATCATGGTCGAGGTCTGATTGGCCGGCGCTCCGTTTGTAATGGTAAACACAATGGTAAAGTTGTTAAACACATAGATGGTATTCAACACAATGGTCACGTTAATGGCCGGCTTTAAAAGGGGCAGGGTAATCCGGAACAATTTGTCCCAAAAATTGGCCCCGTCAATGGTGGCTGCCTCATAAAAATCCGTGGAGATGCTCTGGAGCCCGGAAAGCAGGGTAAACGTCATAAAGGGAATGGTCACCGTGATGCCCACCACAATCATGCAGATAAAGGCCGAATTGGCGGATCCCAAAAAGTTGATGTTTGTCTTTATAAGCCCAAGCTTCAGCAGCAAAGCATTTAAAGCCCCATACTGATAATCAAAAATATACTTCCACGCACTGGCTGTGATCATCTGTGAGGTGGCCCATGGCAGCAAAAGCACGGTACGGGCCAGCTTTCTCCCGTGAAACTTCTCATTGAGCACCAGGGCTGTGATAATGCTCAGCACCATGGATACTCCCACATTCACAATGGTCCAGACCACTGTATTCAGGATCACCCGTCCAAACACAGGCTGGCCAAGGACAAACTGAAAGTTTCTCAATCCCCCAAAGCCCTTTACCAGGCCGGCCCGGGAAACCTCACTAACGCTGAGCACAAAGGTCTCAATCACCGGAACAAATACAAAGATGGTGACCAGAACAAGACAGGGCGCCAGCCAGAGATATGCCTCATAGCGGGAAAGCCTCCCTTTCTTTCTTTTTTTAACGGATGTGGATGTTTTCAAGATTCCTCTCTCCTTCCCATGCAGATTTGAAACAGGGAGGAGAATGGAACACTCCCATTCTCCTCTCCAACCAGGAACTAATTTTCAAGAGTCATTTGAAGCTCATCCAAAGCCTCCTTAGGGGTCTGCATACCGGTAAACACCTTCTGTCCGGCCTCACAGACACCTGTGGAGCAGTCCTGCCAGTCCTGCTTGCTTCTGGCATAGAACTTGCTTCCCTCCAGAGCGTCAATATAAACCGCCTGCTCCGGATTCTCTTTTGCCAGCCTCTCTGCTCCCGTTAGGGTAGCCGGCAAGAGTCCCTCCTGAACCATAAAGTCCGTGTAATATTCTGCACTGTAGAAGAAATCCAGGAAATCCTGAATAGCCTGCATTTTTTCCGGGGTATCCTTGGTGGCCTTGGCATTTTCATTAAAGAAAATCAGGGCATCCTGCACAGCCATGGAGGAGGAAGAAGAAACCCGCGCATCGTTGTAGGGAATCTCCGCAATACCCACCTCCAGCTCCGGATACAGGGCCGGGAAAAAGTTAGCCGTCACCAGCATAGCCATCTTGTCGGCGGCCACCAGCTTCTGCATGTCATCTCTGGTCTCAATCGAAGGATTCTCATTGGTGTAACCCTTCTGATACATATCGTAAATCCATTCCAGGGCCTCTACATTCTCCTCGCAGTTTACAATGTAGTTCCCCGCATCATCCACAAATCCTCCCCCATTATTCCAGCCATAATAAGCCAGCAGGGTCTGACCCTCCGTTAAGGTGGCGTCAACCCCCCAGGCATACACATCGCCGTTATAATGCTCCTTGATTTTGGCGGAAACCTCCTCCACCTCTTTCCAGGTCTTGGGCGCCTCCTCAATCCCTACCTCCTCAAATATAGCCTTATTATAATACAAGGCACGCACAGAGGCCACATAAGGAATCTGGTATACCTCGTCCAAATCCGGATCGATATTATTGTTCCAGAACACCTGGAAGAAATCCGCCTTCAGCTCCGGAGAAATCACGTCCTCCGCCTTATAGAGCAGATCATCTCCCACAAACTCTCCCGCACTTCCTCCATTATACAGATCCGGCGCCTGCTTGGCACCAACCATGGAGCGAATACGCGTTCCAATGTTGTCCCATCCCACAATTTCCAGGTTGATCTTCACATTGGTGTGCTCTGCCTCAAAATCGTCAATCACAGACTGAATGTAAGCTTCCGTGGCATCGCTGTACTGCGCCCCCACGAAGCTGATCTCAATAGGCTCTTCTACCCCCCCGAATTGTTTTCCGCAGCTTCTCCTCCGCCGGTGGAGGCCGTTTCCTCTTTGCTGCCACAGGCCGTAAGACCCAGTACCATGGCCAATCCCAGAGCTGTCAATGATGTGATTTTTTTCCTCATGTTTCTTTACCCTCCTTTTCTATGTATTATATAAGGCTTTTAAAACCGCCAATATAATTCCCTTTTCTACCTTCTAAGCTCCTTTAAAAGCTCCTTCCCTTCCCGAATAATCAGCTCTGCCACGCCAGCCTTAAACTTGGAGCTTCTGGACTCATAGCCGCCCTCGTCATAGGCCTCCTTCATGGGGAAATACCCCTCCGCGCCATTGGCCAGGCAGCAGGGCAGAATCAGTGCAAAGCCTTCCGTATCCTTCAGCGCACGTCCAATGCCTGTAAAAGGCTCTCCCGGGATTCCTAACATGGCAATATTCCCGATTCTGATGCCGCTTAAGGGCATGGAAAATGCCTCCGGGCCATGCTCCAGATCCAGCATACGCTCCGCCTCAGCTACCACAGTGGTGAGCTCCATCCCCTTAAAGGGAATCTCCTCGTCCTTGCCGGACCGGTGCAAGGCTGCAATTCCCCGGGCCTTTTCCACTTCCTCCGGGGTAGGTCTATTGGAGGGCACCTGAATATCCCGCTGTACCCAGCCAAGGGAATCCACCTCCACATATTCCACCTTGTCAAACACCTGGAGAACAGCTCCTGCGATTACCCGTCCCACATAGCGGGCATGTCCATAGCCCCTGGAAACATCGTCAAAGTCCATAAAGGTGTCATTTAAGTCCCCGCTCTCGGGCCACACATTCACATGGTTTACATCTCCCTGGGCCCCGTTAAAGAATATGCACCGGGTGTTATCCAGGCTCTTCTCCACGGTTCTTCTCAAAAATCCCGGCCAGTCTGCGGATATCTTGCTTCCTCCCACCATGTCCGGATGATTTCCAAAATTTACCAAAACCAGACTTTTCCCGTTCTCCTGATCAAAGCGAAGCACATTTACTCTTTCATCCACATCCCCAATGGGGCTGTCTATCTCCGGATTTTTTACCCCCGGGTTGGTCCGGATGCCTCCGTCTTTCATACGGAACCGGCGCACAAAGGCCACATGGGGCCCGTTTCCAATTCTCCAGCCCATGTTTGCAGGCTTTAAGTCCTGAAGGGCCAGGCAGGCGGCATCTGCCATCTTCCGATATACCAGCTGATAATATTCCCGAATCAGGGGATCCTGGGAATCTGCCTTTAAAATCGGTCCCGTATGGGTGTGGGTGACAGCGATAAAAACCGCCTCAAAGGGAATCCCCGTAGCCTCTGAAACATGCCTCCGGTAAGCCTCCATGACGTCCTTTTTCAGGCCGCAGTGATCCATACTCAGAAGCACCACCCGATCCTCCCCGCAGGCCAGCGCCAGGGCATTGATCTCCAGATCATCCAAAACTCCCTCTGCAAACCGCTCCTTATAATATCCTGCAATTCCAATTCCCAGCATGGGCGTCACATTCACCCGCCCAAATCCTGCCATAAGCTTACTCATAAGCACCTCCTGTTTTTCACCCTTTCACGTTAATTACATAACCGTAAATAAATCTCCTGTTTTGTCCGGCTTATAACTTCTCGTTAAATTTATTTACTACATTTTCGAATATTATTTTACCGATTATTCGGTAATATGTCAATGCTTTTTCAGGTATCTGCCTATATTTTGGCAAATACATACAATTTTCTCCACAACTTTTTGTTATTATTTTTTCGCAATCGTAATTTTACAATTCTTTTTTCTTGGATACCTCCTATATAATTATAAAAACGTAAAAAATATCTGTTGTAAAAAACACTGGCAAAATCCCCTCTATTTCTTGAATTTCCGTAAAAACTATGTTAAGATAAAGAACCAAAGGACATCCCTGGAGACAAGACGAATGGAGAACACCACTATGCCCACAGACTATTATTCCCACAAGCGCTATCTCTTCTTAAACCTGATCAACCACCTGGGCCCCATCAGCCGCACAGAGCTTATCGCCCTGACCGATCATCGGCCGGCCAGTGTGGGAGAGCTTATCAAGGATCTCATACAGGAAGGCCTCATTATGGAGACCGGCCATTATTCCAAGGGCCACGGCCGCAAGCGGGCTCTCCTGGAAATCAACCACAGCCATATTTGCGCTATGGGAATCTCCGTATCGCCCACCTCTGTCCACTATATTGTCACCCAGATCAACGGGGTTATTTTGCAGCAGCTAGAGACCCAGATTCCCGGGGGACAGCTTCACGAATCCCTGGCAGAGCAGATCACCACCCAGGTACAGGAGCTATTGGCCCAATATGCCCCCAAAACCATTGTGGGTATCGGCATCTCTGAGCCCTTATACGACCCGGTGTGCTATCAGAAAAAGGGCTCCCTTCTCTCCAGCTACACCCACTTTAACGCCTGGATTCACTCGGATTTAAAGCCCCGGCTGGAAAGGCTTCTTCCCATTCCCGTGACCACCTCCAGCGCCATCACCCTGCCGGCCCTGGCCCAGCAGCGCTTTGGCCTGGCCAAGGGCGCCCGGGACTTTATCTGTGTGGAGCTCTCCAACGGCATTGGCGCCTCCATCTGCTGCAACGGCAGCGTGGTGGGCGGAGCCAACGGCGTGGCCGGAGAAATCGGCCATACCATCATCAATCTCAACAGCACCAACCGCCATCTGTGCTACTGCGGAAAGCCCGGATGTGTGGAAATGGATACCGCCTTCCCGGCCCTGGTCCGGGAGATCCGCGCCGCCCTCAGCCGGGGGGTGTTTTCTGTGCTGAATACCTGCTACGATCCCTCCCGGGAGCTTACGGTACAGGATATCCGGCAGGCTCTGGATGAAAACGACCAAATGTGTATGTATTATGTAAAGCAATCCGCCTCCCTGATCGGAGTCACCATTGCCAATGCCGTAAATCTGCTCAACCCGGAGCTGGTGATTCTCCACGGCTTTATGCTGGAGCTGGGAGACTATTTCGTCACCCAGCTGTCAAACTCCATCCGGGAAAATGTGCTGATTCTGGCCAAAAACTTTGAGATCCGCACCTCCTCCTCTCTGGGAAACCTGCTTCCTCTGGGAGCGGCGGCAGAGCTTTTCACAGCCTATTTTCACATGTACGATTATCAATGGGTCTATGAGATCAATTCGGAAATAAGAAAGGAAAAGGATACAGAAGAAACGTGAAGGGAACCTCCTGTTTCTTTTCTATCCTTTTCCGTCATCCTCTGAAAAATCTCTTAACAGCGGCAGACCTCTATTCCCGTCTGCTCCATGCGCCGAAGCTCCTCCTCGCTGCTCTCACTGGCATTGGTCACAATCCGGTTCACTACATGGAGTCCATCCACAAAGTAGAAGCTCTCAAACCCAATCTTGGTGTCATCCACCACCACAATAATCTCCTTGGATCGGGCAATCATCTTCTGAAACAGGGCCGCCGCCTCCATATGCCGGGTGGTCAGTCCCCGGTTAAAGCTTATGCCGCTGGCTGACAGAATAAGCTTATTGGCCTTATACTGCTCCAGCTGGCCGATGGCCTCCGCCCCATGGGTAAACACCGCCTCACTGCTCATCTCCCCGCCCAAAAAGATCAGCTGAAAGCCGTCCTTTTTGCTCAGCTCCCTGGCAATGGAAACGGAATTGGTAATCACCTTCAAATATTTCAGGTGAAGCAGGTTCCGGGCCGTGAGCAGGGTGGTATTTCCCGCATTCATAATAATGCAATCCCCATCCTGAATTTCCCGGGCCACCCGGTCCGCGATGCGTTGCATGGCAGAGAGCCGCCGCTGCTCCCGGTGCTCAATGGCACAGGAAGCAGCGCCTCCAAAGGTCCGGATAAGCTTTCCCTCATCCTCCAGACTCTGAAGATCCTTTCGCACGGTCACCAGGGAGACCTGCAGCTGCTCGCTTAAGTCCGCCACGCTGACCACCTGCCGCTCCTGCAAAAGCCTCAATATCTTATCTGCTCTGTCCTGATATTTCATAAGCAGAAATTTAATACTGGAAGTAATACTCCGGCTCAATGGTTGCCGCCAGATTCTCACTCATAATCATGCGGGTAGGCTTATCTCTCAGCTGCAGAATGGACGCCGGCACCTCCTGGGAGGGCTTTCCGAAAATGCAAAGCCGGGAGGTAAGGCGCTGCCAGGTCACCTTGGTTCCTGCTGTGGTAATGCCGTGGCAATCCAGCACATTTTTGGCCTTCATGGCATCCCTGGGTCCCATCATGGCGCCCATGGGCGGTACGTTGGAGATATCTCCCGAGCATCCAAAGGAGCCGTGAAGGGAATTCTGGGCAATGGTCAGGGGATGGAGGTGGGCCACCTTGGCTCCCTGGGCACAGTATTCCTCCATGGTTGGGCAAAACCAATCCTCTACAGGATCAATAAATGCCAAATGTCCCGGCCAACCCGGACCGCTGTATACAATGTCCGCCTCCCCGTCCTGCTCCAGCATCTTGGAGAAGTCCGGCGTAGTCTTGTTGCTGTGGTAGATAAAGTTTTCCTCCTTAAAGCCCAGATCCATAATCTGAGAGACCATAAACCGGCAGAAAGCATTGCCAAAGCCTGCCTTATAGCTTAGGGGAGCAACGTTTCCCTCCTCATCCGCCCACTCATCCATCATATAGAACTTCACATTGCGGCAATTTACATTCATCTCCCGGAGCATGTAGGCTACCTTCCGGTAGGTGGGACAGGGATTGGGCATAATCATCACTACCTTTTTGTCCTCCCGATCCGATTCCACAATGCGTTTCACCATATCCGTGAGCATGACCATCTCAAACTCCTCGTTCATAAGCACATCCACCCGGATATTGGGGTTTCCGCTGGGATGCTTTCCTCCCATTGCCACAATATCCTCCCTGGTGATAGCCCGACACCGCTTGATCTCCTCCGTATCCGTAAAGGGATAAAACTCCGGCGCCCGGAATGTAAACAGATCCTCACCCATGTAATGCAAGCTCATACTTATTTTCCTCCTGTTATTTCACCTTTTTTATGGTTTCCAGTACCTTTTCCACCAAATGCCCGCCAAACTCCTCCCCCAGCATGGAGGTGTCTGTCTCATAGCCGCCCTCCACCAGGGATTCCGGCGTATAGAGATCGCCAGGCAGACAGCCATTGCTCAGCTCATTGAACACCACGGTTCCAAAGCCTGCCATAGCCTTTATAAACAGGGCATATTCCACAAAGACCTCCCCGGGAACTCCCACCACGCAGGTGTCTCCCAAGCGGATAATCTGAATCTCCGCAGGCTGCTCGTCATCCAGAAGCTCTATCTTGGTCCCGTTCTTCTGCATGCGCACATAGCCCAGCTGATCCTCGGAGCCCAAAAGCTTCAGATTTGCATTCTGCCACAGATAATACTCCTCCCGGTTCTTAGAGCTGCCGTATTTCCCATAGAGCTCCTCATAATTTTTCTTATCCCTGGCCACCTTTTCCACCAGCTCTTCCTCGGTGCCAAAGGTCCGAAGCTCCAGGGCAAGCTCTGCCCCGGCCACCGCGATGTCCATTTCCTGTTTCCAGGAAGCCCGCTCCAAAACGGAATGAGCCGCCTTTCCCAGGGTCCGTCCTACCCGCTCTGCCTCCGGATAGCTCTCCCCCTTCCGGTAATAGCGGCTGGACTGATTGCCAGAGGCTCCCTGGGCAAAGCACACCACCACGTCCTCCTCCATCTCCTGAAGCTGAAGCCGCAGATACCCGGGATAATCCGCCGTACACACAGTGCTCCATTCATGGATAAAGGTGGGATGCAGGGTATAATTCACATACATGCCCCGAACCTTGCCAGACAGATCCCGGACAGCCAGCACACTCACCAGGGGATCGTGAGGTCCTCCCGGCATACGGCGGTTTCCGCCCACTCCCGACTCTGCCCCGCACACTGTGGTGCCTGCTGCAAACTCCGCCTCAAAGGCCTGCTCCTTGGCCTGGGATATGATCCCCACAATCTTTACAATAAGCCCCTCCACATATTCCTTGGGCTGCTCCTTCCCGGCCTCCAGGCTTTCAATATCCAGCCTTCCGGCGGCCCAGGGCCCGGAGTGTGTATGGGAACAGCTGATCATCACATGGCTGCCTGAAATCCCACAGGCTGCCTCTGCTCTTTTTCTCACCTCCGCCACATGCTTCTTGGAAAAGAACAGAAGATCCAGCGTAACCATGGCTACCTCCTGTCCCTTGTCGCTTACATACATGCATGCCCCGTACAAGGGATCATGTACCCCGGTGTTATTCCTGGCATAATGAGGATATCCACCCAGCTCCTCGCCCTTTTCCGGCGAAATGTCTACTCTTGCCATGCCTGCTTTCATCATCACTTTACCTCACTTTACCATTTTTATTTTTTATTCAGCATACTCCACAACTACACCTGTTTGAGAAATCTGATGCAGAATCTCAAGCTTTTTTTCATCCTCTGTCCGGTTGGTCACCAGCACGTCCGCATCCCGGATATTGCCCACATGGCAAAAGCTTTCCAAACCGATCTTGGTAATATCCGCCACCAGTATCCGCATTCTTGCCCTGGCCAAAATGGATTTCAGGGTATCCGCCCCCTCCACCCGCAGGGTGGTAAGCCCCGCCCTCACATCCACTCCGTCCATAGTGACAATGGCCTTATCCGCCATATAGCGGTTGGCCTGGCGCACCGCATCCCGCCCATGCACAAAGGAATCCTTAGTATAAATCTCGCCTCCCAGAATAATCACCTGATAATCCGGCCGGCGGCATAAATCCTCGGCAATCACCAGGGAATCTGTAACGATTTTCAGATTTCGCCTCTGCTTTGCATAGGCCACCGTGAGATGAGGCGTAGCGCCGCAGGTAACGATAAGAGAATCCTCGTCCTCTATAAACTGGGCGGCTCTTCTGGCTACCACGTGCTTCAGATCCATATTCTTGACCTTGGGAACACGCCCTGTAATCGTAATGTCTCCGCACTCCTTTTGACACAGCACAGCGCCCCCGGCTACCCGTGACAGCTTTCTCTGCTCCTCCAAAAGCTTAAGATCCTTGCGGATGGTTACCACAGAGGTCTGCAAATCTGCACTCAATTCACTTACGGAAACGGCTCCCCACATCTCCAGCTTTTGAAGAATACGATTCAGACGCTCTGCCTGCTTTCCCATTACTGCCAAATTCTCCCTTCCAAAATCACGGTATTTACACGGAACATATCATCCACCAGAACCAGATTGGCCCGTTTTCCCACAGCAATGGTTCCTATCTCCTCCTCCATCCCAATCACCCGGGCCGGATTGCGGGAGGCCATTAAAAAGGCCTGGGCGATTCCACAGTTTGTATGGCTCATCAAATTTCGACAGGCCACCTCCATGGTCAGCTTGCTGCCGCACAGATCCCCGTTGGCATCAAACTGCAAATCTGCAATATGCTGCATATCAGCCGGGATCTCCTCCTTGCTCACAAAGCTGTCCGTAATCAGCACCACCTTGTCTATTCCCTTGGTCCGCAGCACCAAGCGGATAAGATCCGGCTGCACATGCATGCCATGGGAGTCACAGATAAGCTCCGCGTACATATCCGGCTCCATCAAACAGTATTCATCCGGACCGCACCCCCGGGTTCCCGTAAGCGTGGAAATCTGGCTGGTGGCATTCATACAGTGGGTCTGCAAGCTTACCCCGTACTTTTTAAATCGACGGATCTGCTCCGGCGTGGCCTCGCTGTGGCCGATGGCAAACACGGTGTCCGGATTTTTTTCCCTGGCATATTGCAGGAAGGGCTCCAATCCTTTGCGCTCCGGTGCAACCGCCCAGATCTTTGCCAGGTCCCCCGCCTTGTCCACAATGGCGCTGTACTCCTCTTTGCAGATATCCCCCTGCCACTTATTTTTTTCCGGGCTGGCCCCATACTTGGGATTCATGTAGGGCCCCTCCATATAGATACCGGCAATGGCCCGGCCGGCTCCCTCTAAAGCCATGACCTCCCGCACCCGATCCACAGACTCCAGAAACTCCTCCCTGGACAGGTCATAATAGAAGGTGGGCAGCACGGTAGTCTCTCCGTGATTTAGAAAATGCCTGGCAGCCCCTTCTGGCTCCTCAAAAAACAGATAGCCGCCGCCCCCGTGTACATGAAGATCCACAAACCCCGGTCCCACATAAAGACCCTGGGCGTCCAATACCTCTGCCCCCTCCGGAATGGAAATCTCTCCGGACGGTCCCAGGACTGCTATCCGATCTCCCGATAGTCCCAGCGTTCCATCCCAGAGAATCCCATTTTCCAGTACAATCTTCGCATTTTTAATATAGAACATGTCCGCTTCCTCCATCAACGCCAAAGCTTATGCTCAAGCCTTCTGTATCCCTGATATTTCTCCTCATATGCTCCCAAAAGCTCTCCCGGCGCGTATTCCTGACTGCACGCCACACGGGGAAGGGCATCCCTCTCAAAATCTCCCGCCGCCATACCGGCCATGACAGCAGCCCCGGCTCCCGCTGCCTCCGCCGTCTCGGAAACCCGGATCTTCTTTCCCGTCACATCCGCGATAATCTGACACCACAGAGGGCTCTTGGAGGCGCCCCCGAACAGAACCAAAGTATGTACCCCTGTCCCTGCGTCCATGGCCTCCAAAAGAATCCGTACCTGAAAAGCAACACCTTCCATGACAGCCAGGGCAAAGTCTCCCCGCACAGTGCCTAAACTCACCCCGTAAAAGCAGCCCTGAGAATCCGGATAATTGTCCGGACTGCTGGGACCGTTCAGGTAGGGATAGCACAGAAGGCTGCTCCCCCGCTCCCGGGCCGCCAAGGCCTCCCGATTCATCACCTCATAATCTGCGCCCGGAAACATCACATCCCGGAGCCAGCGCAGGGTGGCTGCCGCCGTATTGATAACCCCTTCCGTGACCCAGGTTCCCGGAAGCACGTAGCCGCACCAGCCAATCCGGGTGTCCCCTTCTGTCCGGGCCTCTGTCCAGTAGCGGCTGATAGCTCCGGAGGTTCCCAGGGAGATGGTCATGACCCCTTCCGTAAGCCCCACCCCAAGGGCTGCGCTTTTTTGATCCTGGGCTCCCACTCCCACCACACAGTCCTCCCGAAGGCCCAGCTCCTGGGCTATCTGCGGCAGCACCGTTCCCGCTGCCTCTCCACTCCAGGCAAGTTCCGGAAGCTGTTTCTCCGATATTCCATATTTTTCCAGTATTCCCCCACACCAACAGTTCTTCTTTATATCATAGAGCAAAGTGCCCGAGGCCATACTATGGTCCGTCACGCACCTTCCCGTGAGCTTTCCAATCAAAAAGTCCATGGGCATCAGATATTTCCAAGCCCTTTGGCAAATCTCCGGTTTGTGTTTTTTCAGCCAGAGAACCTTCGGCAAAAAGTATGCCGGATCGATGGGCTTTCCCGTCATGGTAAACATCCACCGAGAGCCAAAATCCCTCTCCAGCTGCGCGCTCTCCTGGCCGGCCCGTACATCCAGCCAGCTCAGGGCATTACACAGAGGGGTCAAATTCTCATCCACCGGCACCAGTGTAATTCCCTGAGAGCTTACGGAGATTCCCCGGATCTCCCTCCCCGGAATCCCTGCTTTTTCTATCACTCGTTTCGCTGTTTCCAGCGTAAGCTCCCACCAAAGCCCGGCATCCTGCTCTACCCAGCCCTCTCTTGGCGTGAGCAACCCATATTCCTGATAGCTGTCTGCTATCTGCCGCAAACTGCCATCAAATAAAATGCTGCGACAGCCTGTAGTGCCCAAGTCAATCGCCAAATACACTGCCATCTGTCATCCTCCTGCCTGTACGATTTCCTTTATGCCTCTTATGGGGAGACACTCCAAACGGAATGCCTCCCCTAGCTTCATCCCGGCAAAGCCCTGCCTTCCAGCAGCAGCCTGGCAGTCACGTTTCCGGGAAAAGACTGTGTTTTAATTCTCCCGTGCTGCCACGATGGATCTCCAGTCAAAGTCCTTGATATTCTCAGCAGTCAAAAGCTGGGAATGGGACAGAGTCTCTGCAGGCAGCTCTTCCCCGGCCAGAGCCGGAGCAATGGCGTCAATGGCATCTCTCGCCTGGGTAACCGGTGAGGAGGCTGCCATACACTTGATAATGGGATGATTGTCCTCCAGCTGCTGGAAGCCCTCCTGGCCCCATGCATTGCAGCACACAATAGCCTTAGAGTTGGCGGCCTCAATGGCAGCGGCAGCTCCCGCGCCTGTATCATAGTTGATGCCATATACCAGATCCACATCCGGATTTGCCGTGAGAATATTCTCCATCACACTCATGGAATCTGTACGGGTAGCCTTGCCATCCTGCTGTGCCACGATCTCCACGCCCTCCAGCTGGGAAACGGTCTCCGCAAAGCCCTGGGCCCGCAGTCCGCACACAATGGGGGAAGCCGGGAAATCCAGTACAGCTACCTTAGCCTTGCCGTCCAGATTCTCCGTGATGTACTCCTTGGCCCACTCACCTACGATGGCACCATCCTCGTAGAAATCAAAGATAACCTTGGTTGCACAGATGTCGGACTCAACCCCCCCATCATAGCAGATAACCGGGATACCGGCATCAATGGCCTCCTGAACTGCCGGAATCAGAGCTACCGGGTCAGCTACTGCAATCAGGATAATATCCACACCCTGGGTAATAAAGTCCTCTACCTGGTTGATCTGGGTGGGCACGTCGCCGTCCGCATCCACAATCAGCATCTCATAGCCCTTCTCCTCCCCATAAGAGCGGAAGGTGGTCTCCAGGTCTACATAATACTCGTCTCTGCGGTAATACAGATCCACGCCTACCTTAATCTTTTCTCCGTCGGCCGCCGGCTCCACAGTCTCGCCGCCTTCCTCTTTTTCCGTGTCCGCCTCTTTCTCCGTGTTTGCCTCCGGAGCGCTGGCCGGAGTCTCCTCCTTAGATCCACAGGCTGAAAGCCCCAATACCATGGCCGCTGTCAGACACATTGCCGTGATTGTACGGACTATCTTTCTCTTCATAAAGCATCCTCCTTTTGAAAATCCTTGTTTTTTGTTTCCTGCATCCGGACAGATTTTTCTCTCCGGACACACGCCCTCTTCATAATATATATACTGTCACCAGGGGGCGGCGGACCGGCTGCTGTCTATATCTTCCTCCGCCAGTCTCCCCATGACAAAGGGTTCGGTTTTTAAGATACTGCAAACTCCAGGATGGCCTCCTGGCTGAATTCTGCTCGCTCCAGCTCTCCGGAAATGGTGCCCTCCCGCATCACATAGCATCTGTCACAGATGCCGATAAGCTCCGGCATATCCGAGGAAATCATAATGATGGCCTTGCCCTTCTGGGCCAGACTGCACATAAGCTTATAGATCTCCGCCTTGGCTCCCACGTCCACGCCTCTGGTGGGCTCATCAAAGATTAAGATCTCCGAGTCCACGGCCAGCCATTTGGCCAGAACCACCTTTTGCTGATTTCCCCCGGAGAGCAGGCGCACCTCTTTCTCCTCAGAGGGAGTGGCTGTTCCCAGCATGGCTATGTATTTTTTCGCCAGCTCCTTCTCCTTTTTATAATTCAAAAGTCCATTGCTGCACACGTTGTTCAGATCCACAATGGAGGTGTTGTGCTTAATGGAGTGGATCAGGATCAGCCCCTGCTCCTTCCGGTCCTCGGGAACCAGAGCAATGCGATGTCGAATGGCGTCTACCACAGAGTGAATATCCACCTTTTTTCCGTCAATGTAAATGTCTCCGCTGGTACGCTTGTCTGCCCCGAAAATGGCCCGGGCCGTCTCGGTACGTCCGGCTCCCACCAGACCGGCCAGACCCACGATCTCCCCGTGGCGCACGGTAAAATTCACGTCGTGGAGAAGCTTTAGGGTGGAAAGATTCTTTACCTCCAGGGCCACCTCTCCAATCTCCGCCTCCAGCTTGGGATATTCCTCGTCCAGATTCCGCCCCACCATCATGGTAATAAGCTTGTTTCTGTCCACCTGGGAAACAGGCAGGGTTGCAATCTGGCAGCCGTCCCGCAAGACGGTCACCATATCCGCAATCTTAAAGATTTCCTCCATCCGGTGGGAAATATAAACCACGGTCACTCCCTGTTCCTTTAAAATATCAATAATATGAAACAGGCTGTCCAGCTCCTTATCCGTCAGGGTGGCCGAGGGCTCATCCATAATAATCAGCTCTGCGTGAAAAGACAGGGCCTTACAGATCTCCACGATCTGTTTTTGTGCCACGGACAACCGGGATACCTCCCGATCCACAGGCAAATCAATTCCCAGATTATCCAGAAGCTTTTTTGCCTCCATCCGCAGTTTCTTCCAGTCTATCAAATGGGCCTTGGTCATAAAGGGCCTGCCCAGGAAGATGTTCTCTGCCACAGACAGGGTTTCCGACAGCTTTAGCTCCTGATGTACCACGCTAAGTCCAAGCTTCTGGGCCTCCAGAGGCGTGGTCACGTGAGCCTCCTGTCCCTTGAAATCAAAGCTGCCGCCATCTGCCTTATATACGCCTGTAAGCACCTTGATCAGGGTGGATTTTCCCGCCCCGTTTTCCCCCACCAGAGCGTGAACGCTTCCCTTTCGCACCTGAAAGCTTACATCAGTCAGGGCCTTTACCCCGGGAAATGTCTTGGTAATATTTTTAATGTCCAGAACGACCTCTCGATTATCCATCTGTCAGCCTCCTTACTTTGCTTCCGCCTGGCGCTTGGTCTTGTAAACATCAAAGCCGATGGCCACCACCAGCACGATACCCTGTACCACCTGCTGCAGATAGGAGTTAATATTCAAAAGGGTCATTCCATTTTCCAGGATACCTACAAACACAGCGCCCATAGCTACCCCAATGGGCTTTCCCTTTCCTCCTGTCAGGGATACGCCTCCCATAACTACGGCGATAACAGCCTTGAACTCCCAGCCGGTTCCGCCAATGGGCTGTCCGGAGCTAACCCGGGAGGTAAGAATGATGCCCACCAGACCGGCCATCAGACCGCCGATGGTAAACACGGCTCTCTTAATCTGCTTGGAATTAATACCGGAAAGATAGGCTGCCTCCGAATTGCCGCCTACCGCGTACACATAGCGGCCGAATTTTGTCTTGGCAGCCACAAAAGCCACAATGACGTAAATCACAGCCATAAAGACCACCGGCCAGGGTACCAGCTCCTTCCCCCCAATTCCCAGATATCCTCTTCCAATCCATCCAATGGATTCCGGCAATCCTGTAATAGGGTAGGAATTCGTTACCACATAGCACAACCCTCGGGCCACATACTGCATACCCAGAGTGGCTATAAAGGCCGGGATTCCGAAAAAAGTCACCATGCATCCGTTGATAACACCGGTCAAAACCCCGAGCAGAATGGCTGCCACTGCGGCCAGCACCGGGCTCCACCCAAAGTTTACCATAAGCTTGGCAAACACACAGCCGGTGAGACCTACCACGGAAGCCAGACCCAAGTCAAAATCTCCTGTTGCCATAATGAAAAATGCACCGGAGGCTAAAATGGCAATCATGGAAACCTGTCGCAAAATGTTCATCCAGTTGCTGTAGGTCATAAAGTTTGGCGCCACAATGGTCCAAACCACAATCAACAACAGAATGGGAATTACAATGACATAATTGCTCAAAAACTCCTTCAGGCCATCTAACAGCCCATTTTGGGAAACGCCTCTCTCTGTGGTGTCTGTCAGCATGAATAAGTCCTCCTTTATCACAATCTCAATGGTTCATCTCCCCGATATGTTTCGTTTTAGAAAGCATCTTTCTGTTTAGAAAGTTTTTGTTTTCCCCAATGAAAATCCGCACTGCTTCCCTATACCCCTTTTATTTTACAGGAAGATTTACCCGTATCTTATCCTTTATTTAATATTTTGTCAACTAATATTTTATTTTTTCCTGTTTTTTGTGCATTTTTTATATTTTCCACCCCCTAAATTTTTCACTCTATTTTTTGTTTTCCACTAGCTTTTTTTCTGTTTTTGTGTTTTAATAAGAACATCAGAATATTTGGACATTTCGTTTTAGAAAGTTTTGTTTCCACAAATACACAGGCAGGGTTTCTTCTGTCTGGTAAAATAATAATTTTCATAGGAGGAGCATCATGATATCTTGTACTGAGTTTATTTTGTCCTACAGCGAGCTGTTCTCGTATCTGGAGGAAAAGCATGGGCGTGAGGAGGTCACCCGCTTTTGGGATTACCTGTTTGCTCCCACAGGCGACGGCATTCCCCTGGTGAATTTCGTGAAGAAGGAAGGCATCCGCGGCTGCTTTTCCTACTGGGCCGGCACCCTCAACGAGGAGGCTGCGGATTTTACCATGTACCTGAATGAAAAGGCCGGGTGGTTTATGAATGTCATGCACCACTGTCCCTCCAAGGGCCGCCTCTTAACGGCCAAGGAAGAAATCGGCATCACCCCCTACCGGGATTACTGCCTCCACTGTGATTATTACCGGGGCGCCGTAGATAAGGTTGGCCTGAAATACATTTACAACTTTAACGGAGTGGATCATGCCGCCTGCTCTATGCTGATCTATGACCCCAAGGTCTTTGACGGCCGGGTGATTATTGATGAGAATACGGAGATTATGGACAGAAAGGCCGCACAGAATGAATACTTCCACCGGGATTTCCACAGCAGCATGAATATGGGCGTGGAATATCTGGGACAAAATTATGGCACAGAGGCTGTGAAGGAATATCTCACCCGCTATACCCATGCGGTTTACGGAAAGCTTCTTGCCGCCATCAAGGAGGAAGGGCTCTCGGCCTTAGAGGCAAAAATCAGAGACACCTATGAGAAGGAGAAGGCCTCCGACGCCCTGGAGCTTACGAGAACCGGGGATTCCATGAAGGTGTCCATCAAGTACTGCCCGGCTGTGCGCCATCTTCACGCCACCAACCGCAAGGTTTCTGCCTGGTACCGGTATACCACAGAGGTCGTCATGGATGTGCTGGCCCGGGAAAATGGCTTCGCCTTTACCATGGAGTCCTATGACGAGGACACCGGCGCTGCCAGCTACAGCTTTGCCAAAGCTTAAGACAGTTTCATTTTTTATTACTTTTTCTTTTTTCCTTTCAAAAAGGGCTCCGGCCGGCAAAAACACTGCCAGGCCGGAGCCCTTTTCCTCTCTGCCTTTGCAGAGCCTTTTTTTCTCTTTTCTATGCCTTTTAGGAGCTTCTAAACAGAGATGATGCCCAGCACCTTCAGAATCTCGCTTAAGAGGATTACCACCAGACAGATAGGCGCAACCCAGCGGATCATCACCTGAAACAGTCCCCTTTTCTTAAAGCGACCGGATGCCTCCACCTCATCGGAAACCACCTTGGTTCCCACCACATGACCAATGAGAATACAGGTGAGGAAGGCCACAATCGGCATCAGGATGGAATTGGAAATAAAGTCAAAGAAATCCAGGAATTCCATTCCCAAAAGCTTCACCATGGACAGGGGTCCATAGCCCAGGCAGGAAAGGGTACCAATGGCGATCACGCCGATTCCCACAATGATGGTGGCTTTCTTCCGCTCCCAGTGAAGCTTATCCTGGAAAATGGAAACCACCGTCTCCATCAGGGAGATGGAGGAGGTCAGGGCCGCAAACATTACCAGCAGGAAGAACACCAATCCCACAACGGCTCCGCCCTTCATGGCCCCAAATACCTTGGGCAGGGTCACAAACATCAGGCCCGGGCCTGCATTGATATCTTAGCCGCCGGAGAAGGCTACCACAGCCGGGATAATCATAAGGCCGGCAATAAAGGCAATGGCTGTATCAAAAATCTCGATCTGGCTTACAGATTTTTCTAGATTGTCCTCCTTCTTCATATAGGAGCCGTAGGTAATCATAATACCCATAGCCAGGGACATGGAGTAGAACAGCTGCCCCATGGCCGCAAGCACCGTGGTGGTGGAAAAGTCCTTAAAGTCCGGAAGCAGGTAATACTTAAGCCCCTCCATGGCTCCGGGAATGGTCAGGGAAAAGATAGCCACGCCCACAGACAGCACTACCAGCAAGGGCATCATAATCCGGCTGGCCTTCTCAATACCCTTTTCCACGCCAAACAGCACTACCGCCACATTCAAAAGCACATACAGGATAAACCAGAACAGGGGATTCCCCAGAATCCCGCTCTCTCCCACGCTGATAAAGCTGGTAAAGAAGGTGTCCTCCGCTGCCAGGGCTGCGTGTCCTCTTAAAAATTCAAAAAAGTATTTCACAACCCAGCCCCCGATTACGCAGTAATAAGGCGTGATAATAATGGGCACCAGGGATGCCAGCCAGCCCAGAAATCCGAATTTCGGATGCAGGGTCCGGTAAGCCTCAATGCAGCTGAGTCCGGTTTTTCTGCCGATGGAAATCTCAGTAATCATCAGGGCAAAGCCAAAGGTCACTGCCAGAATCAGATACACCAGCAGGAAAATTCCTCCTCCGTACTTTGCGGCCAGATAGGGAAATCTCCAGATATTTCCTAATCCCACAGCGGAACCGGCCGCAGCTAAAACGAAGCCGACTCTGTTGGAAAAACTGCTTCTCTCTCGTTTCATTTCTCTTTCTCCCTCTTTTAGAATAGTATTACCGTAAACGGTAATAAAAGAAGTGTATCATACTTGGAATGATTTTTCCACTTTTATTTATGAATTGTATATTAGAAGATTCTTTTTATTCGTTTTATTGCTCTTGTTAAGCTTTCCGAATTTGCACAGGCTTCATCAATATTCCACAATTCATCAATATATTTCCCCCAGACAGAATTATATGTTGAAGGTTTTTTCCCTGGTCGTTCAAAAGCTAAGGCTTCTCTAATAGATGCCACGTTGGACAATGGCGCAATTTCAGCTAAAATATACAAGCTTGTCTTATAAGGAATATTATTAGATATTTCCGAATCTCCTTGACGCTTTACGGGAATTTTATCAATTGATATACCAAAGTATCCAGCTAATCCTTGTCTATCAGCCATTAGCCATGCTTCTGCCTCATCAACAGCAAAATTTAATGCTGCATAATCAACATTCTTTTTATTGTGCGTATATTTATCTAGCAATTCAATAATACAGTGATTATCCGAATCAAAAACACATACAACAGGATGATTTTTTGCAAAATTTAACATGATCCCAAGTGTTTCCAATGCTCGCGTACCATGTGCACGAAATGTTAGATCTTCAAATTCCACCTCCATTCCAGGAATGCAAAACTTAATCAAACGTTTTGCAATTTGTTTTGTTACAAAATCCTCTCCTCCTATGTATACAGTCATTTTACCTCCTGTTATATAAAATCAAACAATGACAATTGCCCCTCCAATATTCCTTTTGGGGTAACCTTTGGAATCACTGCATCGGCTGGTGTATAACCTGCTTCTATCTTTGCTCTTGCTGTCTCACTCTTGCTGGCCTTTTCTATTATGGTGCCTTCCTTTCCCGGCTCAAGTATCACTATTTCGTCCAAATCTATCGTATCTGTGTCAATTAAATCATAGCTATGGGATGATATAATCACCTGCCGATTTTTTACAAGTTTACTCTTCTGGGCATTTGCTATAAACATTGGCAGCTGCTTTATAATCTCTGAATGTAAATATAATTCCGGCTCCTCTAGTAACAAAACTCCTGGGCCATCCAAAATTGCCCATATAATTCCCAAAAGCCTTAGAGTGCCATCGGAAAACTGATCTTCCTGTTGATATGCCCCCTGCGGTCTGAAATGTTCATATTTTACTTGCAGATGAGGACGCCCCTTTTCATCTTGTTTATATTCTAAGTTTGAAAATTGAGGGACTGCCAGTTTTAATATTTTATTTATAATATTTAGCTTTGAGGTCCGGTTTCTTGCAGGGGATGCCGAAATACTTTCCAGCAAATTTCTTCCATAAAAATCTTCCGCGGCAACAGAGGGAATAAAAGAATCAGACTCACGAATTAACTGAGGAATAATATTTACATAGGAAATCCCTTTAAAGCATTCATAGAGAGCCCTGTATTTCATATTCATTGCTGGCTGCTCCAAATACGTAAACTGATTTGATAAATAGTCACCATCAGAATATTTTCTATCACATAAAATATTATTTCCACATGTTATCTTTTCTAAACTGATATTAATATCCCTATTTTCATGCCTTCCTCCGGCAGAATTAAATTGTAAAGTATAGGTCCATTCAACAGAAATATCTTCCCTATTATCAGCAAGTCGTACAAAAATTTCAATATAATTTTTATTTCTTGCATTTAGGTATCTTACTTTTTTTATTCCCCCCCTAGAATTAACCGCCTTTTGTAACCCGTTAGTAGTAACATCTTTCAAAAATCTGAAAACATCTAATAAATTAGATTTTCCTGCTGCATTTGCCCCCATAATAAATGTTCTATTTGAAAGTTCAAAATTTGCACTGCCAAAATTTTTCCAATTTTTTAATCTGACTTCCAAAAATTTCAATGTGATCCTCCTCCTAAAATCAACAGTTCCCATCAATTATTATATATTTCTACTTTTCCTTTCCTCCATCATAGCATCCTATTCTCTAAATTTCAATTTAAAATCTTATTCTTAAGGGAAAAGAAAATCCGGCAAAGCACGCCCTTAAACGCGCTCTGCCGGATACTTTCACCTGCCCGGGAAACATACTTTTCAAAAGCTTTCGAATGTTGTGCAGCATACGCCGCAGGGTATCTGCCGATACGCCCTCATGCTCCGGCCAAAAGGTCTGGATCAGCTCCTCCGAGGAAATGCTCCTCTCATGATGTGCAAGCAGGTACTGCAAAAAGGACCGGGTCTTTTTTCCGGCCCTTATCTCTGCCTCATTCTCTATGCATTCCTCAGAGCCATAGGAAAAGGAACCCAGCAGCT
The DNA here is from genome assembly GCA_947574135.1 of uncultured Lachnospiraceae bacterium. Lineage (GTDB taxonomy): Bacteria > Bacillota > Clostridia > Lachnospirales > Lachnospiraceae > RGIG4284. The sequence goes on from CANPIM010000001.1 coordinate 53,168, forward strand.
GAAAATATAAAATTTGTCTGTCACTCATGGCTGCTCCCCCCGGAAACAGGCTTTTCGTTTTTTGGCCCGTCAAACTGATCCAGAAACCGGTCGTAGACTTCTTCTCCCCGTTTCCTGGCTTTTACCGCATCCGTAAGCTCCGGGAAGGCGCCCAGATATGTGGTTTTCCCCTTAAAGGTAATCTGCGCCACCCATCGTCTCCGCTTTTTATCAAAATAAACCCCGTTATAACCGCTGGTATTGCTTTTGATCAGGCGTCCGCTTTTTACCGCTCTTAAGGCCTTCAGGGAGGTTCCGTCCACAAGCTCCAGGTTTTCCCGGTAAATCGTGGCCTGCAGGCAGCCGCAGCTCTTGGTCTTTCCGGTCTGGAGAAGGGTCTGCCCCACCACCGTCTCCTTTCCGCAGGCACAGCGGCATTTCCATCGGTGCATGCCTCCCTGCTTTCCCCCATAGGCCACAACCGTCAATTTCCCAAAGCTTTTTCCAATAAAATCTTTTTGAGGAGGATGACTCAGGCAGCCACAGCTTTTCTTATAGCCTGCTGTCAGCTGCCCAAGCTCCGCCTTGGTTTCCTTGCCGCAATCACATTTACAGAGCCATACGGTGCTGCCCCGGCTGCCCCGCTCTTTGGTCGGGCGAATGGCCACCAGCCTTCCAAAGCGCATACCGGAAATATCCCGTTGTCCGGGTTTCACCATGCTTTCACATCCGCAGTCCCTTACGGTTCCTCTCTGCAGGCATCGGGTATCCAATAAAAGCTCTCCTCCGCAATCGCAGCGGCAGCGCCAGACGGTATATCCGGCCTTTCTCTGTTGGGTGGCCTCCTCCACTGTCAGAAGGCCTACCCTGGTTCCGATTCCTATCACAGCAATGACACCACCCTTTGCACGGTCCATACGGACATTTCCGTATCATTGGTTTTCATTTATGATATAACACATTATATGTATAGTCAACCCATTATGTGTTTTAATTGCCAATTATCCCCTGCCAGCATCTAAAATCAAAAGGGAACTATGATTGTATGAATTGACAAAGGGGGAGTGTCCAAATGAAGCTTGGCGAGATTTTAAAAGAATTGTTAGGTCTGCACGAGATGACCCAAAAGCAGCTGGCGGCAGCCCTGGATCTGTCTCCTTCTGCCCTGGGCAATTACATTCAGGGAAGCCGGGAGCCTGATTACCGGACCCTGGTGCGAATCGCCGATTATTTCCACGTGTCCACGGATTTCCTGCTGGACCGCTCACAGGAGGCCAGACTTTCCAGCAATGAGGAGCTGCTTCTCCATATTTTCCGATCTCTGACACAGGAGCAGCAGGATTTTTATCTGGAACAGGGACAGATTTTTATAAGGCAGAACAGAAAAAAAGGATTGTCCGGTTCTGCCCAAGACCTGCGAAGGGTTAAGGGAATCTCCTGAAACATCTTTCTCCTCCTTTTCCCTGGCTCCTTGTGAAATATATCCATAATCCAATTTTTTATTTTGCAATTTTTCTTGTTTATTTTTAATTATCCAAATTATTTTTGTTATTTATATTATTTTAAGATAAATATTTTTGTATTTTTTAGTATTTACAGAACTTTTTTCATAGGTTATGATAGGATTAATTCCAGTGATCCAATGGCAGAAGGGCTTCTGCCAACCATTTGACAAATGAAACGGAGGGTTTCTAAAATGAAAGTAGGATGTGTCAAAGAAATCAAGAACAATGAATTCCGCGTAGGCATGACACCGGCCACCGTGAGGGCTTTCTGTGCCGCCGGGCACACGGTCTATGTGGAGAAGGAGGCGGGGCTTGGCTCCGGCTTTTCCACGGAAGAATATGCCGCTGCAGGAGCCCTTATCCTGGATAAGGCCAGGGAGGTCTGGGAGGCCTGTGAAATGATGATCAAGGTAAAGGAGCCCTTAAAGGAAGAATATGACTGCTTTCATAAGGACCTGATTCTCTATACCTACCTACATCTGGCCGCAGATCGCCCTCTGACAGAAGCCCTCTTGTCCGCCCAGGTCAAGGGCGTGGCCTACGAGACCCTGATGGAAACCAACCGAAGCATTCCCCTTCTCACTCCCATGAGCCAGATTGCCGGCCGCCTGAGCATTCAGGAGGGCGCCAAATATCTGGAAAAGCCCTTTGGAGGCTCCGGGATTCTCCTGTCCGGCGTCCCCGGCACTCCCAGGGCCCACGTGGTGATTTTAGGTGCCGGCATGGTGGGAAGCAATGCCTGTAAGCTGGCTGTGGGCATGGGGGCCCGGGTGACTATTCTGGATATTAATCTGGAGCGGCTGGCCTGTCTGGACGATCTCTTTGGCACACAGATTCAGACCCTGTACAGCACTGATGAAAATATTCAGACGGCCCTTCGGGATGCGGATCTGGTGATCGGCTCCGTGCTTATTCCCGGCAAGTCCGCTCCCAAGCTTATTAAGCGGGAATACCTAAAGCTTATGAAGCCGGGCAGCCTGATTGTGGATGTGGCCATTGATCAGGGCGGCTGCTGTGAGACCTCCCACGTGACCTATCACGACGACCCCATTTTCCAGGTGGACGGCATCAATCACTACTGTGTGGGCAATATGCCAGGAGCCGTTCCCCGCACCTCCACCATTGCCCTTACCAATGCCACCCAGCGCTATGGGCTTATGATTGCCGGCAGGGGGCTGGAGCAGGCCTGCAGGGATTATCCGGTTCTTTTCAGCGGCATCAATACCTATGGGGGAGCGGTAACCTGCAAGAATGTGGCAGATAGTCTTTCTATGGACTATCAGGATATCCGGAATATGCTGTAAATAAAATAGGAACACAGATCCAAGAAGGCTGTCGCTTCAGGACTTTTCATTCTGAAAGCGACAGCCTTTTTCTCAGGTTCTACCCCTTCACAGCCCCGGAGGCCAGCCCCTGGACCAGATACTTCTGTACAAAAAAGAACATTATCATAACCGGAATCATGGACAATACTGCAGCGGCCGTCATGTTCGCCCAGTTTACATCCACCTTCTGTATGAACATGCTGATCCCCGGGGGAATGGTCTTTTTCAGCTCAGTGTTAATAAACATGACCCCGAAGAACAGCTCGTTCCAGGCGCTGATAAAGGCAAAGACAAAGGAGGATACGATTCCCGGGGCAATCGCGGGAACCACCACGCGAAACAGGGATTTAAGCCTGGTGCAGCCGTCCAGCATGGCTGCCTCCTCCAGGGTATAGGGCACCTGCTTAAAAAAGCCCACCAGCATCAGGGTGCAAAAGGGAATGGCCATAATAAAATAAGGGATAATCAGACTGAGCAGAGTATCCACAATATGGAAATCCGAGAAGGCCACAAACAGGGGTACGATAAGCACCAGAGTGGGCACCATCTGGGTGACCAGCAGCACAAGCATGGCCATGCCTTTGCCCCGAAATTTAAACCGGGCAATGCCGTAGGCTGCAAACAGAGAGATCAACACCGTCAGCCCTGCGGAGACCATGGAGACCAGAAGGCTGTTTCCAAAGAACCGGGGAAAGTCTGTGAGGCGGATCACATCCTTATAATTCTCCCAGGTAAAATTTTTCGGCCAATACTGGATGGGAACACTGGCCGCATCCTGAAGAGGCTTGAAGGAGGTATTCACCATCCAGTAAATGGGAAAAAGGGCTGCTATCAAAAAGAATGCAAGAGCCACTTTCCTGAAAATCCGGTATCCCATCTTTGTTTTCATCACATCTCACCTGCCTCTTCAAACTTGGAAACCTTTAGATACACAATGGAGTACAGAAAAGCACTGCCATGATCACCACGGAAATGGCACACACCAGAGAATAGTCATGCTTTGTATAGGCCAACTGGAACAGATAGCTGGCAACCGTCTGGGTGGCATTCACCGGGCCGCCGTTGGTCATCACATAAATAATGTCCGCCGAGTTAAAGATCCAGATCACCCACAGAAGCAGGGCCAGGGCAAAGCCCAAAACAAACTGCAGGCTCAGAGACGCCACCACATAGATCACCGTGTTTTTCAGGGATATTTTCAACACCCCGTCCTTCAGCATCCTGGAAAAGTTTTTTCCTCCCACAAAGGTACTGTCCGAGGGATTTAGCACGTTGTAGTCCCGCAGAGAGATGGCTATGGTTCTGATAATGGGATAACCATAAAAGACCAGGATCAATCCCACAGCCGGAGCCAGAAACAGCCACGGCAGGATTTTGGGGTTTGAAAATATTCCTCTTTTCTGCGATATGCCCATTTTTTCATTCATGTTCCATTCTCCTTCTATGATTTCCCTTCTCAGACAGGGCTATTTCCCACACAGGGCCATTTTCCACACAGGGCTGCTTACCAGACGCCCCTTTCTTACTTGGAGCGGTAAGCTGCCTCCGCTTCCTTTAAAAAGGCTGCCAAATTCTTTGCCGTATCCTCCACCGACTGCTGTCCCAAAAACATCATCTGGAGCTGCTCGGTTCCAAAGGTTGTCACAAAATCTCCCCACTCAGGCAAATAGGAGGGGTTGTTTGCAAATGAAATCTGGTCACTCATTACCTGATCCATGTAGACCTTTACCGTTCCCTCGGAGAAGGCCGGATCGTCCGCCAGCTTTGTATTGATGGGAGTAAAGCCCATACTGATAATATAATCCCTGCTCACTTCCGGATTAAGGAGGAAGGCAATAAGCTTCCAGGCCGCCTCCTTATTGGCGCTCTTGGCGCTCATGGCATAGCCGGTCTGTCCGGAGGTATCAAAGGCTTTTCCAGAGGATCCCACGGGAAGCATGGTGGTGTTGAAGGCGCCCTCCCCCATACTTTCGTTACAAATTCCCACCACCTCATTAGACTGGATCAAAAGTCCGGAGGAGCCGGTGGTAAAGCTCTCCACACATTCCCGAAAGGCCCAGTTTAAGCTGTCCGGGGACGCGGCCTTATCCTGGTAAAGAGCCGCATATTTCCCCAGGCCCTCTATGGCCTCCGGCGTATCGAATACACAGAGCCCCGTCTCCGGATCAATGACATTGGGACTTCCCACCTCGCCCAGCATCCACATCACCGCATGGGTCATACCATAGTTTCCGCCCCGAAGCGCATAGCCGAATTTTCCGTCTCCCTGGGCCGCCATAGCCATGGCTACCTTATAGAAATCGTCGGTGGTCACCGGCGGCTCCATGCCTGTGGCCTCCAGCATCTCCGTATTATAATAAGTAGCCGTTCCCCAGAGCCCATAGGGGAGATAATAGAGCTTCCCTTCAATGACCCGGCCCAGCTGAAACGCAGCGTCCACAATATTGTCCTACTCCTCCCAGCTCTCCACATAGGGAGACAGATCCTCAATATTTCCCGAGGATGTAAGAAGCGCCAGCCAGGAATCATTCATCTCTATCACATCCGGAAGCTGGTTAGCTGCCGCTAAGTTAAACATTTTCTCTGCTGCCTGATCATTGGGCGTGCTGATCATCTCCACCTTAATCCCCGGATTCTCCACCATAAACGCATCCAACAGCTCCTGCACCATAGCGGTTTTCGTTTCCGTGGGCTGTGTCTCCAGGTAAGTGAGCGTAATCTGTCCTTCTGCCTCTCCCGCCGCCTTCTCATCTGCTTCACTGCTCTCCCCACTGACGGTCTCCTCGGGTGTACCTCCTACGGACTCCTCCTTCCCGCCGCAGCCGGTGAGTAAACCGGCCATCAGGGTCAGGCATAGCATCCCGGCCAACAGTTTCTTTTCTCTGTTTTTCATCTTCTTTCCTCCTTTAAAAATTTTATTTCTTGTAATATTGGCAAGCTTCCGCAAACATCACTCTTACATGCTCCGTAGAAATATCCGCCTCAATGCCCTGGGAAGGCCCTAAGATATACCCGCCACAGTCCTGAAAACAGGCAAGAGCCTCCCGCACCGATGCCTGAATGCGTTCTTTGGGCCCCTCCGGCAGCACATGCTGGGTATCGATTCCCCCGTACATAACCACCTTTCCCCCGAACCTCTGCGCCATGGTCCTGATATCCATGCCCGCCGCGCTCACCTGAATGGGATTCATAATATCCACACCCATCTCTATAAAATCCGGAAAAAGCTCTGAAATGGCTCCAAAGCTATGTTGTAATATAGCTATATCATACTCTTTTATGGTGTCATACAGCCGTTTCAGCTCTGGCTTAAAAAATTTACAAAACATCTGCCGGGAAATCAGAAGATCCCACTGGATGCCAAAGTCATTGCAATTCTGCATCATAAGAATCCGCCCATTGGCTGTCTCCAAAACCTTTCTGGCATAATCTATCCAGAAATCCGTGATTCTCCGAATAAGGGCCGCCGACACCTCCGGCTCCGCCACCAGATTCATCAGGGTGTTTTCAAAGCCGCAAAGCCAAGTCACATTGTGGAAAATCGGGGCCCAGAGCCCGCCCTCAATGGCAAATTCCTCATGTTCCTCCAGGGCCTTCTCCAGCCAGGCTGTGTCAAAATCCTCTATTTTGGGAAAGGGATAGGCCTCCACCTCCTCCACAGAGGAAACCTCTGCCAGAGGATGATAATTGCTGGTATCCCCAAAGCTTCGGATATCCAGGGGCACTCCCCAAAAGTCCGCCGGCTTTCCCATATAGGTCCGGCTTTCCCCCTTGTATTCCAGAGGCTGGAACAAATGCCAGATATCCAGATCCAGGACCCTGTACATGTCCTCCACAGACGGACAGTTCAGATCCCTGGCCATGCGTTCCTCCTCCGGCGGGTTGGTTCCCATGATTCCAAAGGGCACCCGGTCTGTCTCCTGATATTGTAAGGTCCGCAAAACTCTTTCTTTTTTTGTCATCTACCTCACCCCCAGCTTCTGCCACGCGTCAAAATAAATCTCTGCATTCTCCACCGGGGTATTGGCAGGAATATGATTCCCCACAGCCATGAAAAATCCTGGACAGCGCTTTCCAATATCCATACAGCGCTTTACCTCACCGTAAATCTGCTCCCGATTTCCGTTTAGCAGGATTCTCGTATCCGCATTTCCCACCATTACATGGGTCTTTCCGTAATGCTCCGCCACGTAGGATAGGTCCGTGGCCGGCTCCATGACAAAGCCGTGAACTCCGCAGGCAGCAATGTCATCGATAAACGGGGTATAGTTTCCGTCGCAGATATAGAGAATCTTCTTTCCCGCCTCCAAAAGCGGAGCAAAATATTTCTTATACTGGGGAAACAGAAACTCTCTGTACCAGTCCAAGGGCAGGAAGGGGCCGCTGGCCCATACAATGTCATCGTGTACGGAGACAATGGGAATGTCTGACAGGCCAGCCCCTCAAAGTAGGACTGTATCCATTTGGCATACCGCTCCATCACCTGTCCAAAGGCGTGGTAATCTCCCCCGGCCGCCAGAAGCAGCATATCCCAGCCGCACACCTCGATAAGGCCGGACATCCCCGTCACATAGATCCCGCTGGTATTGACACAGTCCGGATAACGTTCTGTCTGAATCCGGTAATTTTTATTAAAATAATCGCAAATCTCCTTGGGATCCCGCTCTCCGTAAGCCTCAAAGAAGTCAAAGCTGTAGATATCCTCCGCATCCTCAAAAAGCTCAAATTTTTCCTGGTCAAAATCCGTGCCCCCGGCTGCAAAGACGCAGTGTCCCATCTTGGTCCGCTTATCTCCGAAAATAAATTCATCCAGAGGCGTATTGTACATAAAACTGTAATCCCAGGCTTTGACAAAGGCGCTGGTAGCCGCCTGTTTTTCCTCCCCTGTGCTTTCCGGCCCAACAGCCTGGCCTGTCACCTTTTTTATCAGATCTCAGTGATAGTGGGCAGAATACTCCGTGTGGGGCACATGCTTTGGCATATCCAGTGCAAATGCAGCTAATCCGTACTCTTTTCCCATAGTTTCCTCCTGACTTTTCTATGAAATAAACTGATTTTCTCCCAAGACCTCAATATCTATAAGAAATCACATGGAATTTGTGGCCTACTACTGCCTGGAATACGACACCTATGCAGCCAGGTCCCACCCCCAGTGGCAGGTGGCTACTTCTGACGGCCAAGGACTGATTCGGGATGACACCTATGCCAAATGGCCGGTAGACTGTCTGCGCACCAAATATGGAGACTACTGTCTGGAACAATTAGAGGAGATTGTCTCTTCCTATCATCCGGACGCCCTGTTTTTGGATATTTTTGGCTCCTCTCTATGCTATTGCCCGGCCTGTCAGGCCGCCTTTCGTGAACGCTTTGGCTATGAGCTGCCAAAAGCCCCTTGTGATTTAGCCCTTCACAGGGAGGATATTGTGGATTTTCTAAACAAAAGCAGCGAGGCCTATCTGCGCCGAATAAAGGAACGGCTAAAGGCCATGGATCCCACCCTGGCTATTACCACCAACTTTGCCAGTCATTACCCGGAGACCTTCCGCCGGCAGCTGGACTATCAGTTTGCAGAGCCTATTTTGCAGGACAACTGGTTTTCCTCCGCTTACACCAGAGACACGGCTAAGGGCCGCTTTCCTAGCACGTGGACGGAACCCTGGAAATGGAGGAGGCCCGCCGGGTGGGAGCTGCCTTTGGGGAGATTGAGAAAATGCATCCCTTCCTTTCCGGCAACACGCCTGTGCGCTATGCAGGCATTCTCCAGGATGACGCCAGCCTTTACGTAAATATTCCGGATTTTTACCAGGACGCCACCTTACGTCTCAAACAATCCGGCCCTCATCTGCGGGCCATTCTGGGCGCTATGAAGCTTTGCGAGCATGCCAAGATTCCCTGGAATGTGGTTCCCAGCACAGAGTGGGATTCTCTGAAGGAATATTCTCTGCTGCTCCTGCCAGAGCTGTTTATCCTTTCAGAGCCCATGGCCGATAAGCTGCGAGCCTATGTAAGACAGGGGGGAACGCTTATCTGCGCCGGACACTCTGGGCTCTACCAATCTAAAACCCAGAAAAGAGGGGATTTTTCCATCAGGGATCTCCTGGGTGTACGCTATCTACGAACCAATCAGGATTACCGCTCCAACGGCTGGAGCGCCTACCTTGCCGGGGATAAGTCTATAGGCGGACTATTTGCCTGCTCCACGACTCCTCCCGTAAGCGATGTTTTTCTGGAGGTCCAGCCGGATACGGCCTCCTGCTTTCTGCGCTTCCAGCTGCCCTGTGATGCCCATCACTGGGTCAACTGGTGGAGCCCGCCTCCCTGCGGCGAGAGCTCCCTTCCGGCGGGAGTTCACAATTCCTATGGAAAGGGAAGCTGTTACTATTTTTCCTTTGATCTTTTCACCATGAGTGCAGACGAAGCTTATGCATGTGTCCATGACCTTTTTGCTTATGTTCTGAAACAAACAGAAGCTCCCGCTGTCTCCAATGTCCTGGAGGCCCCCCACATGGTACGCACAGCCTTTTCCCAAAGAGAGAACGGAAATCTGTTACTCCATCAGATCTCCCAGCTTCCCAAGCATTTTTCAGGTCAATGCCTTCCTCTGTCCGGGGGACTTTTGCGCATCCGAAAACCCCACGCCCAGGCCAAGACTCCAAAAGCCGGGCTGGTATATCCTGCCTGTGCGCCCCTTCCCGTGGCGGAGGAGGATGGCTTCTGGAATATAGAGCTTCCGGATTTTACCCTGCAACAGCTGGTGGAGATTACCTTTTAAAAAGATTTCCTTTTACAGGACGCAGTTTCCTGTAAAAAAAGAGACTGGCGCAAAATTCCGATTCTTTTCACGCGGATTTGCACCAGTCTCTTTTCTCACAGCCACTCCTTATATTTCTTCCGATAGCTCCCCGGAGAGATCTCCATATAGCCCTTAAAGGCTCTGGAAAAAGCCTTCTCATCCTTATATCCCGCCGCTTCCGCTGCCTCCCAGATGCTCTTTCCCTCCATGAGCGCCTTGCTGGCCTGGTTCATGCGCACGGACAGCAAATACCGGGAGGGGCTCATGTGAAAGTTTTTCTGGAACCATCTGGAAAAATATGACCGATCCAGGCCTACGCAGGCCGCCAGCTCATCCACTGTGGGACAGCCATTTCCCCGCTCCTCCAAATAAGAAAGCACGGACTGCATACGGCTGCCCACAGGAGCCTGGGGCTTGATCCGCTGCCGAAGCCGCCTTAAAAACACCCCAAACAGGCAGAGCACCTCCTCAAAGCAATCGGGATTTTCCTGCAATGCCTGGATTCCCTTCAGGAGATAGTAGAGCTCTCCATTTTCCTGAATTTTTATTTTCTCGTACCCCATAACAAAATCCGGCCTGCATTCTACATGGAACCACAGCACCTCTAAGGGATTCTGGGGATTATGCCACAGGGTATAGGGCTCCATAACCGGAAACACATATAAATATCCATGCTCCAGGAGCTCGTTCTGTCCCTCCACCTGGCGGTAGGCCTCTCCTCCGCACACATAGTAGATCCGGTGAAAGGTGGCACATTCTCCGGTCATCCCCCAGCCGGGCGGGCAGACGGTATAATCGTTTTGAAACAGGTCAAAAAAATCCCATGCCTTCATTTTTCTCCTATTAAAGTCGCTGCGCGACGGCACTGAAGAGTAAAGTCCCTTCGGCGCACTTTTTACGAGAGGAACTTTTATGCGTGCACGCCCGCATAAAAGTTCCTCTCGTGCGCCTTTGTGACTTTACTGGTTGAATCTATTCAAATTTCATGAACTGGAACTGTGGGGGCCTCTTGGGCGCTTTTGCGACTTTACTGGTTGAATTTATTCAAATTGGTAAATCGGAACTGTGGGGGCCTCTTGGGTGCTTTTGTGACTTTACTGGTTGAATTTATTCAAATCGGTGAACTGGAACTGTGGGGGGCTCTTGGGGCGCTTTTGCAACTTTACTGGCTTGTTGTTTTTTGATTGGGCTAACCGAAGTAGGCGTCTATGGTTTCCCGGGCAATCTGGGCCCAGCGCCACAGCTTTTGGGGCTTATAATCCACGGTGCTGATATCTTTCAGCACAATCTCGATGGAGCAGCCTTCTGTCTCCCGAATTATTTGCTCAATCTCTTTTCTAGCCAGATCTTCGTGGAAGTCTCCCACGGCAAAGATGGCCGGATTGGGCTTACAGCTCATGACATATTTGCCTTTACAGCGCTGGGCCGCCGCCTTCCAGTTATTCCAGGGGCTCATGGATACCTTGCGCAGGTTGGGAATCTGATCCATTAAATCCATCTTAAAATGCAGGGGCTCACAGCAGCCATAGTAGTTCATGCCAAACTGCTTTAGCCACTCCATCTCATACTGGAGGGAGAACTGCATATGCATGGCCGGGCTTACCTCAGAGAAAATCTGGGCATTTCCGCAGCCCCACATCTGCCGAGTGTCACAGCCTCTCTGTCCTTCCTCCCGGGGAGCCAGATCCTTCGTAAACCCGTATCCTCCGGAGCCCACCCGGCAAGAACTGTTGTTCGATGCCCAAATGCCCAGTTCCCGGTATTTCTCCATGCGCACCATGGCACAGTCCACATACCGCTTTACCACGGCCTCCACAAACTCCGGCTCCTCCACCATATTGAGCATGGTTTCCTGGATGCCCAGCACTCGGATCAGGTAATCCCAGGGAGTAAACCAGAGGCCTCTGGCCCCCACCACGATTACCGGCAGGATCCCCGCAAAGATTTCCTCCATCAGCTCCGTGTACTGCTTCGTCCGTTCCATATCCAGGATAATCTCCGGCTCCCTGATCTTTTCAATATCCTCCATACTGTGGATCAGAATATGAAAATGCCTGGATACCACCTCGCTGTTTCGGTCGGTTCTCCGGATATCCACCACCTCGTCAATGCCAAAGCCGCTGTCATACACCACCAGAGGGCTCTCCACATAGGGCTCAATGATGCAGTTTCCAAATCCGTGCTCATAGCAATAGAGCTCCTTGCGCAGAAAATCCTCCAGCTCCCGGGCAAAGGGATGGGTACAGTAAAGGTTCAGCTCTCCCGTTCCGTTGAGCTCATTCCAGCAGATCTCGTCCACATAGACAGGCGGCCTGGTCATCTGAAGGTCATTGGCTGCCGTCCAAAGCTTTCGGTTCTCCTCCATCTCCGGCCGGGCCGCATACTCTGCCTTTTTCCTGCCAAGCTCCCGCAAAACCGCCACATCCTCCCCGGGTAGCTTAAGGCTGTCGGGATCCACTCGTCCAATGGGCTCCCCCTCCTTTCGGGTAATGCCAAATCGATCCGCCAAATTCAAATATCTGCTCATAGCGCCCTCCTTTCTCAACTCCTGTTTCTTCTATCTTACCACCTCCCCTTCCCGGTCACAACCAACCAGTGTGCGCTTTTCGTTGCAGTATGTGACATTTCAGCTGACTTTTTCTATACTTTTCTGTGTTAAAACAGGGATATCCCCAGACCATGCAGTCCGGGGATATCCCTGTTTTACTTCTATCCGTATGTGTCCTTACTCCAGATGATAAACCTCTTCCATATCAGACCAGAACTCTCCTTCTGCCCGATCCTCCAGGGGCTCCATGAGGGGCGTGACTGCATCCCACCATTTCTGGGTGGCCGGGTCTGCCGCCATCATGGCCATATCTGCCTCATAATCATCCCCATCATACTCAAAATAGGAAAACATGTAGTCTCCTCTCTGATAGATGGAGTAATTCTTCAGATGGCATTTCTTAATCATCTCATTGACACCCGGGAAGGGATTGGCGTGATAAGCCTTGTACTGCTCCACTCCCTCGGGTTTTACCTTGATCATCTGTCCAAATCTGCGTACCATTTTCGTTCCGTCCTTTCCCTTGTTATCCTGCGGCTGTTTTTGACCGCACATGTTAGCTGAAAGCCCAGGCCCTATTCGTAGATCTTGTTGGCCTCGTCAAACAGCGCCTTGATATTTCTGGGGGGAACATCCGGCTGCAGTCCCTCGTGGCTGGGAGAAATAATCAGTCCTGTGGGGAAGTAGCCTCTCAGCTCCTTCACCTTGTCGGCCACCATCTCCGGTGTGCCGTGGGGAAGAAGATCCTGGGTATCCACGCCGCCGCAGAAGGAAACCTTTCCCTCGAACTTGGCCTTCAGATTTGCCGGATCCATGCCGGCCGCCAAAGCCTGGATGGGATGAATCACATCCACGCCCGCCTCAATGAGAAGGGGAATGGCCTCCACAATGGAGCCGCAGGAGTGGTATACCACCTTTACCCCATAGCTGTGGGCCAGATCAATAAGCTTTTTCGCTCCTGGGATTACAAACTCGGAGATCAGCGCCGGACTGATCATCAGTCCTCTCTGGCTTCCCACATCATCGCCGATGAGAATGGCGTGAACCTTTCCCTTGGTAGCCTCCAGGAAAATCTTCAGAGCCTTTAAATAAAATTCCACAATCTTGTCATCCACATAGTGAACCATTTCCGGCTCTGCCACCATATTCATGAGGCAGGTCTGCATGCCAAAGGATGCGCACACATCCTGGAAATGGCAGGCCCAGAGCATTCCCATCACTACCTTGTCGTCAGGAGCCTCGTCTACCAGGCGCCTGCACTCCTCCGGATCGATATAGAGCTCCGGATCCGGCCAGGGGAAATTCACGGCCTTCACATCCTCCAGATCCTCACAGTGGGTAAAGCATCCGTCCGCTGTCAGGGTCCGGTGCTCCGTATCCACATTGCTGCCGTTCATATACCAGTCAAAGGCTGCGAAAATCGCGGAGCAGGTGGGGGATTTGTAGGGAATCTCCACTGCGTAGAAGTCATCGCCGCAAACCTTTTTCAATTCCTTAATGTCCTTTACCCCATAAAAATCACACAGGGCCGGAACTGCATCCGGTGTGGGGTCTCCCAGCCAGCAGGCGGGTCTGTCTACCGGCTTTCTCTCTACGGTTGCTTTAAAACGTTCGATACTGTTCAACTTCTTCCCCTCCTGTTTTCTCTCAGATTACCACTGACAAGGTGTAAAGTCTGCTACATTATCCTTGTTGATAACGTCGGTTCCAATGTAGGATACACGGCTGATATCCACGCCATTGAAATACTCAGCCATGGTTCTAACGGCAAGACCGGCGTCACCCTGGCAGGACTGATAGCTCATCATGTACAGATCTCCGCTCTCAACCAGCTCTGCACCCTGCTTGGAGATACCGGCGGCCACTACCAGAATGTCGCTTCTGTTGGCAGCCTTGATAGCCTCTACTGTACCGATGGCCTGGTCGGAGTCGTCTGCCAGCACAATGGCCTTCAGATCATCGCCATGCTTGGTGATCCAGTCGGCTACCACCTGCTTCACAGCAGCTGCCTCAAATCCCGGAGACTGAATATCCAGGGTCTTGATGTTGGGATACTTTTCAGCCAGCTCGGTCAGAGGACCATAGCAGCGTGCATAATAGGGAGAACCGCCTACATTATGGGTAATATAAGCCACACCGCCTTCTCCGTTCATAGCCTCTCCCAGAGAATCAGCCAGAGTTCTCATCTGATACCAGTCATTGGGGCCGGTAAATGCCATAACATAGTTCATAGCATCTGCATTTACTGTGGTGTTCACACAGAAGGCCGGGATGCCTGCATCGGTGATTTTCTTAAACTGCTGAGCCGCATGATCCGCACTTACGGGGATAACGCCAATGGCATCAGGCTGCTCATTGATAGCCTGGTCAATATAGCCGTCCTGTGTGGACTGATCCCAGTTGGGGTCATAGATATCACAGGTCATGCCCACAGCCTCACAGGCCTGCTCAAAGGCCTCGGAGAAGCAGGTGGTCCATGCATGTGCGCCATGTACGATCATAATGACATGCTTGCCCTTGCAGCCGTCAGCCGGGGAAGCGGGAAACTCTGCATCCTGGCTCTCATCCCAGTCCAGATACTCATAGAAATGCCACTTTGCAGAATCGCTGTCATCCAGAGCCTCCAGCTCCTCTGCAGTACCCTCTGCAGCCGGTACGTCAAAGGTCACGCCGGGAGCCAGCATGGGATGTCCGTCTGTGGTCATGAGAGTTGCAACAGCCTCGTCAAAGAGCGCCAGGGACTCATCCAGATTACTTCCGCCGCCTTCAGCCGGTGCCTCAGCCTCATCGCCGCCCTCTGCGGCCGGCTCGCTTTTCTGCTCCTGCTCCTGGGTCTGGGCCGGAGTGGAATCATCTCCGGAGCTTCCGCAGCCTGCCAGACAGCCTGCCACAACCATCACTGCACTCAGTAAGATTGCTAAACTTTTTCTTTTCATCTTTCTTCCTCCTGTTTTGATTTCTATAATAAAAGCCTTCGCCTTTATTACCCAATGAAATATGCTTCTCAGCCCTTTCCTATTTCCTTTAAATACTCCTGATGAAGATTGGGCCGGGTTCCCAAAACCTTGCTCTTTCTATACTGGGCAATGGTTTCATAGCAGATACAGGCAATGAGGATAATGGCAATCACCAGCACCTGCATCTCCGTCTTTTTAAAGAGGGCTCTCAGGAATGCCACGGCAACCAGGGATATGTAGGTATTCAGCACGCTGCCGTGTCCGCCCGCAATATCGGTTCCTCCGATAATGGTGGCCGTCAATGCAATCATCAAAGGCGCAATTCCTTTCTCACCCATGCTGATATTGGCCGCTCCGGAATAGATTCCGTTTAAGGCTCCCCCCAGGGCACAGCAGGAGGAGGAGAGCACAAAGGCCACAGTCGTCACCTGATTGCTCTTTACGCCGGCCAGCCAGGCTGTCTCCAGGTTGCCGCCCACCATGTAAATATTTCTGCCGGTCCTGGTATTTCTCATAAAGATCATGACAATCACAATGACCAGGGTAGTAATCAGGAAATACAGGGAAAAGGGCACTCCCGGAATCAAGGCTCCGTTCAGGGCCTCATTAGCCGTATAATCCCGGCCGATGCTCTGCTCCTCGGGGGAGTACATATACATCACGCCCCGCAGCACAAACTGCATACCCAGAGTAGCGATAAAGGAATGGATCTTAAGCTTGGTCACCAGAAATCCATTGATAAGCCCCACCAGCACTCCCATACAGGTGGCGATAAGAATACAGACCAGCCACGGAAGCCCCTGGCGGGAATGAAGCCCCAGACACAGAAGAGCTGCCAGAGTGGACACGTACTGCACCGTCAGGTCCATATGCCCTGCAATGAGGCAGATGGTAAAGCCCAGGCCCAGCCACATGACCAGGCTGCCGTTTCCGGTTACGGAATTGATATTAAACGCTGTAAAAAAGTTGTTTCTGAAAATGCCTGCAAACAATACGATCAGCAGGAAAAGATATGCCCGGTTATTGTTCAGAAAGCTTCCGTTAATCTTAATTTTTTTTCTTTCCATCAGCCTTTCCCCAACTTTCTTTCCGAATAAGTGTTAATCCATACGATTGCCAGGAATACCACGCCCTGTACGGCGTATTTGGTGTAGGTGCCAAGACCTATCCAGGACAAAATATTATTCAGGATTCCATAGGCCAGCACGCCTCCCAGAGTGCCCACCACGGAGCCCTGGCCGCCTCCCAGAAGCGTTCCGCCCAGAAGCACACAGGTCAGACAGGAAAAGTCATAGCCAGTACCGTTCTCATAGGAAGCCGTCTTTCGAAGGGCTGCGTAGAAGATGCCGCCCACAGCCGCCGCCGTGCTGCAGAGCACATAGGACATGGTCACCACCTTGGTACAGTTGATTCCGGAAAACCGGGCCGCCTCATAGCTGGTACCCACCAGCTTTAGCTTCTGGCCAAAGGAGGTCTTGGAATGGATAAACCAGGAAATGGCAAAGAGCACCAGCATCACAATGGCCATGAGAGATATGACGCCTCCGATATAGGTTCTGGAAATGGAGTAAAAGGTGTTTGCCGCATTCTGGGCATATTCCGTATCTGCCGCCACGCTGTCTGCATACAGCTGCTTTCCGCCCCACACCACCCGGATAATTCCGGAAAGCAGAAGGTTGAAGCCCCAGGTCCAGATAATGGGATTGGCCTTTAATTTACCAATCATAAAGCCGTTGATAAGTCCGATGCACACGCCGGACAAAAGACCGATGGCCAGTGCAATGGGGAAGCCCAGGTTGATGCTCTGCACGGTCATCATACCGGCCATAGCCATGGTCAGGGGAATGGACATATCGTTCATGTTTCCCGCATATACCACATAGATCAGGCCGCTGCACACCATGCCCTGGAGGGCTACGGCCTCCAGAATGGACTGGACATTGCTGGCGCCAAAGAAGCTGCCTCCATTGACCATGGCGATAATCATGCCCATAACCACCAGGGCCACAACGATCACCCAGATTCCCAGCTTATTGAAAAGAATGATTCCTTTGTTAATCTCTGTCTTTCTGGTGTCCACCTTTGCCGGGTTGGGATTGTTATTTACTTGTTCTGACATGTTACATACTCTCCTTTCCCATTGGCCGCGATCAACAGGGAATTCTCCGTGATGCCCTCCTTTGGTATCTCGCCGATGATATGGCCCTCTCTCAGGATAACCGCCCGGTCACATAAGCCTACCACCTCCGGCAGGTCGCTGGAGATGAGAATCACCGCATTGCCCTGCTCCACATATTTTTTCACCACATTGTGGATAATCTGCTTTGCGTTTACATCCACGCCTCGGGTGGGCTCATCCAGAATCAGCACATCCACGTCCGCTGCCAGCCATTTGGCCATGAGCACCTTCTGCTGATTTCCACCGGAAAAGCTGTTCACCCGGCGGTTCCGGTCTGCGGGATACACGCTCATCTCATTGATTTTCTCGTCCACCAGATCATTGTTCCAGCCGTTGGAATACAGGATTCCCTTGGAGTACTTGTCAATCACACAGGACATGACATTATCGGCCACACTCTGGGTCAGCGCCAGCCCCACCACCTTGCGATCCTCGGTAAGATAGCCTACACCGGCCTTGATGGCCTCCCCGAAGTTTTTGAATTTCACTTCTTTTCCGTGGAGATAAACCCTGCCTTTGTCGTAGGCGTCCACCCCGATAAGGGCTCTTGCAATCTCGGTCCGGCCTGCGCCGGCCAGGCCGCTGATAGCCAGGATCTCTCCCTTGTGCAGCTCAAAATCCACATGATGGAAGAAGCCCCACCGGGTAAAGTCCTCCACCTTCAAAACCACCTCGTCGGAAATTTTGCTTCCGCTCTCCGCGTAGAAGCTCTTCACCGGCTCGCCTACCATCTGCTCTACCAGCTGCTCTGTATTGATCTCGCTGACATCGCACTCTCCCACCTTTCGTCCGTCCCGCATCACCGTTACCCGGTCTGCGATCTCGAAAATCTCCGACATATGATGGGATATGTAAATAATAGCCAGTCCCTCTTCCTTAAGCTTGCGGATAATGTCAAACATCCGCTGCACCTCTTCTCTGGAGAGGGAGGAGGTGGGCTCATCCATAACCAGAATCCGGGGCTGGGCGTCCAGCACCTTGGCAATCTCCACCAGCTGGGCATCACACTGGCTGATGTCTGCAATATTGATGGTGGGATCCAGGTTTCCCAGTCCTACCCGCTCCAGACATTCCCTGGCTCTGGCAATGGCCGCCTTTTTGTCGATAAACAGAGCATTTTTCTTGGGAAGGCGTCCCACCAGAAGATTCTCATAGATGGAAATCCGGCGGGCCAGGGACAGCTCCTGATACACCATACCAATGCCGGCCTCCTTGGCCATAATAGGCGTATGCAGCTTTTTCTTTTCCCCCTCAATAAAAATCTCGCCGGTATAATCATTGAACAGACCGGCCAGCACCTTCATCAGCGTGGACTTTCCGGCTCCGTTCTCCCCCATAAGCGCGTGGACCTCTCCCTTTTTTACCCGGAAATCCACACGGTCAACGGCCAGAGTACCGGGGAACCGCTTGCTCACGCCGCGCATTTCCAATGCCAGGACCTCTCCCGTTCCTTTTGGTTCTTGACTCATACTGTCTTTCCTCCTCTTTTCTCTACTGCTCGGTTACCCTAAAATCTCCCGTACCTTGGAAGCCATGGCCTTGCCCAGTCTCTCGTGAGAATCCGGATGCATATGTACCCCATCCACTGTGGCGGCCTTTCCGTACAGGGACGCGTCCAAAAAGGCAAGACCTGCGCCCTCTGCAAATTCCTTATAAGCCTCGGCCAGGGCCTGGGAGCGCTCTGTCCCGTACTCTCCAAACATATCGTAAAACAGGGGATGATTTTTGTAAGAGGGATCAATATGGATGGGCGATACCAGGAGAACCTTGGGCTTCTCTCCCGCCATGGGAGTGATGCTCAGCACGTCCAGATACCGCTGGAGGCCAAAGGCAATGGTGCGGGCGCTTACCCCGAACCGGGCCTTCAGATCGTTGGTACCCAGCATCAGAATCACCAGATTCAGGGGAGACTGGGAGTCACAGCAGGGCCCAAAATATTTGATGCCGCTTAAGCGTCCCTCCAGCACATCCTCAAACACGGAAACCCGGCCGTTGTAGCCCTCCTCAATGACCTGATAACCTTCTCCCAGCTCCTTTTGCAGAACTCCCGTCCAGCGCACATCCTCCGGATATCTGCTTCCATCCTCCGGCACCGCGCCCCAAGTATTGGAATCCCCATAACATAATACCCTCTTTTTCATTCAAACCTCCCGTTTCCTTTGCATACTCTGTCATTTTGTTATCTCTTATCTTCTATTATAGCAAATCCTCCGTCATATTCAACAAATGTTTGTTTTTAAATTTAAACGTTTCACCATTAAATTTAAATTTAACTTGACAATTTATCTAATTTTAATTCATAATAAACTCATATTTTGTATACTTTTTGTATGGGAGAATCTTATGACAACCTTAAAAGAAGTGGCCGAGCTGGCCGGTGTGTCCATCGCCACCGTTTCCTACTGCATCAACGGCACCAAAAACATCAAGCCTGAGACAAGACTCAAGGTCATGCGGGCCATTGAGGAGCTCAATTACATTCCCAACCGCTCTGCCAAAAATCTCCGGGAGCCTGACAACCGGGAGATTGGTATTGTGATCCCGGATATTGAGGATCACTATTATTCCGAGATCCTAAAGGGCATTGTATATGAGGCGGAAAATGCCAATTATGCCCTGAATATCGCCTTTACCTACCGGGCTCCCAACCAGGAGTGCAAGATTATCCAGGATTTTATCAGCCGGAATGTGAGCGGCCTGGCCATTCTCACCTGCCAGCCCTCCAACACGGATTTTTTCAAGAACAGTGTGGTGCGCTACCACATTCCCTGTGTTTTTATTGACCGGATTCCTCAGGGGTTGAACGTAAACTTTCAGACCTTTGACAATTATACCACCATTCACTATCTGACCCGGCAACTGCTCTTGCATGGCTATCAGACCATCGGGCTTATGACCGGGCCGGAGGATCTTCTGAGCGAATCGGACTGTATCTATGCCTTTACCGATGCCCATATTGAGCACAAGAAGGTCTATTATCCCGATCACATTCATTCCTGCGATATGACCAAGGAGGGGGCTTTTCGCATTTTTATGAATTCCCTCCACAAGGGCATTCCCCAGGCTATTATCTCCTCCTCAGAGGATATGACCAAGGGCATTGTGGAGGTGTTAAACCTGTGCCATATCCGGATTCCGGAGGATATCTGTGTCATTACCCTTGGGGTGGAGTGCTGGAACAGCTCCAACTACCATCCCCATGTGCTCCACACCTCCAGACAGGCCTACACCCTTGGGAAAAACTGCTGCCAGCTTCTTCTGCGCAACATCCAGTCCCCCCATCTCTTTGAGCCGGAATTTATGCTCCATCAGGAGCGCCACCTGGAGGACTCTCTGGTATTTCCCCCGCCTCCCAGGCCCTTCTCCTTCCCCACCAGCCAGAGGAAGCTTAAGATTTTGGCTTTGTCCCTGCCCACGGTCCGGGCTCTGGACGCAGTTTCCCTGGAGTTTTCCCGGCTTTACGGCGCCCAGGTGGACATCGACTACCTGCCCATGCGGGAGCTCTTTCACGCCATCTGCCAGGATTCCCGCAGGCTCCAGAGCGAATACGATGTCTATGTGGTGGATGTATCCTGGATGCGCTATCTGATTCAGGAGAAGCTTCTCATGGATATCACGGACTTTATCCAGTCCTGTACCCTGGAAACCGCCCATATGATACCGAAAAACCTGGAGAACTGCTGCTACAAGGGCCGGTATTACGGCCTGCCCATTATCGGCGGCACTCATCTGCTTTTTTACAGGAAGGATTTCTTTAACAGCACCAAGCTACAGCAGGCCTTTAAGGAGCAGCACCATATCTCCCTTCGGCCTCCCAAGACCTGGACGGAATTTAACGGCATCGCCCGCTTTTTCACCCGATCCTTAAACCCGGAGTCTCCCTCCACCTATGGCACCTCCCTGCCTGCCTCCATGAGCGAGGAGCTGGCCCTGGAGATCCTGGTCCGGCTCTGGAGCTTTGGCGGCGGCCTCTTTGACCAGAATAACCGGCTGCTCTTAAATACCCCCCAGAATCTCCGGGGTTACCAGAGCATCCTGGAGACCTGCTCCTACGCGTCTCCCCATTTTATGACCCACAACCACCAGAAATCCTTCCAGGATTTCAGCACAGGAAAAACGGCCATGCTCATCTCCTTTACGGAGTATGCGGGGGATCTGAAAAACTATGTGCCCAACGATATGCTCTCCAGCGTGGGCTACTGCACCCTTCCCGGAGGCACGCCGGCCAATGTGGGCTGGCAGATGGGCATCAGCAAATCCACAAAAAATAAGGCCCTCATCGAGGACCTGTTTAAATGGATCTGCACCAAGCATACCAGCTATTACCTGACCATTCTGGACGGACAGGCTGTTATGAAATATCCCTACCAGAACCATGAGCTCCTGAAGCTCTACCCCTGGCTGGACTTAACAGACGAGGGCATCCGCCTTTCCCACTCCCGCATCTATCCCCTACGGGGAAAGACCAGCAATGTTCCACCCTATCAGGTGGAGGCCGTGCTCTGTCAGACCTTTTACCAGATCTGGGAGAACGGCATGCCCATTGAGGAGGCTTTGGCGGATGCCCAGAAAGAGCTGTATCGTCTTTTTGCTTAGACGCCTGCTTCTATGGCAGTTATGCAGTGGCGGCCAGCTTCTTTGCAAGCTGTGCTGCGCTGGCTGCATCCTCACTGTAGCCGTCGGCGCCAATCTCATCTGCGAAGGCCTGGGTAATGGGGGCTCCGCCTACCATGATCTTAATTCTATCCCGGAAGGGCTGCTCGTTGAGAGCTGCAACCGTATCCCGAAGAGCCGGCATGGTGGTGGTCAGAAGAGCAGAGCAGCCAACCAACGTTGCATCCGGATTCTCATTTACGGCCTCTATAAATTTCTCTATGGGTACATCGATGCCCAGATCAATCACCTCAAAGCCGGCGCTCTCGATCATCATGCCAACCAGGTTCTTTCCGATATCATGCAGGTCTCCTGCAACGGTTCCCAAAATCATCTTTCCTGCAGAAGAGGTTCCGCCGCTGGCCAGATGGGGCTTTAACACCTCCACACCCTTCTTCATAGCCCGGGCAGCCACCAGCATCTCCGGCACGAAGATCTCGTTATTCTTAAACTTTTCGCCTACCACGCCCATGGCGTCAATCATGCCCTGATTCAAAATCTCAACGGGATCGCAGCCTTCGTCGAGGGCTTCCTGCACAAGTCCTCCCACCAGCTTTGCCTTTCCTTTTTCAACGGCTTCTGCAACTTCCTGAATTTTCGACATTTTCCAGTCCTCCTTGTATTTTGTTCACAACCACCATGAATTCCATTCATGTTACTCTTATTTTAGCTTTTTCCCACAAAAACCGCAAGCAAAATGCCCAAATTTCTTTCCTACAGAATGTTTGAATTCTCTCCCTATTTTCTGGCATTTTGTACAGCCCTGTACATGGCCATAATATTTTCCGGGGGAACATCCGGCAGAATATTGTGTTCCGTGTTAAATACAAAGCCTCCGTCATGGTGGAAGATGTCGATCATCCGACAGGTGTACTCGTACACCTCCTCCGGTGTGGCGTGGTTTAAGACCGAGCGGGTATTGCAGCCACCGCCCCAGAAGGTGATGTCCTTTCCGAACTCCTTCTTTAACCGGGCAGGATCCATCTGGTAGGCTGTGGTCTGCACCGGATTGATGATATCATAGCCCGCGTCAATGAGATCTCCCATCACGCCGTAGATGGAGCCGCAGGAGTGGAGGAAGGTTTTCATATGGCTGTGGGTATGTACATACTCGTTAAGCTTGGTGTGATAGGGCTTAAACAGCTCCCGGTACTTCTCCGCGGACATAAACATGTTCTTATCCATGCCCAGGTCATCCCCAAACCGCAGAATGTCCACCACGTCTCCCACAGCCGCACAGGTCTTTTCCAGGGTGTGGAGATGGCGCACCATGAGCTGCTCAATAAGCTCCTCCACGCTTTCCGGCTCCGCGTAGATATCCATCAGGAAGTTCTCCATCCGGCGCAGGAAGGTGCCCCACTCAAAAAGATTACAGCCGCAGGTAATCATCAGAGCCCGATCCGTGCTGGCCCGAAGCTTCAGGCACCGCTCCCTGAGATCTGCATAGAAGGCATCCTCTGTGGGGAAATCCTTCATATGATCCCAGGGCCCGTGCACCAGCGCGCTCCAGAGCACCTGTCCCATGGCATGATCCAGATCGTCGTAATTATCCGGATAGTCCTCCTTGTAGGGGAAAATCATCTGGTCAAAGCACATGCCTCCCTTGGGCATCCGGGCAATGAGCACCCCGTCCTGGTACACATCGTAGCCACCGTCCGCGGTTTTTACCGGCTGAAACCAAGCGGGCCACTGACCGATTTTGCCATTGCTTAAGGTCACATCGTACCAGTCGCTGTCCTTCTCATTATATACCCGGGCCACGTCTAAGGCATCGGCGCCAATAAGATCCAGCACACACTCCTCCGGCTGGGCCACCTGCTGTACCACGTCGTAAATCCGGGTATGCCCCTCCTTCATTCCCAGATGCTCCTTTAAATTGGCATAGGCCTGGCCGGAGATTCCCGCGCTCACATTGCTGCCCAGATCCATGGGCAGATAATCCGGCTCTTTATGGTTGATGGCTGCTAACACACGTTCTCTTGAAGTCATATGTACACACCTCTTTCTTTTTGATAACCCCATTATAGCGCACAAAAGAAAGAAAAGGCGGCTTTTTCCCAAATAAAAATCTAAACGTTTTACTTTTCTCTTGACCTTTCCCCGGGCTCTCTGCTACCATGGATCCAAAGAATCCACACAGCTCTCTCAAAAAAGAATTGGACAAGAAAGGAGCCTGCACCTATGGCAACCTTAAAGGATGTGGCCAGAGACGCCGGCGTCTCCATGGCTACGGTTTCCTGCTGCCTTACGGGCAGCAAGCCTGTAAAGAAATCCACCCGCATGAAAATCCTGGACTCCGTGGAACGGCTAAAATACATTCCCAACGCCTCCGCCCGGAACCTGAGATCCCCCCGCTCCCGGCTGATCGGGGTGGTCCTCACGGATATTGACAACCTGTACCACGCGGAAATTTTTAAGGGAATCTCCAGCACCCTCCAAAGCCAGGGCTATACGGTGAGCGTGGCCTTTTCCAACAACCAGCCGGATCAGGAATGTGAAATTATTAACGATTTTATCAGTCAAAATGTGGCAGGCCTTCTCCTTATTACCTGCCAGCCCCAAAATACGGATTTTTTTCAGAGCCGCATTCTGAATTTTCATATTCCCGCCGTTTTTTTGGAGCGGATCCCCCTGGATCTGGACGTATGTCTGGCAGGCTTTCAAAATGAAGAGACCACCTTTTTCCTCACAGACGCTCTTCTTAAAAAAGGCTACAGGCAAATCGGTCTGGTCCTGGGACCTCCCTCCTTCTCCTCGGAGCGGGACTGTATCCTGGGCTATCAGCGGGCCTTTGTTAAAAATGGTCTCTCCCCGGACTCTTCTCTTATCTGCACCACCAACCTGACCAAGGAAGATGCCTTTAAAACCGTGCTCACCACCTTAAGCAAGCGTCCCCTGGAGGCGGTGATCTCCTCCTCGGAAACCCTGCACTGGGGATCCCTGGAGGCCTTAAAAAACCGGGGCCTTTCCATCCCCGGACAGGTTCTTCTGCTCACCTTTGGGGAGGAGTCCTGGAGCCAGGCCCACCGGACCCCAGGGGTTATCTATACCTCCCGGACTGCCTTTCACCTGGGCTCCTGCGCCGCAAGCCTGCTATGGAAGCATATCCGTTACCCGGACTGTACGGAAAAAACCCGGATTCTGTCGGATTCCATTCTCAGGGAGGTCCTGGATATTCCGCCGGTTGGCCAGAAATGCTCTCCCAAGGCCAATCCCCTTGAACAGGGGGCCCCGGAGAAGGTGTGTCCGTCCAGCACGGACATGCAGCTTCGCGTCCTTCTGGCGGATCTGTCCACGGCCCACAATGTGGAGCTCCTAAGCGATTCCTTTACCCGTGGCACCGGTATCCGCCTCTCCTTTCAATATCTTCCCCAGAAGGAGCTGCTGCCCTATATCAGCCATCACTCGGAGGAGACCCAGGCCTTTGACATTTGCATGTATGATATTCCCTGGCTGGATTATCTGGTGCAGAATTCCCTGCTTATGGATCTCACGGATTTTATCACTGGGGGAGATTTTCACCCGGAATATATTTTCCCGGAAAACATGGAAAACTGCCGCTGTCAGGACGGCTACTACGGGATTCCCCTTATTGGCGGCTCTCAAATCCTCTTTTATCGAAGGGATCTCTTTGAGGACAGCCAATGCCAGAAGCTCTATTACAAGCTTCATGGCATTCCCCTAAAGCCGCCCCGGACCTGGACGGAATTTAACCGGATCGCCGCCTTTTTCACCCAGGGGGAGAATCCCCAATCCCCCACCCTGTTTGGCACCTCCCTGGCTGGCATCACCGATGAGGAGCTGGCCCCGGAGCTTTTGATTCGCCTCTGGGCCATGAACGGCCGCCTGTGGGACGCCTACAACCGCCCCTGCCTGAACTGTCCGGAAAATCAGGCGGCCCTTATGAGCGTCCTGGAGACTCTGCGCTACACAGGCTCCCATCCCTTTGCCACCTCCATCCCTCAGACCGTGGAGGATTTCTCCCAGGGCAGGACAGCCATGCTCATCACCTACACGGAATACGCCACCCAAATCAGCCGAAGCCTCCACGAAAATATTATCGGTCAGGTGGGCTATAAGATTTTGCCCGGAAGGCGCCCTGCCAGCATTGGCTGGAATCTGGGGGTAAACCCCTATTCTCAAAGGCTCTCTCTGGCCTGCCGGTTTTTTGGATGGCTCTGCCAGAAGGACACCAGCTTTTATATGACCATCCTGGACGGACAATCCCCGGTTATGGCTCCCTACCACAGCCTGGAGCTTTTAAAGCTCTACCCCTGGATGTCCATTACAGAGGAAAGCTTCTCCTACACCCAAAAAAGAAAAGGACCCTATAAGCATAAGGCCCTTGTGGTTCCCCAAAATAAGATAGAAGCCATTCTCTGTCAAACCCTTCGGCAAATTCTCCTGGAGGGCTCCTCCGTCTCCCAGGCTCTTTCCGACAATCAGGAGCGGCTTAAAAGCCTTCTTTTGTCCTACGGCTATCCCCGGCCCTTTACCAGATAGAGGGCTAGAACTGCACCGGGGTCACATCCTCCGTGAGAGGAGCCATGCGGTACTCCGGAAACTGGTCCAAAAGCTGATCCAGGCACTCTGCCGTCTCCTCAATGACGTCATGGCCCAGCATGACCACGTTTTTTCGCCCCAGGGTGCTGGAAACCGCGCTCTCTATAATGTCCGCCTCCCTGGGCTCCCTTACCGCATCCTCGAAGCTGGCATTCCAGTCATAGTACACATAGCCCTGACTTTCCAGCTCTGCCGCAATTTTCTGGCGGACCGCCTTGTTGTACTGGTTAACGCTGCCCCCGGGAAACCGAAACAGCCTGGCATCCACCCCGGTGACCTCCTCAATGATGGCATGAGCACTGGAAAAATCTTCCAGATACGCATCCACACTGGCATAAACCTCCTTGTAGTCGTGGTGATTGCAGTGGATACCAATGGTATGTCCCTCCGCCGCAATGCGCCGGGCCACCTCCGGATATTTCTCCACATTCTCCCCTATGAGGAAAAAGGTGGCCTGCATATTGTGAGCCTTCAGGGTATCCAGCACCTTCTCCGTATTCTCCTTGGAGGGGCCGTCGTCAAAGGTCAGGTACATGGTCTTGGGATGAAAATACAGATCGATCCCAGCAGCCATGCCGGCGGCGATCTGCTGCTGATAGCCTGCATCCGTAAGCTGCTGCCGCTCGGCCCGGTTGGAGAGAAAGCCCGTCTCCACCAGGCAGGAGGCCATACCGCACTCCCGGATCACATAGAGCGTCTCCTCCTCCCGAATCTCCCGTCCGTCTGCGCCGGTATTTTCCAGAATCCCTGTCTGGATAAGCCGGGATAACCGTCTGCTCTGATCTCCCGCGTTCTGCGCGCTGTACCACACCTCCATTCCCGTTACCTTTGCCACCTCGCTGGCATTCTGATGAATGCTCACAAAAAGGTCCGCCTGGGCCGTCTCGGCCAGCTTTACCCGCTCCTCCAGGCTGAGCGCCTGATCCGTATCCCGGGTCATCTGCACCTGATAGCCCATGCTTTGAAGCTCCCTTCCCACCGCCTGGGCAATCTGCAGATTGATCTCCTTTTCCTGCACCCCGTCCCGCACACAGCCGTCATCCGCTCCCCCGTGTCCCGGATCCAGAACCACCAGAAGCTCCCCGGCCTCCTTTAAGGTCGCCCCCGGGGGAAAGCCGGGAAGGGTCTCCTCTATCCTTGCGGCTTCCTCCGCCTGGGCCGCCATTTCCGTGGCCGGCAAAAGCACCGGCTGCACTCCGGTGGCTACAAGAAAGTCCTGCTCGGCGGACTCTGCCGTCCGCATACGCCCTGCCAGGCTTCCCGCCCCATAGTTGAGGGCCGCCGCTCCCAGAACTGCCGCCAGAAGCAGAGCCCCACTTCTTAAGACCCGACGCCTCCACCTTCTCTTCCAGTTCCTCCTCTCACGGTATACTCCAATATATCCTGCACAGACTTCCCCTGCATAAATTTCCGTTCTCCGCATATGTATTCGCTCCTCTTCTACGAAGGAAAGCAGCTCCGCCTCCCATCCAAAAAAGGAGGGGCCCCTGGATTTGCCTCGACTTTCGTTCTCTTCTATCTAAGCATATCCTTTGGCCCCGTCAAACTTTCATAATTCCCGCATCATTTTTGCATCTTTTAGATATTTTTCAGAAAAAGCTCATGGATTCCCTCATAGAATCCAATGGTGACAATGGTGCTGCCCTCCTCCATGCCGGGAAAGCGATATTTGACATACTTAGAGGTCGTCTCCAAAAGAGGATTCTCCGACTCATAAGCCTCCTTTCCCGTAAGCCCAAGATAATCGCTCCAGTCCTCCAGGATCTCCTCCGGCAAAAGCTCCTCCCAGCTCTTCTCGGTCCGGACATAGAAGCCGTAAAGCTTTCCGGAGTCCGCATCAATATAGGCCTCAATCAGTCGGTGGGCCTTATCCGCATTCTGATGGCTGGTGGAAAGGCTGACCCGCCACACGGACATATTGTTCTGCGGCTCCAGAACGTCAATGGCAGAATAGAGTACCGCCGTGTAGGAGGCCGGCTCTACCTCCCGCACATCCTCCGGCATAACGCCCAGCTCCTTTAAGCTTAAAAGCTCCTCATTGCAGATCTTGAAAATTTCTTCCTCGGAGATCTCCCGCTCCGAGGGTCCCTGACGATTTACCACAAAGGCATAGGTGCCCAAAAGCTCCTCGTAATCCATGTTCCCGGCCCCGGATCGGGTCATGGCGCTTAGCTCGCTCTCAGGAAGGACCTCATGGTTCAGACATTCTGCCAGCAGGTAAAGCTTCTCATTGCTGTTCAGGGTGTAACGATAGCCCTCACTGTCTCCGGTGGTCTCCTCCACGGTTATCCGGTTAAGTCTCCCCCGATCCTGATAACGGGCCAGTTGCTCCGGCCCCAGCACGGAGAGGAGCAAAACGGCGCCAGCCAGGGCCGGCACGGCTATCTGTTTCCACCTTTCCCCTTTTTCCCTTGTCTCCATGGCCTACTCCTTTACCTCCCCGTAGGGAATCAAAAATCCAAAGCAGCTCCCCTCTCCCAGGACGCTGGTAATCACAAGCTCACTTTCATGTAGCTTTAAAATCTCCGCACACAGAGCCAACCCAAGCCCCGCTCCGTTATGGCTTCGGGATCGGGATTTATCCACCATATAAAAGGCCTCGGTGATTTTTCTTACCTCCTCCGGAGGAATCCCCACTCCGTAATCCTTCACGGCAAACCAGTATCCCTCCTCTCTTTTCTCCCCCAGGATCTCCACCCGGCTCCCCTCCTCCGAGGCCTTGCAGGCATTGTCCACCAGGTTTAAAAGCACGGTTTTCAAAAGGTTTACCTCCGCCCGGATCACCCCCGGATCATACTGAAATACCAGGGGATGCTCCTCGTGTCCCCCATACATGTCCCGAAGATATTCGAACATAAGTTCTGCTTTTGTCTCCTGGGCGTCCAGGGAATATCGCTTGGTGACAATAATATCCAGGAGCCGCAGAGACATGGCCTCCAGCCGCTTTCCCTCTGTATAAATATAATTGGCGGACAGAAAATGCTTTTCCTCGTCAAGCTTCCGGGTTCGCAGAAGATCCGCGTAGCCAATGACCGCCGTTAGAGGGGTTTTCAGCTCGTGGGAAAAGGCGGCGATAAAGTCCTCCCGGGCCCGTACCTCCTCCTGAAGCTTGCAGATATTTTCCTCCAGCGCATTGGCCATATGATTAAAATCACAGGTGAGCTGGCCCATCTCGTCCCCGCTTATCTGCTCTGCCCGATAGCTGTAGTCCCCCGCCGTCATCTTTCGGGCCGCCTGGGTCAAAAGGCGAATGGGACGGGTCAGCCAGGAGGCAATAAAAAACAGAAACACAGAGCTTAAGACCAGAATCAGAAGGGTCAGGTTTCGGTAAACCGCAAAGCCTCTGGTCCGCTCTCCGTATACCGGGGTCACATCCCGCAGGGTTTCCAGATACAGGACCCGATCCAGGGTGGTAATGCGCATCCCCGTCTGGATGTAGTAATGCTCCTCATCCGGGTGAAGGATCTGATAGACTCTGGTTTTCTCCTGAATATGATTTAAAAGCTCCGTGTCCTCCACAAATCCTTCGCTGGCATAGAGCACCTGCCGCTCTTCATCGGAGATCCTTAAAAGCCGTCCGGTGACCTGGCCGCTCTTTTCCAGATTGGCCCCGATCTCCTCGATAACGGAATTTTGCAGCATATGATATTTGGAGGGAATATTTAAGGCCGCCGTCTCAAAGGCAAACCGCAAAATGCTGCTCTCATCCATGGCCTGTCCCGTCTCCCGATCCAGGGATGCCTTGAACACGTCGTTGACAAACACATAGCCGCCGATTCCAAAGGCCACAGCAAGTGTAATCATGGTGCACAACAAAATTTTATAGGAAAATTTCATAGGGCCTCCTGTCCGATTGCTCCTTCTTCCCCGCAATCCCCCACCTTATATTTCCAGCCGGTACCCCACCTTGTATACGGCTACCAGATTCTTCTCCCAGCCCATCTTCCGCCGAAGCCTCTGTACATGAAGCTCCAGGGTCCGGCTGTCCGCCAGATAGGCATCCTCCCAAACCTTCTCATAGAGGGTTTCCTTGAATAAGGCCACATTTTTATTCCGGATAAAGAGCACCAAAAGCCCGTACTCCTTGTTGGTCAGCACTACCGGCCTGCCGTTTCGGGTTACCTTCCGGGCCTCCAGATCCACAGTCACATCCCCGGCCGTCAAAAACTGCTCCGTCTTGTGAAATCTGCGCAGCACCACCTCCACCCGGGCCAGCAGCTCCAGGACCTCAAAGGGCTTTACCAGATAGTCCTCTGCCCCAAGCTTTAGTCCCCGCACCTTATCCCGCACATGGTCCTTGGCCGTTATAAAGATCACCGGCACCTTTAAAGGCCGGATGTATTCCATAATATCAAAGCCGTCGGCCCCTGGCAGCATCACATCCAGAAGGACCAGATCAAAGCTCTCCTTCTCAATGCAGTCAATGGCCTCCAGGCCGTCCTGCACACTCTTGCACTGATAGCCTGCGGCCGTCAGGTTCAGATCGATGAGGTCACAAATGGGTTTTTCGTCGTCCACAATTAAAATCCGTATCATTGTTCTATCTGCCATCCCCAATATTCCCGTATTTTTCGGATAAGCTCCTCCATGGTGTCCTCCTCCGTACAGCGGTAGGTCTTTTCAAACTCCGTATCCACCTCAAACCCATTGGTCCGCTGATAATAGATGGAGCAGCGGGTCTCCACCTGAAGCCCCCCGGTGGCGCCTTCCGTGCTGTACCGGGCCAGCACCACCAGATCCTTTAGCCCGTCTCCGTCCACATCCCGCCCGTTAATGCCCCGAAGGGAATACAGGCTGTCATAGTCTCCCATGGGCTGCAGGCTCCACACAATCTCCCCCTGCTCATTGATAAGATAGATAAGAAAGATATTATATTCGGAAATACGCATAGTCCCCGGCACCACCTGCAGCCGCCCCAGCTTTTCAAATTCCCGGGTATAGCACTGTCCCGGCTCCATGACAAAGCCGTTTTTCAACAGCTCCTCCAGGGTGGAGGCCGTGTACAGATATTCCGCCGATTCCCCGTCCCGCACAAAGGAGATAATGCAGTTGGCGCTTTTATTCATACTGAACCGGTTGATCTTGTCGGAGATCCGCCAGTCCCGGTAAAAGGTTCCCTCCCCCTGAAACAATACGTCCCCCACCTTATAGGGAATCCCTGCATAGTCTCCCGTGTCATTGACGCATTTGGTAATGAGAATAATATCCGTAAGCCCGTCCCGGTTTACATCCGCAAAGGACACGGCGGCAATCTCCCGGGTACACTGGAGAAGCTCTCCCGGTCGGCTGTTGTTGGTCTCCAGCTCCTTGCATTTATAAAGAATCTGCCCGGAAGCATTTGCCACAAAGAGCCCAAGCCTGCGCCAGGTTTTCTCCATAGCCGGCACCAAGGTCAGCTCCTCCTCCCCGAAGGATTCCAGCACAATGGGAAAGACCTGCTCCTCCAGAATCTTGTAGCCCTTTTCCTCCAAATCCTCCAGCTTCTCAATGGCCTGGAAGCTTGCCTCATATTTTTGATAATCCCGCAAAAGCTGTCCATCCTCCCCCTTGTCCCCACCAGCCTGGACCCCCAGAGGCATGGCAAGAGTCAGAAGCCCCGGCAAAACCAGAGACAAAAGCATTTTCTGAAATCTTTTGTTTTCCTTCTGTGTATTCATATGCGTATCCCAACCCAGCGTTTCGCTGCCGCTCTGCCATTTTTCAGGCAACTGCGGTTTCCTGTGCTCTCTTTCTCTGCTTTCTATTATAGCCAAGACCTGGCGGCAAGTCAACGAAGAGGCCGGTTGGTTGTGGCATCATTTTTGCATCTTTTCCGTATTTTCTGCAAATAAAAACCGCTAATTTTCCTGTTGTATTGAAAATCAGCGGTTTCCCATTTTTCAATTTTTTACAATTTATCAGGACTCAAAAGCTTAAATCCAGACTCCCTGTTTTATTGTCAGGCCTTCTTGGGCTTGGAAATCAGGCCCTCTCTGTAGGCGCCGATATACTCCAGGCAGAACTCGTCATTCTCCAGAAGAGCGTCTGTGGCGTAGATCATGCCCAGCATATCTGTGTTGGTGGGGTCTACAATGGCGCTGTCCATACCGGCGTTCATGGCCAGTACCATAAAGGCCTGGTTTACATTCTTTCTGGCGGGGAGGCCAAAGGAGATGTTGGAGAGGCCGCTGGTAATGTGGATATCCGGATACTCTGCCTTAATCTGGCGGCAGCACTGGGCAAACATGGTCAGGGCTGTCTCATCCGTGGACAGGGTCACAACCAGGGGATCGATATGAATCCGGGAGGGAGCGATGTTGTATTCCTTGGCCTTCTCCATAATCTGATGGAATACCTCCATTCTGCGCTCCACAGAGGTGGGAATGCCCTTGTCGTCGCACAGAAGGGCCACTACCTGCCACTTGGTGTCCGCGATCACCGGGAAAATGGTGTCAATCTTACCGCTCTCCATGGAAACGGAGTTGATAAGACCCGGCTTTTTACAGAAGGGGATGGCAGCCACACAGGATCTGGGACTGGGGCTGTCAATGCAGATGGGCGTATCGGTCACTTCCTGAATCAGGTCGATCATCCAGTGCAGGGTCTCTGTCTCCACATCCTCCGGCACGGACGCGCAGCAGTCAATAAAGGTGGCATTGGCGTTGGCCTGAATCTCTGCTCTGTGCTTAATAAACTCCCCATCCCTCTTGGCAATGGCCTCGGCTACCACCGGAATGGAACCGTTAATCTTTTCCCCAATAATAATCATTCTTTTGATACCTCCACTTTTTATTTGACGTTTCCTAAAGCTGTCTTTATTTTAATACATCTTGTACGATACTTCAATCCCTTTTTTCCGAATTTTCCAGAGTTTTTTCCAGGGTTTTTTAAAAAACTCTTTTCAGATTCGACACTTTGTACAAACAATGAGCGAGGCTTCCTACAAACTGAAGGAGCCCCGCCCATTCTCTTAATCACTGATATGAATCACAGCTTTTACCATATCCTGTTTCTTCTCAATACTATCCTCCAGTGCCTGGGAAATCTGGGAAAACTCATAAGAATTTGTCACGATTTTCTTCAAATTTACCCTCTTGCTCCCGGCAAGCGAAACGGCTGTAGGGTACAAATTCCGATAACGGAAAACGGTGCGCAGACTGGCCTCCTTATTCTGCAGCGTCCCAAAATCATACTCGAATTTGGGATTTGCAGACATTCCCACCAAAACCACTGTGCCACCCCGTTTTACCAGTTTAGCCGTCTGTTGAGTGGTGACCCCGGTGCCCGCTGTCTCAAACACCAGATCTGCTCCCTGCCCTTTGGTCAGTTCCAGGACCCGTTCCACGGTATCCTCTGCTTTTCCGTTTATCACTTCCGTGGCTCCTATCTCCTTTGCCATCCCAAGTCGTTTCTCCAGGATGTCCGCCACATAAACCTCTGTGATTCCTGTGGCCTGTAAGGCCATTAACGTACAAAGCCCGATACAACCGCTTCCAAGGACAACCGCACTCTGTCCCATCCGTCCTTGTGACTGGGCCACCGCATGGAGTCCCACGCAGAAGGGCTCCAAAAGGGCTCCCTCCACCGTGCTCATATGCTCCGGAAGCTTAAACACCATATCAGCCGGGTAGGCCAGATATTCCACAAAAGCTCCGTCATAAGGCGGCGTAGCCAAAAAAACCACATCCGGACACAGATTGTATCTTCCGGTCCTGCAAAATTCACAGGTTCCACAGGGAATCCCGGGTTCTACGGCTACCCTGTCTCCCACGCGTATATTCCTTACCGCTTTTCCAACCTCCGTGATCTCCCCCGCACATTCATGTCCCAAAATCATGGGGTTTTCCACCACGAAATCTCCAATCCTTCCGTGCTCATAGTAATGTACATCCGAGCCGCAGATCCCGCAATCCATTACCCGGATCAGCACCTCATTTTCCCGGATTTTCGGCATAGGCCGTTCCTGCTCCTCAACTCTACGGATGCCGGTCATTACAGAAGCTCTCATCCCTACTCCTCCTTATTCCTCAACCTTCGGCAGGCGATCAATCCTGGGGTCCGTAAAAATATCATATTCATCAAAGCTTGGGGTGCTAAACTCGGAGATTACGGCTCCCTCCTCTCCCGCCTGAAACCAGTGCTTTGTATTGGGCTCCATGGTATACTGCTCTCCCCCGTGCAATACGATCTGGTGAAATACCGTGTAGGTTCCCTCATGCCCTGCGGGGACCTGGTCTCTTCCGCCCTTGGTCTCCTCACCCTCCACATAGAGGAATACGCTTCCGTAACGGCAGCGGAAGGTTTCCTCCTTTCCGGGATACTTCTTTTCCGGAATAGGCGCATGGGTATGCTCCGGACAGGTCTGCCCGGGAAACAAGACCATTTCCTTGGCACAGCAGCGACTGGTATTGATATAGGTGAGCAGGGTAAGTCCTACCCGTTCAAAGTCTGCCAGTCCAAAATCCGCCACCTCTATTTTCTTTTTCTCCTGGGGAGTCAGTACAATCCCCGCCTTATCATAATATTCCAGCGCTCTCTCACAAACCGCTTGATAAACCTCTTTTCGCATATGGAATCCTTTCCTCTCTTTCTTCCAGAATTTCTTTCAGCGCACGGCCCCCACAGACAAGGCCTTTCCCTTTGCGCCCTTTACCCGTATGGTTTTTGTCTCCCCCGGAAGCAGGTCAAAATAATTATCGCTGCAATCCAGATCCCCTTTTACATATACCCCGTGTACATATCCGGCGGACGTCAGGGTAATCAACCGATCCGCATCTGCATCCTTCATCTCCAAAACCTGAACCTGACTTTGCTCATATCGAAGCTTCCGATTGTCCTCCATGCGCAGACTGATATTGTCAATCTCTTCATGGTCCACATACAGCATATAGGTTCCGGAGAGCATGTCGTAGTCCCCCGGCTCCTCCTCAAGGACATAGGCTCTGGAATGAGGCGGAAGCACAAAGGATACCTCTCTGGTTTTATCCACTTTTCCGTCAAAGGATACATAGCCAAAGCGTCCCCTCACCTCTATCTCCTGGGGCGTGTCATTCAATCCCTGGAGGACTACCCGGTTATCTACCATGCGAAGGGTGAATTTCTTATGGGCCAGGGCCCGTTTTACCCCATAGAAGGGGATTTTCCTCCGCAGATAATAATCAATAATGGTCCAGCCCACTTCTCCCCAGGCATCGTTATACATCCAGAACAATCCGCCTCCGCACTGCTGCTTAAAGCGCATAGCCTCCAGGGAATACCCATACATCAGGCTGTGGCACATGCCGCCGTACAAAATATAGTCCTCCATGGATAAATTCTCCGGATGATCCAGATAATTTTTCTCAATGACCGCGTTTATCGTGCCCTTTTCAAACACATTGCTGTGCATATGCCAGATTTCGCTTTCCCGATCAAGAGGCGCCTCCTCCATGTACTCCCGGGTGCTCTCCAGGCAGCAGGGACCGATAAATCCATATTCACTGATAAATTTGGATTCGATAGTATCATAATCCTTTGCCTCAATGCGCTCCTCCATCTTCTTGCTCATCAGCGCATTATGCCACCGGTGCACATCTCCCACCGTGTCAGAATTGGGAAGCTTCCCTCCATAGGGCGAGCTGTTCCAGTAGGGAATCTCCTTGCAGTTTTTATGGATGATCTCTTTGGCCAGTACATTGGCCACCCAAAGTCCATAGGGATGCTCATAGGTAAACTCGATATTCCAGCGGGGATTATCAATGGAATTGAAAATCCAGTGCACCTCATTGGTTCCGCAAAACAGCCCTAAACAGCAATGATTCCTAAGCCGCTTTGTCTGGTAATCAAATTCCTTTGCCATCTCGTCCCGGAACCACTGGTGATGATCCGGATAGGTGGAGCAGGCAAACATAAAATCATGCCACAAGAGAATTCCCTTTTTGTCGCAGAGCTCATAGAAAATCTCCCTCTCATAAAGCCCTCCGCCCCACACACGGATCATATTAAAGTTTGCCTCCACAGCCTCATCTGTCAGCACATGATACTTCTTTTCCGGTACTCTGGCGTAAATAAAATCATTGGGTATCCAGTTTCCACCCTTGCAGTAAATCACCTGTCCGTTGACAATTAATTGGAAGTTTCGATCTTCTCCTTTTATCAGACTTGTGTCCAGGGTAAGGGTGCGGATTCCATAGCGGAACATGGGCCAGCTCTCCTCAATCCCTTCAGAAAGGACCTTGATCTCCACCTCATACAGGGGCTGCTCTCCATAGCCGTTGGGCCACCAAAGCTCTGCATGGTCCAAATCCAGCTCAGTCTCCACATAATTATATCCGGAGGTGAGAAGCTCCCCGGGCAGAAGCTTTTCCGCCGCCTGCCTTCCATCCTTGCAAATGCGAATCTGCACATCGCAGGACCGGGTTCCGATAAAGCTTAAGTTCTCCACATTGACAGTGGCCTTTAGCTTTGCGCCTTGGCCATCGGCCCCTGTATGTATTTTCAACGTCTCCAGATGAATGTCCCGAATGGCAATGCTTTTATAGCCCCTCAAAAAAACATTGCCTGTGATGCCAACGGTAATTACCTTTGGCCCCCAGTCCCAGCCCACGGTGTATTGGGGACGCCGTACAAAGGAGCGCCGGGCGTCTCCCCGAAACTTTCCACCATTTCTGCTCTCTAAGCTTACCGCATGGTCAAGCTCCGCCAAATCCTCCTCGGATACCTCCTCCAGGCCACTGGTCACCCGAACCGTAAGGATATTTTCCCCCTCTGTTAAAAACTCCTTCACATCATAGACAAAGGGATAATGTACATTTCGATGGGTCCCGATATGATGTCCGTTTAGAAAGATATCACTTCTTGTATCCAGTCCCTCCAGAACCAGCTCTATCATGTCATCCTCCCAATCCAATGTGGCTCCGGAAAAGCGTTTTACAAACCACCAGGACCGGTTCTCAATCCATTCCGACTCCCGGCAATAATCGGACTGCAGCGGCTCCTTGATCACGCCCTTCTCCAAAAGGGGCATTCGTACATCCGCCGGAAGATCGCAGTCATACCACCCTTCTTTTCCTGCCTCCACAACACTTGCATAGCTTTTGTCCCATTTCAGAGGCGCCTCCTTCAGACGCCAGCCTTTCTTTAGCTCTAAAATTTTCATAATGTTATGAAACCTCCTTTTTAACCCTTTACGGCCCCTGCTACCATGCCTTTTATAATTTGCTTGGAGAATATAAAATACAGGAGCATAGCCGGGAAAATTGCCAGCAGCATAGCTGTCATCATTTTGGGGAAATCCGTACTAAATTGGCCCTTAAAGAGTGTGATCCCTACAGGCACGGTCATCCATTTCTCTGAATCAATCAGAATCAGGGAAAAGGTAAATTCATTCCATACATAAAAAAACTGAATAATTCCAATGGTTACTAAAATTGGCACGCACATGGGCAAAATAATGGAAAAAATCGTGCGGTACCGGGAGCTGCCGTCAATGGCTGCCGCCTCCTCCACCTCAATGGGCATGGATTTCACATAGCTTTCCACCAAAAACACGGAGATGGGAAGTCCAAGGGCCGTATAGGGCAACACCAGGGTAAACCAATTATCCGTAAGCCCTGCCTTTGTAAACAGAACATACATGGGGACCATTAGGGCATGAACCGGAACCAGCATCCCTAAAAGAAAATATCCGTACAGCATGTTCCTTCCCCGAAACCGATAGCGGGAAAGAAAATATCCAATAATAAATCCAAAAAGCAGGATAAAAAACAGGGCCAAACCGCTGTTGCGGATGCTGTTTCCCAGCCAGGTAATAAAATTACTCTTGGTCAGTATATCGATGTAATGCTGAAAGCTTGGGTGCTGGGGCAGCGCAATGGGGCTGTGATAAAACTCTGCCTTTTCTTTCAAAGAGGAGTAAAACAGCCAAATTGCCGGAAAAATGCAGGTGAAGGAAAACACCATCAGCAATGCGTTGGGAATCCAATGAAGCAGGCTCCCTTTATTTTCCTTTTTCAAATCTCCTCACCTCCTGTAAACCGAAGCAGCAAGCTTCTGCTGCCCCCTACCAGAATCAGACTGACGATTAAAATTACAATGGACATGGCGCTTCCATAACCCATCTTAAAGGACAAGAAAGAGGTTTTATACGCATACATGGCCATTACGCTGCTGGAATAGCCCGGTCCCCCGTTGGTCAGGGAATAGATAAGGTCAAAAATTTTCATATTGCCCGCAATACACAGGGTCACACACACAATCAGCGTATTTTTAATCAGGGGAAGTGTAATATATACCGCCTTTTTCCATCCGCTGGCGCCGTCAATCTCCGCCATCTCAAAAATCTCCGAATCCACAGACGCCAGGGCCGACATAATAATAATCATATAGTAGCCAATATATTGCCAAATCAGAGGAATCGCCACCAGGGGCAACACCAGCTTGTCATTGTTCAGCCAGGCCTGCACCTTATCTCCCATTCCGATAAAGGTCAGAAAGGAATTCAATAGCCCATAATTGTAGTCATAAATCAGACTCCAGATAAATCCCACCACTACAGCCGAGAGAACCGCAGGGAAGTAGCTCATCACCCGGTGAAAGCCCTTTAGCTTTATATGGCGGCCGCTGAGCAAAAAGGCCAGAATAAACGCTATGCCAATCTGTCCAATCAGGCATACTACCGTCAAATAAATATTGTTAAACAGAGACTTCCGAAAAACCGGGTCTTTCATGACCTCTATGAAATTTTGAAGTCCCACAAAAGTCTTTTTGGCGCCTCCGCTCCAGTCAAAAAATCCATAATATCCGGCCAGAATAACTGGAATCAGAATAATAAAGCTATACCATAGAAGTCCGGGCAGCATGCACAAGAAGATGCTGCTTTTTTTCATTTTCAGGCAAGTTTTCATATTCCCTCCTATTATTTTTAAAGGATGCCGCATGGATTACGGCATCCTTTTTAATTCTTACAGCTTATCCTGCTCCGCCTGAATCTCTGCCGCCAGATCCTCCGGGGTCTTGGTTCCATTCAGTAAATCTTGCATTCCTGTATTCATGGCCTCGATGACCGCGCCGTCCATTTGCAGATCATAGGTGGGCGTCAAATCCACCGTATTCATCAGGGCAATGAAATCCAAAGTCAGCTGAGAAAATGCCGTGGTATCCACATCCTCCACAATTCCTGCGCCAATCAGGCCGTAGGTCTGGGTGGCATATTCCGCCATCTCATAGCCAGTGGTCTTAAGCAGGAAATCCATAGCCAAATCCAGCTTCTCCCCTGTCAGATTTTTGTTGACCGCAAAGTACCATCCACAACCGCCAGAGATGCTGTCCGCCTTTCCTCTATCCACAGCCGGAAGAATGGCTACCTTGGTCTGTCCCAGAATCGTATCATCCGCAAAGGAACTGAT
Source organism: uncultured Lachnospiraceae bacterium (assembly GCA_947574135.1). Classification (GTDB taxonomy): domain Bacteria; phylum Bacillota; class Clostridia; order Lachnospirales; family Lachnospiraceae; genus RGIG4284. The sequence goes on from CANPIM010000001.1 coordinate 93,034, forward strand.
AGCCGCAATCCCCCAGTGTCCGGATACTGTAGCAGCTGCCTTTCCCTGGGCATAATACTCTGCCGCCTGGGTATCGGAAATCGTATTGAAATCCGGGTTAAACAGCTTCTCCGTAGCCATTCTCTGCATAAGCTCCAGAGCCTTCACAAAGGAATCATCCGTAATTTTGCCGTTCCGTCCTTGGCAATGATACTCTGGGTCCACTTTTGTCCTGTATACCGATCTCCAATGGTGGAGAGCAGGCAGGACTCCGCCGGCCATTTATCCTTATTGCCTAAAGAGAATGCGGAAATTCCCTTCTCCTCAAACTTCTTGGCGGCGGCAAAGATATCCTCCCAATTGTCCGGAAATGTATCGTATCCCGCTTCCTTCCAGAGATTTTCATTATAGTATACAATGGAGGTCAGAGACATCTGATTGGGCATGCCATAAATCTGTCCGTCTCTGGTGGCCACATCAAACACGCCGCTTTTAAACTGATCCTTGTATTCATACTGATCCAGATAATCATTGATGGGAGCCATCAAATCATTCTCCACAAAATTATCCACCCAGGAGCCCTTTACCATAAATATGTCCGGCATTTCATTTACCGCGGCCTGGGCCTGAATCTTTGTCGTGTAATCGCTCTGCGACATAGCCTGCTGGGTTACGGTAACATTGGGATTCTCCTCCTGCCATTTTTCCAGCATCGTCAGATAGCTGTCGCCCACCGCATTGCTCTGTCGCTCCTCCTCCAGATAATAATGAGCTACCGTAAGCTCCATTTTGTCTCCGTTCGCCTCTGTCCCGGAGGTTCCTGCCTCCTGAGTACCGGATTCGGAGCCAGATCCGCAGGCGGTAAGCACCAGGGCCGCAGCCATAATCCCCGCTATCAAACGCATTCTCTTTCTCATGTTTATATCCTCCCTTTCTGCCTTTTGTCCAGGCCTTGCTGTATTTGTTAAGCTTATTATAATGAATTTTCCAAATGAAAAAACCCGAGGAATTGCCTTTGACATCTCCCGAATTTTACTATCCCTTTCTCCTCTTTTGCCCTTTGCATGAAAAATATCTCCATTTTTTGCTTTTTATCCATCAAATCTGTCCATTCTTTTTCCTTCGTTGAAGTTTCCACCTGTAAATGCTAAAATAAAGCCAAATAAGGCAGGAAGGAGGTCTCTCCATGCACAAATCCATTTCTATGCGCAAGCAAATCACCATTCTGTTCATCTGTCTGGTAACCCTTCCCATATTGCTTATCTACACGGTGGCAAGTCATATTTTTATCCAAAACTCCCGGCAGGATTTAAAGATCATTTATACTGCAAATATTCAGGAGATGGGAACAAATCTGGAAGGCATTTTTCAAAACGCCCTGGAATTATCCCAGTATCCCCTGATGGAACAGTCTCTCCGCACATATCTCACCGCGGACAGCACAAGCGCTAATTACATGATCTTTAAGCAAAACGCCAGCGCTATGCTGGACTCCATTCCCTATGGCTACAAAACGGCCATTCATGATATCGGAATCCATACGGAAGAGGGAGACTCCATTATATCCAATAATAATGTAAAGCTGTCCCAGGAGGATCGAAGCGTCTTATCCCAGATGGAAACCCGCCCCTATTGGGATTATTCCAGCTGCGCCCACTCCAGAGACTACATTTATCTCATGCGCCATTTGCGCAATCCCAGCGCCCTTTCCCAGTATGTGGGCTATATCAAGCTAGCAATCCAAAGCTCCGCACTGCGTACTACTATGTTAAACAGCCGGCAGAATGAACAAACCTCCTACTTTCTGCTCACTCCCCAAAGCCACCTGGTCACCTGGATCGATGACGCCCATTATCTGGAATATAAGGAGGCTGATTTTACCTACGAACAGCTACAGGAAAAGAGGGCCCTGGAGGGCTCCAGCTGGCTTTGGGAAAATTGTCTTGTCTCCTCCTATGAATTGGAAAACGGATTGATGCTTTACAGCATTACCCAGCCGGAAATTTTAACCCAGGTCAGCCATACCTTCCTGACAACCATGACAATACTGGCTATCCTGGTATTTCTCTTCTCTCTTTTGCTCTCCCTGTATTTTTCCCGGATCATTACCAGACCGCTGAAAATATTGGGGGATCATATGACCTCTTTGTCTCAGGAAAACTTCTCTGTCCGCGCCCAAATAAAGGGCTGCTCAGAGATCACAGTTTTGACAGAGCATTTCAACCAGATGGCCCAGCGCCTGGAATTTTTATACAATGAGGTTTATATGGGAGAATTAAAGTGGAAGCAATCTCAGCTAAAGGCCCTGCAGGCCCAGATCAACCCCCATTTTCTCTATAATACCCTGGATACCATCTACTGGATGTCAAAAATGGGAGAAACCGAACAAGTCAGCGCTATGGTTTCCAACCTTTCCCAGATGATGCGCACCACTCTGACCCCCACATCCAATGACAAAATTCCGCTGAAAAAAGAGCTGGAGCATTTAAACTGTTACATCGCAATTCAACAAATCCGGTATGGGAAAAAAATCCAGTTTCTTGTCACCTGCCCTCCCCATCTGGAGCAGCTTTCCGTTCTCTGCTTTTTGCTCCAGCCTTTAGTGGAAAACGCTTTGGTGCACGGCTTGTCCAACTGTCTGAGTGGGATTGTCAAAGTTCACATCTTCGAGGAGGGCCCGGCTTTGATCTATGAGGTGTCCAATAATGGAACCCCCATCGACGAAGAGGATATCCATGCCATCATTACCAGCCCGGAGCGCTCCCTTCGCGGATTTGCCCTGCGAAACATTGGGGAGCGCATTCAGCTGAAATACGGGAAACAATATGGGCTGAGCTGTTATCGGGATCAGGAGTTCAGTACATTTCGAATCACCCAGCCGAAAGAAAAGGAGAATTCCAATGACGAAAATATTACTTGTGGATGATGAGGATTTTATACGCCAGGGAATGCGATGCACCATTCCCTGGGAGGAAAACGATCTGGAGGTCCTGGAAGCCTCCAATGGACAGGAAGCCCTGGAGCTGGCCCTGGAACACAGGCCGGACATTGTCCTTGCAGATATTCAGATGCCCCTTATGGGCGGGCTGGAGCTGGCGAAAAGACTTGGGGTCCTGCTCCCCCAGACAAAGGTTATCATTTTAACCGCCTATGGAAATACGGATAATCTTATGAGCGCCATTGATGTAAAGGTAAGTGGTTTTTTGGTAAAAAGTGCGGACAGCAAAAAAATCCTGGATACAGTCTTAAAAGTAAAAAGGGAGCTGGATGTGCAAAAAACCCAGGCGCAGAAGCTGAATCAGATTCAGGGGATTTTTAATGAAAATCAGACCCTGATCAAATCCACCCTGGTTTCCCGGTTTTTAAATAACCAGATTTCTTTTTCCCATTTTTCCAAAAAAGGCGCGCAGCTTGATATCAAGCTTCAGCATTCCCCTCTGGGACTGGCTATCATAAAATGCAACTGCTCCGATGAAAAGTATATTCTCGGACAATTCCTGCAGCATTTTCAGGAATATAGCCCCATCTGCTTTTTTTCTCAGCCCAAAACCCTGACTATTCTTTTGGATGCCAGCCAAAAGCCCCTTACCGCTCCTCTGTTGGAACAGATTCTTCCCAATCTGACTCCCCTTATCCTGGGAAACTTCATAGCGGTTATGTGCCCCATACAGTCCTATGAGGAGCTTCCCATGGCTTTTAAAATCCTTCTGGACACCCTTGAGCATTGCTTTTGGAATACCGCACGTCCTTATACCATGCTCACTCCCCAGGTCCAGATCAGTCCCCAGTCTCCCCTAGAGCCCTACAACTATGAAAGGGCCATTATCAAGGCTATTATGGGAAAAAATCCATCCGATATTTCCATAGCCTTTTCTTCTTACTATCAATACATGAAAACCCATCAGGCAACCCGGCAGGCATTTCTGGACTCGGTCCTCAGGCTGCTGGTTTTGATCAGCTCCATGCTGGAGGAGGACGTGGATATTAAGAAAATGAAAGAGCTCATTTTGGAAACCGAAACACCGGAAGAAACTCTGGATCTGGTTAGCAGCCTAACCACTCCCATCCCTCATGGCTCCTCCTTCCACTCACAAATCAGTTCCGCACTCAACTACATGCAGGAGCATTTTACCCAGGATCTCTACCTGGAGGATGTGGCCAAGGCCGTCTATCTATCTCCCGGATATCTATGCCGCATTTTTAAAAGTGAAACCGGCTACTCCTTTAAGGAGTATCTCCACAAGCTGAGAATCGAAAAGGCCCAACAGCTTATACGGGAAACGGATCACAAATACTATGAAATTGCAGAGCTGGTGGGCTATAAAAATTATAAGTATTTCTCTTCCTATTTTAGTAAGATCACGGGATGCAGCGCCAAGGAGTATCGGATATCTACGCTGGGCTAATCCAGAAGCTCCCCAAATACCCGGGGCAGACTCTCCACCATATCCCCGGGGCTCATGGCATAGACGGTCTTTTCCCCGGCACACAGATCCCCGGCTCTACCATGCATCCAGACAGCCAGGGCCGCCGCCAAAAGGGGCTTCATTCCCTGTCCCAAAAAAGATACCATCATGCCGGCCAGCACATCTCCGCTTCCTCCCTTGGCCATGCCGCAGTTTCCGGTGATATTTACAAAGGTTCGGCCACCCGGATCGGCAATTAGAGTTCCATGCCCTTTGAGTACCAGAATACAGCCATACTCCCTGGCAAAACGCCGGGCCTCCAAAAGCCTTTGCTGCTGGGACAGCTCCCCTCCCAGATAGGCAAATTCCCCGTCATGAGGGGTGAGCACCGTGACCCATCCCCGACTGGCCCGCTCTCTTAACAACTCCCTCCGGTTTCGGATGGCATACAGAGCGTCCGCGTCCAGAACCAATGGCTGCCGAAGCCGTAAAAGAAGTTTTCCCACCAACCGCTCCACCTCCCGGGATCGGCCCATTCCCGGCCCCATCAGCACCGCGTCACAGTGCTCCGCCCGGTTGGAAATGCTCCAGAGGGATTCCATAATAAGCCTTCCCTCCTGGTCGCAGGCCAGGGGATAGGGCATGGTCTCCAGGCTCTTTCCCGCCACAATCCCATAAATCTGGCTGGGAACCCCCACATATACCAGGCCGCTGCCACTGCGCACCGCCGCCTGGCTGGCCAAAAGGGGCGCCCCGCTGAGCCCCACGCTGCCTCCCAGCACATAGACCTTCCCAAAGGTTCCCTTATGCCCGTCCTCCGGGCGCTCCGGCAGAAGCTTTGCCGCCTCCCGCAGAGTCAGGGCTTCCAGGGTGACACAAGAGGCGCGTTCCCCCGTCTCCTCCTCCTGAATCGGCGTCTGGTCCGCCCTATACCGAAGCGGCGTCTGAAGCCACGTCTCCCGTACCTCTCCTGGAATCCCAATATCGTGCACCCGCACCTTGCCCGCATAAAGCGCGCCCTTTCCCACAAAATGGCCGGCCTTAGGGCAGGTAAAGGTCACCGTCGCAGTCGCCCGTACCGCTGTTCCCAAAATCCGCCCCGTATCTGCTTCCACCCCGCTGGCAATATCAGCAGACACCACCGGGGCCGGGCTCTCATTCATCCACTGAATGGCGGTCCTGGCCGCCCCCCTTACCTCTGCGTTTAAACCTATGCCGAAAATGGCATCCAATATCACATCCGCAGCCTGGCTCCAGATCCTTTGCTCCTCCTCCTCGGGTCTAAAATCCTCCAGAATCCCCCCGGCCGCCAGTAGACGCTCCTCCATTGTCCGGCAATCCGGGGTCATACGCTCCCGCCTTCCCACCAGAAAGGCCCGCACAAGAAAGCCCTGCTCCACCAAAAGCCGGGCAGCCGCCACACCGTCTCCTCCATTGTTCCCTTGGCCGCAAAATACCGCTGCCCGCAGAGGCCCTGCCTCCTTTTCCCCTTCCTGCGCAGCTCCTCTTCCCTCTGCCCTTTCCTGCCGGCTCCTTTTCCCGCAAAGCTCCAGAGCCGCCCTGGCAAAGCCTGCCGCCGCCCGCTCCATTAAATCTGTAGAGGGGATTCCTATTTCTTCTATGGCTGTGCCATCCATTCCCCGCATTTGGTTTGCTGTGGCTATCCGCATTCTATTCTCCCCCTAAACCATTTATTTCTCTTATCATACTCCAGAGGGCGAAATAAAACAATATTTAATAGGGATGTCCCCTGATGATCCATTGGCTAATGTGTGAAAAATAAGGAAATTTATTGACAATTTCCCTCCCCATATCTATAATTTTGACAAACGGAGGATAAGACATGTACCAAAAAATGAAATGGCTTCGCATGGAAACGAAAAAAAGAGAAAATCAAGGCAAACCGCCCCTTCTTTCCCCGGATGTTGTAAAGACAGAGGATTTTATTTTTTCCCAGACGCTGGAGCACAAAGGAGACAGCGGAGAGCTTCTGCTGGCCAGACGGAAAGGAAATCCCAAAGAACAATACCTGGTGAAGCATGCCTATACGGATTGCGCCTGCAATGAGTTTGTCTATACCAAATTGGCCCAGGCTATGGAATACACCATGCCGTCTGCGGTTTTGTTTCAATTATCCCAAGGGGAAAAGCGGTCCTATTTCCAAACAGAGTACATCATTGGTGAACAATTTTTGCATGTGCTTGATCCGGCGCCGAATTTTGAAACTATCCGGGAGCGGGCGGAAAATTGGCAGCAATATTTCTCTTTTTACGGGCTCTACGGTCTTACCGGGGAGAGTGACGGTCTTGAGTTTCTGCTTGCAGACAATGGGAAGATTTATCGTGTGGATACCACGGACGCTTTTCCAATCAGCTGCTGGCAGCTGGATCTTGCCGGGATTGATGAGACCCCAGGCGGTCTAAGTGATAAGGCCAAAGAAATGCTGTTTTCCTGGGATCTTTCTTCCTCCCTGGATACCCGCACCTGTGATTCCCTCCTGGAGTATTGTCTAAAAAAGGATTCCCACAGCCGCTCTCTTTTCCTGGAGCCCTTTGTCCGCATCCGGGACATTCCCCAGGATTATGTGGACGATTTCCTCAATACTCTTTGCTATTTTTATCCGGACTTTATTGGCGACTTTTTCAAGCGCTATCTCTTGGCCCTTAAAGAGCAGTGCGCAAAATATGAAAAAGAAAGACGGTGAAGGCTTTCCCTCACCGCAAATCCAATTCCCTTTGTTCCAGCTCATTGAGGGAACAAATCAAAAAGGGCCACGAAGGCTCTTTCTCCCGGCTTCCCCGGTATAACCGGCTTCGGTTAACCACCAAAACCTCCTCAAAAAGCCCCTCCTGGTAATCCCGCATTAGCTGTTTCATTCCTGGGCGCTCTTCCTCATTTCCCGGTAATCCATTGTCCCCATAGCACCCCGAGATTTCCAGCCCTCGCCTTTGTGCGTAATTCTCCAGCCTTTGCCTTTGTACGCTAAGGGCCTCCAGCCGCGCTTCCGGGCTTCCGCCTGCATCCACGCGGCAATATACTGCCACCCGCTTTCCCTGGCCTTCCTTCATGAATTCCCTCCTTTTCCTTATTGAGCGCTCTCAGAAATCTGGATACAAAGACTTTTTGAGAGCACTGGTATTCTATCACAGAAGGGATGCAAAGTTTGTCAAAAGCGGGCTCCTCTACGCCCCCAGCCTGGCAATATCAATCAGCTCCAGCTTCTCCGGACTGCTATTCTCCAGACTTTCCACCAGGGCCTTGGCTGTATCAATGGCTGTGAGCACATTGACCCCGGTTTCTATGGCATTGCGGCGGATAATAAAGCCGTCATGGCTGTGCTCCACCCCCTGGGCGGGTGTGTCGATAACCAGATCCACCTCATGGCTCAAAATCAAGTCCAAAATATTGGGGGACTCCTGCTCAAGCTTTCGTATGAGGCGCACGGAGACATCGGCCTCCAGCAATACCCGAGCCGTGCCCTTGGTGGCATAAATATTGTAGCCCAGAGCCTCGAACCGTCGGGCAATGTCCACCGCCTCCTCCTTGTCCTCATCCCGCACGGTTATAATCATATTTTTGTAGCGGGGCAGGCGGATGCCGGCTCCCAGAAAAGCCTTGTAAAGGGCCTCCTTAAAGGTGCGGGCAATGCCCAGGCACTCTCCGGTGGATTTCATCTCCGGTCCCAGGCCGATATCTGCCCCCCGGATCTTCTCAAAGGAAAATACGGGCATTTTCACCGCATAATAGGGGGACTCTGGCTGCAGTCCCGGGGTATACCCCAGCTCCCTAAGCTTTTTTCCCAAAATCACCTTGGCAGCCAGAGACACAATGGGAATCCCTGTCACCTTGCTGATATAGGGCACCGTGCGGCTGGAGCGTGGATTCACCTCAATCACATACACCTTCTTGCCACACACGATAAACTGAATATTAATAAGGCCTTTGACGTGAAGAGCCCGGGCCAGGCGTCTGGTGTACTCCTCAATAATCCCCCGCACCTCCCCATCCATGCTTCTGGCCGGATACACGGAAATACTGTCACCGGAATGAATGCCCGCCCGCTCTATATGCTCCATAATGCCGGGAATCAGAATATCCTCCCCGTCGCAGACCGCGTCCACCTCAATCTCCTTTCCCTGGAGATATTTATCCACTAAAATGGGATGCTCCTGGGCAATCCGGTTGATAATGCCTATAAACTCCTCCACATCCCGGTCATGGATGGCAATCTGCATGCCCTGGCCTCCCAGCACATAGGAGGGGCGCACCAAAACCGGATAGCCCAGCTCTCGGGCCGCTTTTTTTGCCTCCTCCACCGTATATACCGTATGTCCCTTGGGCCTGGGAATCCCGCATTCCTCCAAAATTTTGTCAAACAGCGCCCGATCCTCCGCTGCGTCCACATTTTCCGCAGAGGTTCCCAGGATCGGCACCCCCATTTTCATCAGCGCCTGGGTAAGCTTTATAGCCGTCTGCCCGCCAAACTGGACCACCGCCCCCTGAGGCTTCTCCAGATTTACAATATTTTCCACATCCTCCGGGGTCAAAGGCTCAAAATACAGCCGATCCGCAATGTCAAAGTCTGTACTCACAGTCTCGGGATTATTGTTCACAATAATGGTCTCATAGCCCTCCCGGGAATAGGCCCAGGCACCATGCACGGAGCAGAAGTCAAATTCAATGCCCTGGCCGATGCGAATGGGGCCGGAGCCTAGGACCAGCACCTTTTCCTTTTGTCCGGTCCCCGGAACCGCTTCATTCTCACCGTCATACACGGAATAATAATAGGGCGTGCAGGCCGCAAATTCCGCCGCGCAGGTATCCACCATCTTGTAGGCTGCCGTAAGGCCCAGCTCCCGGCGCATGGCCTTAACCTCCTCCGCGGTTTTCCCGCTTAAGGCTCCGATAACATGGTCCGGAAACTCCAGCCGCTTGGCCTCCTTCAAAAGCTCCCCGCTAAGCTCCTGCTGCCTTAGGGCCTGCTCCATCTCCACCAGAATGGCAAGCTTATGGATAAACCACACATCGATTTTCGTAATCTCATGAATCTCTTCATAGGAAATCCCTGCCCGAATGGCCTGGGCTATAAGCCAGATCCGCCGGTCATCCACCACCTGCAGCTGCTCAAGCAGCTCCTCCCGGGACAGACGGGTGAAATCATATCCGTCTGTCGTTTTCCCAAAAGCTCCCTCTCCCCAACCCTCCGGGGCCAAAAGGGAGGCTGGCACCAGGCTGTCCACATGCTGCTCCAGAGAGCGGATGGCCTTCATTAGGGCTCCCTCAAAATTCTGGCAAATGCTCATCACCTCCCCGGTGGCCTTCATCTGGGTGGTCAGGGTGCGCTTGGCGCTGATAAATTTGTCAAAGGGCAGCCTGGGAAGCTTTACCACACAGTAATCCAGCATAGGCTCAAAGCTTGCCATGGTCTGTCCCGTAATGGCATTGGGAATCTCATCCAGGGTATAACCCACGGCGATCTTGGCCGCCACCTTGGCAATCGGATAGCCGGTAGCCTTGCTGGCCAGGGCAGAAGAACGGCTCACCCGGGGATTCACCTCGATGACACAATATTCCAGGCTCTTTGGATGGAGCGCATACTGGACATTGCAGCCACCGGTGATCTTGAGCTCGTTGATTATATTTAAGGCGGAGGTCCGGAGCATTTGATATTCCTTATCCCCCAGGGTCTGGGAGGGCGCCACCACAATACTGTCTCCCGTATGCACGCCTACCGGGTCAACATTTTCCATGTTGCACACCGTGATGCAGTTCCCTGCCCCGTCCCGCATAACCTCATACTCAATCTCCTTCCAGCCGGCAATGCAGCGCTCCACCAGCACCTGTCCCACCCGGGAAAGGCGCAGGCCATTGGACAGGATCTCCTCCAGCTCCGCCTGGCTTCGGGCAATCCCCCCGCCGCTGCCTCCCAGGGTATAGGCCGGGCGCAGCACCACGGGATAGCCAATCTGGCTGGCAAAGGCAATGCCGGTTTCCACATTCTCCACCACCAGGGAGGCGGCCACCGGCTCACCGATTTTCTCCATGGCACTCTTAAACTCCAACCGATCCTCTGCCTTTTTTATGGTCTGCGCGGTGGTTCCTATAAGCCGCACCTGATGCTTCTGCAAAAAGCCCCGCTCTGCAAGCTCCATGGCCAGGTTCAGCCCTGCCTGGCCTCCCAGAGTGGGGAGCACGCTGTCCGGCCTTTCCTTTAAAATCAGCTGCTCCACCACCTCCACGGTGAGGGGTTCGATATACACCCGATCCGCAATATCTCTGTCCGTCATAATGGTGGCCGGATTGGAGTTTAGAAGCACCACCTCCAGTCCCTCCTCCTTTAAGGAGCGACAGGCCTGGGTTCCTGCATAGTCGAATTCTGCCGCCTGCCCGATGACAATGGGGCCAGACCCAATGACTAACACCTTCTTTATATCCGGATTCTTAGGCATGCCTTCTCACCTCCATCATCTGTATAAATCTGTCAAACAGGTAAGCGGAATCCTGGGGCCCCGGGCAGGCCTCCGGATGAAATTGTACCGTAAAAATGGATTTTCCCCTGTAGGATAAGCCCTCGTTGGTCCCGTCATTGACATTCTCAAAGGCCGGAACCGCTATGTTTGGATTCAGGCTGTCTGTGTCCACGGCATATCCGTGATTCTGAGAGGAAATGTATACACGCCCGTCGGACAGATCCCGCACCGGATGATTGCCTCCCCGATGGCCATATTTAAGCTTATAGGTATCCGCCCCTGTGGCCAGAGCCATAAGCTGATGTCCCAGACAAATGGCAAAAATGGGAATCTCTGTCTCATAAAGCCTTCGGATCTCCTGAATGGGCCCCTCACACTCCTTGGGATCTCCCGGGCCGTTGGACAGCATTATGCCGTCTGGATTTGCTTCCAATATTTCCCGCGCCGGTGTTTTGGCAGGATAGACCATTACCTGACAGCCCCGTTTTTGGAGAGAGCGGGCAATATTCCGTTTGGCTCCCAGATCCAGCAGAGCCACCCGGTATCCTGCTCCCGGCAGCACATAGGGCTCCCTACAGGTTACCCGCTCCACCACATTTCCCGCAGTGTATGCTTTGATCCGGTGCAGCGCCTCCCCCAGATCAAATTCGGCACGGGTGGTAATCATGCCATTCATGGTTCCCCTCTCCCGCAGAATCCGGGTCAGCGCCCTTGTATCAATTCCTGCAATTCCCGGGATATTATATTCCTCCAGAAAATGCCCCAGGGAATCCTGGCTTCGAAAATTGCTGGGCATTCGGGACAGCTCCCGAACAATCAAGCCGTCCGGCCAGGGCCGCCGGGACTCCATATCCTCCCGGCAGATCCCATAATTTCCTATGAGGGGATAGGTCATAACCACCGCCTGTCCTCCATAGGAGGGGTCTGTCAGCACCTCCAGGTATCCTGTCATAGAGGTATTAAACACAATCTCACTTATAACCTCTCTCTGGGCTCCCATGCTTGTACCTGTAAATATTTGTCCGTTTTCCAGTATCAGAAAAGCTTTCATCCTTCGGATCCTCCCCTCCTGGCAGCGATTTTTTCCAAAAAAAAAGACATAGCGTGCCTTCTGCTGCAACTGCAAGCAGGCACCTTTGCCTCAAATCTTCCCCATTATACTATATGGTTTTTGGGACTGCAAGTATTTTTTATGTGTAAAATGCTTTTTCTGTTTTGATTTCCTGCAGAGCAAAAAGAAACGGCACAGCGCAGGCCATACCGTTTCCCCCAAAAATTCTTCTGTTTTAGCTCCTACAGCTTACTATACCCAAAGCCGTTTACAATGGCATCCACCCGGATATTTTTCTTGCACAGCGGACACTGATTAAAGGCATAGGTCTGATAGTCCGGCAGATCCTTCTGGCTGAAGATGGTGTTTACCGGAACACCGTTGGCCTTGGTAATGGCGCTGAACAGGGCTGCAATGCCGCTGACGATTCCTCCGTAATAGGCAATGCTCTGAAGGGCCCGATCAATGGTCTGTCCCGTGGTGGCCGTGGCCAGAAGCAGCAGCACATTCTTTTTCTCAATCATAAACTGGGTGTTGTCACGGAAGATCAGCTGGCCGTTGTTATCCAGCTCCGGGGTCACCACATACAGGGTCTGATGCTGGTTTACCGACATGACGCCCGCCTTCTGCAGCTCATCTGCCAGATAGGCGCCGATGACGCCGCACCCGTCCATACAAACAATGGTATCCACCACAGTGGTCATGGAATATCGCTGCGCCAAGAGCTTTGCCGCTCCCTGTGCCTCGCTTTTTCTGGACTTCAGGGTGGTCATATCAATGTAGTGATTGATATGTGAGTGGTTGGTGGCAAAGTGTCCCGGTATCACCCGCAGAAATACGGAGCCGTCCGCCTTGGACGGGATTTTCATGGTACGTTTTTCCATAGCTGTTCCCCCTTTTCCTTTTTAAGGTTCCTGTATCCTATTCAGGCAGATATATCTTCTGCTCGAAAGAATTCTTAATGACCTGGCGTCCCTCCTCCAAACTGGAGATCACACCCATGGCTTTTAGCTGCATGATGCTGTTGCCCAGCACAGCTCCCTCAATGGGGCCTGCCACCACCTTTTTCCCCGTAGCCTGGGCCGTGAGCTCGCAGAGCAGCTCATCCTGAATGCCTCCCCCCACCATATTGATGCAGGGAATGCGCTTGCCTGTAATATCCTCCATGGCCTCCACGGCCCGCTTGTATTCCTGGGTCAGACCATTATAGACCGCCATGGCCATCTCTCCCAGCCCCTTAGGCGTTCCCTGGCCCTTCTCCTCACAGTAGGCAATGATCTCCTTCATCATATTGTAGGGCGCCGTAAATCGGGGATCCTTGGGGTCAATGACAAAATCCTTTCTTTCCGCCGCTCTGGCCTCCCGGATAATGTCCGGGAAGGAAACCTGGGCCTCAAACTCGCACCAGTTCTTCCGCAGATTCTGCATAATCCAAAGCCCGTTTATGTTCTTCAAAAACTGGATCTTGCCCTCGATGCTGCCCTCATTGGTATAATTATATTTATAGGAAGCTTGGTTGAGAATGGGCTCCTCCAGCACCATGCCCAGAAGAGACCAGGTGCCGCAGCTTAAGAAGGCCGCATCCTCCGACTCCATAGGAGCGCCGGCCACGGCCGAGGCCGTATCATGGCTGCCCACCGCGATAAGCTTTACGCCTGACAGCCCGGTTTCCTCCACCACCTCAGGTGACAGATCCCCAATCACCGTTCCCGGCATGACAATGTCTCCAAACAGCTCCTTCTTAAGCCCCAGCCTTTCAATAAGCTCAAAATCCCATTTTCTGGTTTTGGCATCCAAAAGCTGGGAGGTGCTGGCAAAGGTGTATTCCGTATACATAATTCCCGTCAGCAGATAGCCGAACAGCTCCGGCATAAACAAGAGCCGGCTGGCATTGTCATAAATCACCGGGCGCATGCCCTTCTCCGCATAGAGCTGGAAAATGGTGTTAAAATACATAAACTCCAGTCCCGTCCGGTTGTAAAGCTCCTCCAGGGGCACGATCTTGGCAATCTCCTCCATCATGCCGTCTGTCCGGGAATCCCGGTAATTGACAGGATTGCCAATAAGGTTTCCGTCCTTATCCAGAAGGCCGTAATCCACCCCCCAGGTGTCCACTGCCAGGCTCTGAATGGGAATCTTTCTGGCTGCCGCCTTTTTCAATCCCTGCTTCATCTCAAAAAAAAGCCGGAACAAATCCCAGTAAATATGTCCTCCTATGCGTACCTCGTCGTTGGGAAACCGGTGCAGCTCCTCCATCTCCATCTTTCCGTCCTGATACTTACAAAGCACCATTCTCCCGCTTGAGGCCCCAAAGTCAAAGGCCAGATTGTAAATCGCTTCGCTCATAATCCTTTACCCCTTCTCTATTATTATCCGGAAATCAGTCCCGGTCCTTCCCCTGCTCTGTCTGGCTTTCCAGGGCTGCCGCCTACTCCCCGGCTTCCTCCAGATCCTCTCCGGAAAACACCTTTACGCCCCGCTCCTCCAAAAATTCCCGCCAATCCTCATCCACCTTACAATCGGTCACCACCATGTCTCCCTCTCCCAGCTCCATAAACCGGACAAAGGATACCTGGTTAAACTTGCTGCTGTCCACGGCCAAAATGGTCTGACGGGCACAGGATCGCATGGCGTTTTTCATATCCGCCTCCACCTCGCTGGAATCGGTCACTCCCTTTTCCATATGGATTCCCTTGCAGGAGATCACGGCCTTGTCCACATTGTACCCGTGGAGCACCTTCTGGGCCGCCGTTCCCACCAGGGACAGGGAGGAATCCCGCAGGCTGCCGCCGGTGGATATGACCCGGATGCCCTCATGTCCTGCGAACTCAATGAGCACCTCCACGGAATTGGTCACCACTGTCAGATTATTCATTTCCTTCAGCTCTTTGGATATCATCAGGGACGTGGAGGATGCATCCAGCATAATGCTGTCCCCCTCTTCCACCAGTCCTGCCACCAATTTTGCTATGATCTGCTTCTCCTGACGGTTGGTTTTTTCCCGTATGCGCAAGGGCATATCCAAACTGGTGTTTGTGTTTAGAACGGCTCCCCCATAGGTGCGCTTCACATATCCCTCGCTCTCCAGCTTCTCCAGATCCCGGCGAATGGTCTCGTCCGTCACATCATACCTCTGACTCAGCTCAGAGACCAGCACTCGCTGTTCCTTTTGTAAAATAGACAGGATTTCATTCTTTCTCTCAATGGCCAGCATCCCTTTCCCTCCCCTCTGGCCTTTTATTTTGTCTATATTGTAGCATACTTCCTGTTGGTTTTATAGTCTTTTTTGAAAAAATCAACAAAAAACCATTCCGTTCCTGAAATCTCTGTCACCAAAGAGCGATTCCTCTCTCAAAGAAATGCATGGGGCAAAAACAGAATCACATCCGGGGCAAAAATAATTATTAGGATCACAAAGGCAAATACCCCGTAGAAAAGCGCCATTCGCCTTATGACCTTTGTGGAGGGAACGCCTGCAATCTGAGAGCTGAGCAGCAGCGTCAGGCCATAGGGCGGGGTCACAAACCCCACACAAAGCGTCACTATCACCAAAATGGCAATGTGCAGGGAATCCAGCCCTGCCGCCGCCGAAAGCTCCTGTATAATAGGAAGAAATACAATAATGGCCGGGACTGCATCCATAAAGCAGCCCAATATCAGGAACAGGACAGCCAGAAAAAACATGGTCCCGTAATAGCTGCCTGCAATAGGCCCGGCCAGCTTAAGGACCAGCTTGGGAATCTGCAGGTATGTCATCATATAGCTGAAAGCGCCGGCGCCGGCTGCACAGAACATGGGATGGGCCATTCCCACCAGGCTTTTGCGAAGTATGGCAAAGACATCCGAAAGCTTTACGGTCCGGTACACAAGGGCGGTAAGCAAAAAGCAATAGATTGCGGCGATCATGCCGCTCTCTGTGGCTGTAAAGGTTCCCCCCAGCACTCCCGCAATGATAATGGCCGGAACCAGCAGGGCCAGGATGGCCCGTCGAAAGGCTGCCCATATCTCTTTGATGGTGGCTCTCTTTTCCCGCAAATGAATGGAGGGATATTTCTTCGACCACATATAAACCGCGGTCATCATGGTTAGGGCAATGAGAACCCCCGGAATAAAGCCGGCCATAAACATGGCTGCCACGCTGACGCCTCCATATGCGCCATAGACAATCATTAGCATGCTGGGCGGAATAATGGGCCCCATGGTGGAGGCAGAGGCATTGATAGCCGCTGCCATCTCCGGAGGATATCCCTCCTTTTCCATGGCCGGTATAAGCATACCCCCAATGGCCGCCGCATCTGCGTTTGCAGAACCGGAAATCCCTGCCATAATAAGATTGGCAAAAATATTTACCTGTCCCAGACCGCCCCGGATATGTCCCACCAGCACATTGGCAAAGCCCACCAGCCTGTCTGTGATTTCTCCGTATTCCATGATGTTACCCACCAGCATAAACAGCGGAATGGCCAGCAGGGTAAAGCTGTCCAGCATGGAATACATTTGCTGGATAAGGGCCAGGGGCGTAATGCCTGCCAGCAGGGCCGTGAGAAGGGAGGAGACTCCCAGACTCACGGCAATGGGGCATCCCAGCAGGCAGGTGACAAAAAAGCTGATAAACAGCACAGCAATGAGATTCATGCTCCCCCTCCTTTCCGCAGCTTGTCCTGTACTGCTTTCCGATCCGTTCCTGCAAGCACCAGGATTGCCTGCTCCAGCAGGAAATACAGCATGGCAATCCCGCCGATGGGGATGCAGATGGTGGAAAATATCAGGCGGATTCCCGATGGCTGAGAAAAACGGCTCATGGTAATCCGTGCATATTGAAAGCCATAAATAACCAGGATCAGCACAAAGGCAGTGGTAACAGCCCAGGTAAACACATCCGCGGCTTTGGCCGCCCTGCCCCTTAGCAATCCCCTTACCACATCAATCATATAGTGGCTGTGATGCCGGATGCCCACGCCTGTCCCCAGAAATACCGCCCATATATAGGCAAATCTGCTGATTTCATCGGCGGAAGCCACCGCAGTAAAAAACTGACGGGATGCCACGTTGACAAAGATTGCTCCCACAAAGATGATAATAGAAATGCTTCCGGCAAACAGCTCCAGCGCTTCCAGTCTGTCTCCTATGGAAACCATATAAAAAGCCAGTTTCAATTTTCCAGATTTTTCCATATAATCACCCATCTCTCCTGTTTTTACTCCTGAAGCTCCCGAATTCTTTCAAGAATCTCCTCACACCCCAAATCTGCGGCAATTTTATCATGGAGAGGAACCACCAGCTCCCGAAAAGCCTGGACATCCACCTCTGTAAAGGTGACTCCCTCTTTCTCCAGCATCTCCCGGTATCCTGCATCTACCTCCAGCTGATGAGAGAGGGAATAGGGCGCAGTCTCCCTGGCCGCCTCATAAATGGCCGCCACATACTCCTCTGGCAGGTTTTCCGTACACTTGTGGGAAATATATAACTCTGTGGCCAGCCACTGGTGCTCTGTCAGGGCCACATAGGGCGCCTGCTCATAGTGCATGGAGGCTGCATAGGAGGACATGGTATTTTCCGCTCCGTCCACCATTCCGGTCTGGAGCGCCGTATAAACCTCGCTGAAGGCCACAATGGTAGGGGCCGCTCCCAGAGCCGTCCAGATCATTTCATCTACAGAGGAGGGCATAATGCGAATCTTCATCCCCTTCAAATCCTCCAGAGAGGCTACCTGCTCCTTGGTGTAGAGATACCTAGCCCCGTTGCCCATAATGGTCATCAGGTGGAAACCCAATCCCTTTTCCTCCACAATGTCCCCATATAGGTTAAAAAAGGCCTCATCCTCCACCATACGCGCCATATGCTCTGCGTCATGAAACAGGTAACAGGTTCCCAAAAAGCTTAGCTCCGGAATGTATGCCGCCGTATTGGCCCCATTGGCCATGAGCATGTCCAGGGTTCCCATGGACATGCTCTCCATCATAGTAGCCTCATCTCCCAGCTGGGAATTGGGATAAATCTCCACCACCACGGCGCCCCCTGTCTTTTCCTTCACCAAATCTGCAAAATGTACCAGGGTATCGTTAAAGGGGTGATCAGCTGCCTGAGAATGGCCTGCCTTTAATGTATAGGTGGCCTCTGTGGGTTCCTCCTCCCCTGGCTCCCCTGTGACTTCCTCTTTCCCGCTCTCTTCCACAGCGGGCGCTTCTGTCTGCTCTTCCTCCTTCTCATATGTATGAGAATTGCAGCCGGTCATTCCCATAGCCATGACTGTTACCAGTAAAAACGCAACCCATTTTTTCACGCTCTTCATATTCTCTTCTCCTCTCTTAATAGCTCTTCGTATCTATCTTGTAGTCTGCCCATATTGCCTCTTAATACAACAGCTGTAGCATCTTCTCATTATCCGCATATTTCAGCCGGAACAGGGCCTCCATAAAGTAATAATCTCCATACATGGCTGATTCCCCGATCCCCGAGCCCCGGGGATAATCCACAGTCACCTGCCGGATAATTCCATAGCGGTCCAGCTCCTGATACAGGCAGAGCTCCGTCTCCGCCTCCAAAAGTTCCTTTCCCCGCCTTATCCATCGCTCCCTCTGACCGGATTCCCCCCGTTGCCCCAGCAAATCTGCCATAAGCAGCATTCCGCTTGCAGCAATGGAGGCCGCGGAGGCATCCACAGGCATTTCCTCACAGTCCCGGAAGATCACGTCCCAGGCCGGAAGCTTATCTTTGTTCAGGTGTTCATAAAAATATTCCGCCAGCTTTAGGGCTGTCTCCAAATACTCCTTTTTCTCCGTATACCGATACAGATTGGCAAAGCCATACAGCGCCCAGGCCTGGCCCCTGGTCCAGCAGCTCTCCGCAGAATACCCCTGATGGGTATCTCCGTAAATTCGAAAATTCTCATCCCACTTCACCACGTGATAGGAGGAACCGTCCGGCCGAAGGGCATATTGCATAATGCTCCTTGCCACCCTTTGGCAGATTTCCTTTTGTCCTGTCTCTCCCTTTAGCTCATCGCTGATCCAAAGAATGGGCAGATTCATAATGGTGTCCACAATGGAGATTCCCCGATAGCCTTCCTCCCTCCAGGCCTGAATCAGCTCCACCTGATCCACATATAAATCCATCATATTTCTCGCCCCCGCATGGATCAGCGGCAGAAAGTCCGCCTGGGGACATATCCGATATCCCATAACACTGCTGGGACCAAAAATAAATCCCTGATCATGCGTTGTATTGTCTGTCATCCGACAACGCAGCCTCATGGTCCGCTCCCTGGCTGCCTCTCCCATCCTGGCATCCCCGGATTCCAGATAAGAAAGCCACAAAAGCCCAATCCAAAAGCCACCGGTCCAATGACCGTTTTGATTCACCAGCCATTCTCCGTTTCGGGTAATATGGGGAAAGCCCTCCAAGTGCTCCCACATATATTCCACCTTTTGCAGCCCCCTCTTATATGCAGCTGTAAACTTTTCTTCCAATCAATTCCCTCCTTCTCTTTTCGTATCTGCCTTTTCAAGCTCTCTTGTCTGCCGGACAGAGATACGAATCTCCAAATATCCCGGCCTACCATTTGACAAGGCGTTTTCATGCATCTTATAATATCCTCGAGGAGATACTTTCATTATATCGAAGGGCTGTTTTCACGATGTGCTTATAAGCACAGAATTGGAGAAAATATATGAATATGCAAGAAATTGTAAAAGAAATTTGTAATTGCAGACTATTCCAAGATATGTCAGATGAAGAAATCCTCCTCTTTATTCAGCAAAATCCATGTAAAATCATTACCTACCGCAATGGGGACTGTGTGATTGCCAAGGATGAGGATCCCACCGGTATCGGCATTATTTTAGAGGGAAGTGTGGGAATCTATACAGACAGCTTCTACGGAGATCACACGCTCATTGGCATCGGGGACAGCGATTATCTCTTTGGATTTATCGCCACCTTTTACAACCAATCCAATTCCATCACCACCCTCTACTGCCGAAAGCATTGTAGAATTGCCTACTTTCAGATTCTCCCCACTGATAATGCCATTTCCTTTATCGCCCGTACCTCTCCCAAACTACTTTCCAATATTTTCCAAATGCTCACCAAGCATATTCGGGATGATTTTGACCGTATGCACATTATCAGTACCACCTCTGTCCGGACAAAAATTGTGCGCTATATTCTCTATCGTCATTCCTGCACCCAGGCCCTGTCCTTTGACTTGTTATACAGCCGTACAGAGCTGGCCTCCTTTCTGGGCATCTACCGCACCTCCCTGTCCCATGAGCTCTTAAACATGAAAAAACAAGGCCTGATTCAGTATACCCGAAACACCTTGTTTATCACGGACCTAAACGCCCTCATTGCTATTGAATGTCAAAGCTACGAATAAATTCCCTCCTAAAGCACCAGCCACCACAGGCCAAAGATCTCTCCCAGCTGCCACAGGCTCCCCAGCAGCAGAGCCAGCACCCAATAGCCGGGATGCCAGCTGCGGCCCAGCCAAAAAAACCAGGTCTCCCACGTCTCCCGGCTGATCTCTTGCAGTCCGCCTCCCCCCTGGGCTCTTCCCCAGATCCAGGGTCCGGCGCCCTCCTGCTGCAATACCTGAAAAAGCAAAGCGCCGGCAATAAGCAGCAGTAAAAAGGCGCCGGCCACTTTCCACCATTGCAGATAATTTCTCGAATTGTCTCTTTTCCTCATGTCATCCCCACTGTATCCGAAAAACTATTTTAATTATGCTATCATCTCATTTTAGCTTATTTAATTACTTTTTTCAACATTTTTTATAATAATAAAATAATTAAATTAGTCTTATAGGAAATACTATTCCGATACAATTAGGTAGAGGTGATTTTATGGACGTTATGGATGACAATTATATCCGAAAGCGCATTACACAGCTGCGCCTTGACAAAAATATTTCCGAATACAAGCTGAGCTATGATCTGGGACAGAGTAAGGGATACATTCAAAGCATTTCCTCTGGCCGTGCACTGCCCTCCCTCTCCATGCTGTTTAAAATTTGTGAATACTTTGAAATCAGCATCTCGGAATTTTTCACGCCCCAGATTGAACATCCCGGTCTGCTGCACCAGATTACCCGGGAATTGGAGCTGCTTTCCGAGGCAGATCTCCAGCTGCTCCTGGGACTGGTCCTTCGGCTTAGAAGGGAGGCTTCCTCCCTTTAGGAGAAAGGAGAAGAACGTATACAAAATTATAAAAAAAGCTATGCAGGGGCTTTCCCATTGCATAGCTTTTTTCAAAAAAATATAGAAACTATAATCCACGCTCTATAACAAACAGCCCTCCAGGCATGATTCCCATGCCTGGATGACCATTTGCAATCTTTTTAACCCTCTGCCTTATACAGATCGCCCAGCTTCTTCAGATACTCATATCTGGCCTTTGCGCTGGCCTCTGCCTTGTCAAACAGCATAGCCGCACGGTCCGGATTTGCTCTCTTCAGAGAATTGTAGCGAACCTCGCCG
The DNA here is from genome assembly GCA_947574135.1 of uncultured Lachnospiraceae bacterium. Classification (GTDB taxonomy): domain Bacteria; phylum Bacillota; class Clostridia; order Lachnospirales; family Lachnospiraceae; genus RGIG4284. The sequence continues at coordinate 114,416 of CANPIM010000001.1, forward strand.
TCCAGGAACTCCTTGTAATCTCCTGTGGGCTCCTTGCTGTCCAGAGTAAAGGCATCCTTGCCCTCAGCGGCTGCAGCCGGATTGAACCGGAAGCAATGCCAGTAACCAGCCTTTACAGCCAGCTCTTCCTCGGTCTGTGCCTTGCTCATGCCCTTCTTAATACCATGGTTGATACAGGGAGCGTAAGCGATAATCAGGGAGGGTCCCGGATAAGCCTCGGCCTCTGCAATGGCCTTTACGCACTGATTGAAGTCTGCGCCCATGGCAATCTGTGCCACGTATACATAGCCATAGCTCATGGCGATGGAAGCCAGATCTTTCTTCTTCACTTCCTTGCCGCCGGCTGCAAACTGTGCGATAGCACCGGTAGGAGTAGCCTTGGAGGACTGTCCGCCGGTATTGGAGTAAACCTCTGTGTCGAATACCATCACGTTTACATCCTGTCCGCTGGCCAGCACATGGTCCACACCGCCAAAGCCGATATCATAGGCCCAGCCGTCGCCGCCGAAGATCCACTGGGACTTCTTAGCCAGGAAATCCTTATCCTTGAGAATCTCTTTGCCCTCGTCGCAGCCGCATGCCTCCAAAGCTGCAACCAGCTTATCGGTAGCAGCACCGTTGGTTGCCCCTACATTGTAGGTATCCAGCCACTCCTGAGCTGCCGCCTTCACATCATCGCCGGCCTTGGCCATGAGAGCCTCTACCTTTGCCTTCAAACCGCCTCTGACAGCACGCTGGGCCAGGCTCATACCATAGCCAAACTCTGCCGCATCCTCAAACAGGGAGTTGGACCATGCAGGACCCTGTCCCTTCTGATTTACCGTATACGGCGTAGACGGTGAGGAGTTGCCCCAGATGGAGGAACAGCCGGTAGCGTTGGCAATATACATTCTGTCTCCAAAGAGCTGGGTAATAAGCTTAGCATACGGAGTCTCGCCGCAGCCTGCGCAGGCGCCGGAGAACTCTAAGAGAGGAGTCTTGAACTGGCTTCCCTTTACGGTCGCCTCCTTGAATTTTGCGATCACGTCTGCCTTCTCCGGCAGGGTTACTGCATAGTCAAAGTATTTCTGAGACTCTACGTTTGCTTCCATATTTTCCATAGCCAGTGCCTTGGCGCCCTTCTTGCCCGGGCAAACATTTGCACAGGAGCCGCAGCCCGTACAATCCAGAGCAGAAATAGCCATGGAGAACTTGTAGTCTGCCATACCGGTCATGGGAACCATCTTCATTCCCTCAGGAGCTGCAGCCGCCTCGTCAGCGCTCAGAGCTACCGGACGGATAACGGCATGGGGACAAACGTATGCACAGCGGTTACACTGGATACAATTATCCGGATTCCATACAGGGATATCCACAGCAATGCCCCGCTTCTCATAGGCAGAGGAGCCGCTGGGAGTGGTGCCGTCCACATAATCCTTGAAAGCGGATACGGGCAGGGTATTTCCCTCCTGAGCATTTACCTTGGACTGTACATTGTTTACAAAGTCAACCACATCGGCTCTTTGACCGGCTGCAGTGGTAACGGCCAGACCCTCGTCAGCTGCATTCTTCCAGCTTTCGGGAACCTGAATCTCCACTACCTGCTTGGCGCCTGCGTCAATGGCGTCGTAGTTCATCTGTACGATGGCATCTCCCTTGCGGCCATAGGTCGCCTTGGCAGCCGCCTTCATCAGATCGATGGCCTGCTCCTCGGGAATGATATTGGCAAGCTTGAAGAATGCAGACTGCAGCACAGTGTTGATACGGCCGCCCAGTCCGATCTCCTTACCAATCTTAATACCGTCGATGACATAGAATTTAATGTTGTGATTTGCAATAAAGCTCTTTACCTGTCCCGGCAGATGATGCTCGATGCCCTCCATATCCCAGGGGCAGTTCAGCAGGAAGGTACCGCCGTCCACCAGCTCCTGTACCATGTTGTACTTGCGCACATAGGAAGGATTGTGGCAGGCCACAAAGTTTGCCTTGTGAATGAGATAGGTGGACTTGATGGGGCTCTTGCCGAAGCGCAGGTGAGACATGGTCACACCGCCGGACTTCTTGGAGTCATAATCAAAGTAAGCCTGTGCATACATATCGGTGTTGTCGCCGATGATCTTGATGGAGTTCTTGTTTGCGCCTACGGTACCGTCGGCTCCCAGACCCCAGAACTTGCAGTTGATGGTTCCCTCGGGAGTGGTTACCAGGGGAGCGCCGGTTTCCAGAGAAAGTCCGGTCACATCATCCACAATGCCGATGGTAAATTTGGCCTTGGACGCATTGTCATATACGGAAACGATCTGAGCCGGGGTGGTATCCTTGGATCCCAGGCCGTAGCGTCCGCTGAATACAGGCGTATCGTTGAACTTGGTTCCCTTGAGAGCTGCCACCACATCCAGGTACAGGGGCTCGCCCAGAGCGCCCGGCTCCTTGGTTCTGTCTAATACGGTGATCTTCTTTACGCTCTCCGGAATGGCGTCTACCAGAGCCTTGGCGCTGAAGGGACGGTACAGGCGAACCTTTACCACACCAACCTTGCGTCCGGCAGCTACCAGATAGTCAATGGTCTCCTCAATGGTGTCGCACACAGAGCCCATAGCCACAATGACCTGCTCTGCATCCGCAGCGCCGTAGTAGTTAAACAGCTTGTAATCGGTACCGATCTTGGCATTTACCTTATCCATGTATTCCTGCACAATGGCCGGCAGTGCATCATAGTAGGGATTGCAAGCCTCTCTGGCCTGGAAGAAGATATCCGGATTCTGTGCGGATCCTCTCTGGCAGGGATGGTTGGGATTCAGTGCATTCTTGCGGAAAGCATCGATGGCATCCAAATCTACCATTTCCTTCAGATCCTCATAATCCCAGGTCTCGATCTTCTGAATCTCATGGGAGGTACGGAAGCCGTCAAAGAAGTTGATAAAGGGAATCTTTCCCTTGATAGCTGCGCAGTGTGCAACGGGAGTTAAGTCCATAACCTCCTGTACGCTGGACTCACACAGCATGGCAGCGCCGGTCTGGCGGCATGCATATACATCAGAGTGATCGCCAAAAATGGATAATGCATGGCTTGCAAGGGCACGGGCGGATACGTTGAACACGCCGGGAAGCTGCTCGCCAGCCACCTTGTACAGGTTGGGGATCATCAGCAGTAAGCCCTGGGAAGCCGTAAAGGTGGTGGTCAGCGCGCCTGCTGCCAGAGAACCGTGTACCGCACCGGCTGCACCGGCCTCGGACTGCATCTCCGTTACCTGCACGGTCTGTCCGAAGATATTGGTTCTTCCCTGGGTTGCCCACTCATCCGTAGCCTCTGCCATGACAGATGATGGTGTGATTGGATAGATAGCCGCAACATCCGAGTATGCATAGGATACATGTGCTGCTGCATGATTACCATCCATGGTCTTCATTTTTCTCGCCATTTTGTCTTTTCCTCCTTATTGTTTAGCCTCATAAGGGCAATTACTAACACGGAAAAGCCTTTTATTTCAAGGCCTGCACAGGATTCCCCCGTGATATTCCATACAGATTTATTGTAACATATTACCGAAAAGTTGTCCATTCCAATGTTAGAATTTGGATGTACTTTTTAGGAAACACTCTTCCCGCCTAATTTCCCGCAAAAATCCGGGCAATGGGGGAATTGGAGGGCAGAATGAGAGTCTTTTCGTTGCTTCCCTTCAGGCTTTCCTTGGCCGCATCCAGGCTCCGCACAAAGGAATAAAAGTCGCTTCGGCTCTCATCCGCATAGGCATCTGAGAGAATCCGCATGTATTCCGCCTCGCCCTCCGCCACAATCTGCTCCGCCTGTGCCTTGGCCTCCGAGAGCATAATGGAAACCTCCTTGTCCGTGGTGTTCTGAATAATCTGGGCCTGGGAAGCGCCCTCCGCCGTGTACTGAGCCGCAATATTCTCCCGCTCGGAGATCATCCGACTGTAAACCGCCTGCTTATTGTCGTCGGGCAGATCAAGCTTTTTTACCTCCACCGTCAAAATGGCAATGCCGTACTGGTCCGCCACGTCACCCAGGCTTTCCATAATCTCCTCGGTAAGAGATTTGATCTCAATCACCGTCTCCTTCTCCTCCAGCACCAGATCGTTGGACTCTACTTCCTCCTCCGTGTCGCTGACAGTCACAGTCATCTTTCCATCCCGGCTCTTAATCACCTCGTCCTGGGTCATATTGGACACCGTGTTTTTGGTTGTGTTGTATACAACTGCATTGATCCGGTTCTCCGCATTGTACACAGAGCCGCTTAAAGTCTGGGTAAACTTTAAGGGATCCGTTACCCGCCAGAGCACATAGCTGTCCACAATCATGGACTTTTTATCCGAGGTGATCACATCCGAGGCCGGCAGATCGTACATCAGGATCTCCTTGGGAATGGTGTCCACTGACTGGATAAAGGGAATCTTCATGGAAAGCCCTGCCACGGAAATCACCCGCTGCACCTTTCCAAACTGACGGATAAGCTTATATTCGTTTTCCTGGCAGACAATCAGGCTGTTTCCCAGCAAAAGCAACACAATAACCAGTAAAATATATTTAATTGCCCCAAGACCTTTTCGTTTCTTTTTTTCTTCCATCTTAAAAACCTCCTATTGAAATCGCTGCGCGATGGCACTGAAGGGCAAAGTCACTTTGGCGCACATTCTTTGAGAGAAACTTTCATGCGTAAATGCACGCCTGAAAATTCCTCTCGTGCGCCTTCGCGACTTTACCTCGTGTCTGCACGGCTTTGCCTCGTGTCTGCACGGCTTTACCTAGTGTCTGCACGGCTTTACCTCGTGTCTGCACGACTTTGCTTGGCAAACTGCGCCATGGCACTGAAGGGGAATGTCACTTTGGCTCACTCTCTTTTATTCTTCACTCTCTGTATCGCTGCCGGATGTGTCTGTGGCTCCTCCTGCACCGGAGACTGTCCCACCGGTTCCGGAGACTCCGCTGAATACGTCCAGGGGCAGAATCTGCTGGATCTGGTTTCCGTTTTCTCCCTGGATGATGATCTTCATCCCTGGCATGACTTCCTCCATGGTCTCATAGAACATCCGCTGCCTGGTGGTGTTGGGATACTTTACATATTCCTCATACATGGAATTAAAGCGGGCCACCTGGCCTTCCGCCTCGTTGATACGGCTCTCCTTCTGGGCCTCCGCATCCTGGAGTATCTTGTCCGCCTCAGCTCTGGCCTGGGGAATCTGCTCGTTGCGATATTTATTGGCGTTATTTAAGGCTGTCTCCTTGCCCTGCTTAGCCGTCTCCACCTCCTTAAAGGCTGTGATAACCTCATCGGTGGGAGGCTGAGCGTCCTGGATGGTAATATTTACCAGCTGGACGCCGATATCATAGGTTTCCAGCTTATCCATAATCATTTCTTTAATGTTGGCCTGTATCTCATTCTTTCCCGTGGTGAGCACCGCGTCCACGGAATAGGAGCCTATGGTGGTTCGAATACAGTTCTGGGCAATGTTGTCCAAAATGGTCACCGGATCCTCGGAGGCGTACAGAGCCTTTACCGGATCGGAAATCCGGTACTCTGCGTAGAAATCCACCCGGATGAAATTGTAATCCGAGGTAATCATCATGGCGTCATCGGTATAATTTTCCGCCTCGTCATAACCTACAGTAAGTCCCTGAATGGTGGTATTCACCTTGGTTACGGTCTGAATCAGGGGAATCTTAAAATGAAGGCCCGGCTCTGTCACGGCCTTGGGCTGTCCCAGGGTGCAGACCACCGCCTGCTGCTCCTCCTGAATGGTGTACCAGCAGGAATTTGCCAAAATCACCAGCAGAACCACCAGCACTGCGATTCCCACATTCCGCATAACCTTCCTGCGCATCTTTTTGAGATTTTCCACGCCGGGGCCTGGATTATCATTCACATCCCGATAGTTTTTTCTGAAATTCAGCATGTTTTATCCTCTCCTTATTATGCCGTATCCTTCTGCCTGCCGATCCCTTGGGATCTCCCCAGCTTTCAGAAGCCGGTAATGCAGGCAATTCCCTTGTTGCTGTCTCTTATTGTAGCAAATTTATCCCCTTTCGGCAACAGTAAGAAAAATGGAATCAAAAAACCGCCTCTCCCTTTCGGGAGAAGCGGCTGTCTATGCTTCCATTTTCTTTCCTTTTTCCTTCCCTTGTCAAGCAAAGGGATTAATTCTGCAGAATCCGTGTGGCGCATACAGGGCTTCGGTAGTAGGCGTTGGAAATAATAATGCCTGTCCGCTCATTGCTGGCATGTACCACCCGGCCGACGCCAATATAAATGGCCACATGATTGATGTTTCTGCCATTGCCGTAAAAGATAAGATCGCCCGGCTGAGCGTCGGACACGGAGATCCGGGTACCACAGTTGGCCTGAGCCCTTGAAGAATGGGGCAGGGACACGCCATAGTTCTTGAATACTGACAGCACAAACCCGGAGCAGTCGGCACCCTTGGTCAGGCTGGTGCCTCCCCATACGTAGCGGTTTCCCACATACTGCTTTGCAAACTCACAGAGAGCCACCCGCACATCTGTAACGCCCTCTCCGTACAAGGCCTCCGTAATGGTCAATGCAGTTTTCAGCTCGTTGCTCACCTCCACATACTCGGCAGCCACATAGCCTTCCTCTCCGTCAATATCAACCTTTACCCAGTCTCCCAGCTCTTCTATCACCAGAAGCTCCTCACCGGAGGGAACCATGGTCCAGTAGTCTGCCTCTGTGTTGGGCTCCATACGCACGTACAGGGCGTCCGCCTTTACATGAGCCACCGTATGACCCAGCTCCAAGGCCTTGTCCACTGCCTCCTGGCCGGTCACCAGATACTCAGACTTTACATAGCCCTCCACCTCGCCGGAGGTGATATAGGCCCATTCTCCCTCTACCCACTCCACATTGCAGGCCGAGTCGTTGCGCATCTTCCCCACCAGCTTATAATCCGTGCCGGCTCCGGACCGGATATTCAAATTATCGTCCACACTGGAGATAGCGATGTTGGTGTAGCCCTCCAGAGGCGTCCCTACCCAGAGGGTCTCGGAAGCCACCTTCTTTACATCCTCCACCGACACCTCCTCCTGGGGCAGGCTGTCGGCAATGCCTGCGGACAGATTCTCGCCCAGCTCTCCGCCGATGCCTCCTGCCGCATATGCGGGCAGATTTACACTGGCCGCCAGAACCAAACCCATCACCGCTCCTGTCACTCGATAATATTTAAACATGAAAAAACCTCCACAATGCTCTTATTTATTACGAATTTGTTACATTCCTGTTACATATTATAACAAACCGTCGCGCTTGTCAAGGTCTTTTGTCGAATCCTTGTGTCATTTTTTAATAATACTCAATTGCAAAACTAAATTCCACCCCTATATGGAATTCAATCCTGCAAATCT
>CANPIM010000002.1 GCA_947574135.1 uncultured Lachnospiraceae bacterium
AGATTCTCTCCTTCTTCGGGTCAACTACGAAGATTGCATCCGGAACTCTCTTCATTTCCTTGATACCGCCAAGGTTTCTCTCCAGCTTCTCCCACTCTTTTCTCAGTGCGATAACTTCCTTCTTGGGCAGTACATCAAAGGTTCCGTCCTCGGACATTCTCTCGATCTCTTTCAGGCGGTTTACCCGGCTCTGGATGGTCTTAAAGTTGGTCATCATACCGCCAAGCCATCTCTCGTTCACATAGAACATGCCGCAACGCTCTGCCTCTGCCTTAATGGCATCCTGAGCCTGCTTCTTGGTTCCTACGAACAGAATGGTGCCGCCGTCTGCTACAATGTCAAATACAGCCTTGTACGCCTCGTCTACCATTCCTACAGATTTTTGCAGGTCAATGATGTAAATGCCGTTCCGCTCGGTATAGATGTAGGGAGCCATCTTGGGGTTCCATCTTCTTGTCTGATGTCCGAAATGAACACCTGCCTCCAGTAACTGCTTCATTGAAATAACGCTCATGTCTCTTTCCTCCATTTTGGTTGTTCTTCCGCAGGCTTTGTTACCTTAAAGACCAAGGTCATATCTAAACCTTGGCACCGTTCTTGGCTCCACCTGCGTGCTTATTGCGCTAACTGGATAAGTGTAGCATAAAAACATTTCAGTTTCAAGCACTTTTTCCTGTTTATTTCCCTTTTTCAACAGAACACATGTTCTCTCAACCTCTCCATAGCTTCCTGAACCAGAGAAAAAGGCAGAGCCAGGTTTACCCGAATATGATGGGACCCAAAAAACGGTCTGCCGTCCTGCCAGATAACTCCCACCCGGATGCCTGCCTCTATAAGCTCATCCATGGTTTTTCCATGGCTCTCACACCAGGCCTGGCAGTCCAGAAACAGCATATAGGTTCCCTGGGGGCGAGCCACAAAAACACCGGGAAAATGCGCCTGTATGTAGTCGCAGGCATACTCCACATTCCGGGTCAAAACCTGGCGCAGCTCTGCAAGCCACAGTTCGCCCTCCTGAGTGTAGGCCCCTAATAGTCCGTGCATGGACAATACATTCATCTCATTATAGCGGCTCAGGGACGCCTCCTTCAACACCCGATCCCGCAGCCAGGGATCGTATATAATATGGTAGCTTCCCACCAGTCCCGCCAGATTAAAGGTCTTGGAGGGCGCATACAGGGCCACCGTGCGCATACGTGCATCCTGGGAAACGGATTGGGTGGGAATGTGGCGATACCCTTCCAGGGTCAGATCCGACCAGATTTCATCCGAGATCACATACACCCCGTGCTTCCGGAATATTTCCATGGCCCCGGAAAGCTCCCACTCCTCCCACACCCGTCCGCAGGGATTGTGAGGAGAACAGAGAATGGCCGCATGAATATGGAATTTCTGAATCTTAGCCTCCATATCTGCAAAATCCATGCGCCACACCCCCTTGTCGTCCAGCTGCAGGGGACTGTGCACACTGTGAAAGCCGTTATTCTCCAGGGTGGCCGTAAATCCAATATAGGTGGGAGAATGAAGCAATACCTGATCTCCCCGGGAGCACACGGCCCGAAGCGCGCTAATCACGCCCCCAAGCACCCCGTTCTCGTAGCCAATGTGCTCCCTCAAAAGCCCGGTAACTCCATGCTGTCTTTCCTGCCAGCGAATAATCGCCTCATAATAGGAATCCCGTGGATGAAAATATCCAAAAGACGGATGCTCGGCCCGGGCCACCAAAGCCTGGATAACAGAAGGCACCACAGGAAAATTCATATCCGCCACCCACATGGGAATCCGGGAAAACCCTTTCTCCACCCGATCTCCGCCTCTGTCCTCTCCGGAAGGCGCCGGAAGCCCGTCCACTGCAATGGCATCCATTCCCCTCCGGTCTATCTGTGACGTAAAATCAAACCGCATCATCTCATTCTCCCTCCCCAGGCTCTATTAAATTTCCAAAATTTTACAATTAGCACAAACTTTTTAAGGTCGTAATGGAAATATCTCCCACCACGGCCAAATCCTCCGCCTGATAGGCGTAGGGAAAATTATCGGCAAACAAAATCTGGGAGGAGGGAGGAAACTCCTCGTCCCCTGCCCACAGAATAAACCGCACATAAAGCCCATTGATAAACTCAAACTCATAGGCCACATCTCCCATGGAGATCTTTTTGGCTCCCAGCTGCTCCATAGCCCGGGCAAAGGCCTCCAGCTTAAATCCAAAGCTAAATTTAAGCCTGGTTAAGCACCGCCCCTCAAACTGACGGAAATAAACCTCCCCCCAGGGCACCTCCCGATAGGTGAGAAAACGCCCGGTTCCCTTGACCAGCTGTCCCTGAATGAGGAATCGGAGCACAATAATCTTGGCCGGAGCGCTGGTAAGCAGCAAAAACGCTCCCTCTTCCTCCTCATGCTCCTTTCTCACCGTAAAGTCCGGATAGCTCACCAGATAGGAATAGCCCATAAGCCGAATATGAAACAGCCCTTCCTCCTCATCGTAAACCACGCCGCAGCGCTGGGCCGCTTCTCTGGGGTCAATTTTCCCATATTCTTCCAGGTAATGCTCCAGAGGAATGCGCTCCTTATTATCCTTTTCATACTGTAATTCCATGCTCCGCTTCCTTTCTTCCTCCTACCCCTGCTCTACTGACGGAAAGAGCGTGCTATCCGTATGGGGCAGGAAGCAGCAGGCCACAAACTCATCCATATAGCCGGGCTCTGTGGAGAGCTCCAGATAGGTCATATTCTTGGCCAGCTCATAGGTTTTGCGCTCTGCCTTGGTGGACAAGAGCATGGCGTAAGCTCCGGACAGAGAAGAATTTCCAATATAATGGTAGCACTCCACCGGAATATCCGGGAACATGCCAATGTTTATGGCATTCTGCATATTAATGCCGCTGCCAATGCCGCCGGCCACGTACACCTGCTCAATCATGCTGATATCAAAGTCCAGAGAGCGAAGCATGGTGCGAATAGCTGAGAAAATAGCGCCCTTGGCCCGGATAAAGTTGTCAATATCCACCTCCGTAAGCTCCACATCCTTCACAGAGCCGCTCTCCGCCTCAAAGGCCAGCACATAGCTGCCCATGCCGTAGGCATCGTGCTTCACCCGGGAGCCCTCCCGGATAAATTTCCCCTTGGGACTGATAATCCCGCACCGGAACAGCTCACTGATAATATCGATAATACCAGACCCGCAGATTCCCACAGGCTTGGTGCCCTCCTCCCCAATAATAGAAAGGGACGGCTCCATGGTATCCCTATCAATGGTACAGGCCTCGATGGCCCCGTCTGTGGCCCGCATACCACAGCTAATATCCCCGCCCTCAAAGGCCGGACCCGCGGAGCAGGCACAGCTCATCATAAAATCAGAATTTCCGAACACCAGTTCCCCATTAGTCCCCAGGTCGATGAACAGAGAAAACTCCGGCCTGTCCCAGAGACGGCTCACCAAGGTGCCTGCCGTAATATCTCCTCCCACATAGCTGCCAATATTGGGCGCCATAATAATGTGGGCATCAGGATTCACCTTCAGATTAATATCCGACGCATAGAAGGAATTGGTCTTAAAAAATGCAGGAATATAGGGCTCCATCCGCAGAGGATCCGCGTTAATACCCATAAGCAGATGATTCATGGTGGTATTTCCCGCAATGGATACCCGGTAAATATGACGGGTGCTGATACCGGCCGCCCGGCACATCTGCTGAATCATGGGATTCAGAGTCTCCGCCACAATGGCATCCTGGAGACGCCCCCGGCCTCCCTGCTTGGTGGACTCAATAATCCGGTTGATCACATCCGCCCCATAGCGAATCTGCCCGTTTCCTGTGGAGGCCTTGGCCAGAATCTTTCCGTTAAGCATATTTACCACAACGGCAGAAACCGTGGTGGTTCCAATATCCACTGCCAGGCCGCCCACAATGAGATCCTCATTATTCCCATGAATATCATATACAAACACGTGGCGCTGGGCCTTTCCGATAATGCACTGCACATCAAAATCATTCCTCCGCAGCACATCCGGAAGCTTGCGCAAGGTGGCATAGGGAATACGAATATACTGAATGCCCGTCTCCTCCTGCAGAGCCCGAATCACCCGCTCAATGTCCGGCATCGTGTCATCCAGGGTGGGAGGCTCCATGCGAATCTTCACAATATGCAGGTTATTCTCCATGGAGAGCCCGATCTCCTCCAGACCTGCCTTGGCCTCCTCAAAGATCGCCACCTCCTGGGGAGAGCTTAAATCCGCCACCTTCATGCGACTCCGGTAGGCAGACGCAATATCCGGCACCAGCACCTCCACATCTCCGGCAATGTGGCTTACGCAGGCCAGCCGCCACCCCTCCTCATACTCACTGTCGCTGATATGCCTTGTTTTCTGGGAATCAAGCTTTCCCCCCAGATACTTTACCTTGCATTTCCCACAGGAAGCATTGCCAGAGCAGGGCGCATCAATCACCACATTGGACTTGCGCGCCGTCTCCAGAAGATTTTCTCCCAGGGCTGTGGAGACCACTACCTTTTCCCCGTTTTCAAAATGAAACACAACATTTGCCATCCGTATCTCTCCTCCAAAATCCTATCGTTTTTGCAGCTTTCCCTTCTGGCTCCCGGCACAGACAAACCAGATGCAGCCATGCCCAAGCTCGTTGCATTTATTATAACAGGGCCCCGCGGGACTGTCAATTTTTTGTCAGACTGATTCTGTCTTTCTTTCCACCTTTCTTGCCGCCTGGATGCCAAAAGCAATACAGGGATTCCCAATGATCTGCCAACACCTGGTCTGCTCTTGTCTGCTTTCATAAAAGACAATTTCAAGCTTTATCTTTCGTCGATTTATCTGTTTTTCTGCATTATGTAAAACCACGAAAGAAATTAGTAAAAATAACGAAATAAATCGAAAATTTCTATGAAAAATGACGTACACATTTTCATTGCTTTCCCCCACCCAACATGCTATGGTAAAGATGAAAAGAACATAACTAGGTGCGGCAGGGAGCGCACGATTCAGACGTCGGTGAACAGAGAGCGAATTATCTTTGGGCATCGGCGTTTGTGCACAAAGCAGAGGAGAATTATGAAAAGAGAACGAGTAAAACAACATGAGATGGACATGTGCAATGGGTCCATTCCCAAAAAAATGCTGGTGTTTGCATGGCCGGTAATGTTCTCCAGCATTCTGCAGCTGCTCTTTAATGCGGCGGATGTGGTGGTGGTGGGTCGGTTTGCAGGGGATAATTCCCTGGCAGCCGTGGGCTCTAACGCCATTCTTATCAGCCTTATCACCAGTCTGTTTATCGGCATGTCCGTAGGCGTCAGTGTGACCACCGGCCATTTCTACGGAGCCAGGCAGGAAACAGATCTGAGCCAGACCGTACATACGGCCATTCTTATGAGCCTGTTTAGCGGCATTTTTATGACCGTTCTGGGGATCGTGGGCGCCCGGCAGATTCTCGTCTGGATGCAGACCCCGGACGAGGTGATGGATCTGGCGGTTCTGTACCTGCGCATCTATTTCCTGGGTATGATCGCCATGATGGTATACAATTTCGGGGCAGCCGTTCTGCGGGCCATTGGGGATTCCAGGAGGCCTCTGTATTTCCTGCTGACTGCCGGTATCATCAATGTTGTTCTAAATATGTTTTTTGTCATTGTCCTGAAAATGGACGTGGCCGGCGTAGCCCTGGGCACGGTTATCTCTCAGTCCATCTCCGCCATTCTGGTCATATATTGTCTCCTCCATGAGGAGAGCAGCATCCGGCTGGACCTTGGGAGGCTGCGGATTTACCCGGACAAACTAAGGCAGATTCTAAAGGTGGGACTGCCCGCCGGCCTTGAGGGCTTTATCTTTGCCCTGTCCTGTGTAGTCATCCAGTCTGCCATCAACAGCTTCGGGCCTGTGGTGGTGGCCGGGAGCTCTGCGGCCGCCAATCTGGAAAATTTTGTATACTACTCCATGTATGCCTTTTACCAGTCAGCCCTGGCCTTTATCAGCCAGAATGTGGGAGCCAAAAACTATTTCCGCATCCGCCGCATCCTGTTTACAGGGCTATTGTATGTATTGGTTACCGGACTTGTGGTGGGAAATCTCATGGTATTCTTTGGGGAAGCCCTGCTTGGGTTATACTCCCCGAACCCGGAGGTGGTGGCCACCGGCATGGTTCGGGTGCGGATCCTGGCAAGAACCTACGTACTCTGCGGCATGCTGGACATTGTGGTGGGAACCATGCGAGGGCTGGGCTATTCCGTACTGCCCACCATTGTCTCCCTGCTGTGGATCTGCGGGACCCGGCTTATCTGGCTGGCCACGGTTTTTCAGATGGATCGCTTCCATTCTGCAGCCACCGTGTACTGCTCCTTCCCCATCTCCTGGACCATTACCCTGTCCGTCCATATCTGCTGCCTTTTGTGGGTACATCGGCGGTTGCGGACCAAGTACCAGATTGTATTCTGAGAAAAAGAGGCCATAGCCCCTGCAATTTAGCCTTGACTGTTTCCCCTTTTAATGCGAAAATGGAGACAGTCATTGATATTTGCAGAGAGGAGAACGCATGTCAAAAACCGATTATGAAAAAGCCAGAAAAATGGCTCAGAAGGCCTATCGCATTGCACCTGTAAAGGGAATTTATCCCTATCTTCAGGTTCTGGATGACATTCTTTCCTATACAAAAGTCGTTTCTGAGGTGGACCTGGGGCTGGTGGAGGTTCCCCTGGACTTAATCGCCGGAACAAAAACGGCCGGCCGTACCCAGGCCTTTGCCAATAACTTTATGCCCTTGCTTCCGGAAACCTCGGAGTTTGCCGTAAAATGGATGCATCTCTATGAATCCCATCTGGAGGAGGGAATTCGGGATCCCATTATCGCCTACGAATTTATGAACCGTTTCTACGTGGTGGAGGGAAATAAGCGGGTCAGTGTCCTGAAATATGCAGGCGCCGTCAGTGTCCACGCCTATGTGACCCGGGTGATTCCCCAGAGAACCGATGATAAGGACGTGAAGATTTACTATGAGTTTCTGGATTTTTACCGTCTCACCTCCTTAAACGACGTGTGGTTCACCCAGGAGGGAAGCTATCAAAAGCTTTTAAGTCTCCTGGAAAAGGATCCGGACCATGTGTGGAGCCATGACGAGCGGCTGGATTTCCATTCCTCCTATATCCATTTTACGGATGTGTTTGAGGAAAAGGGAGGGCACAGCCTTCCTCTCACCCCCGGGGATGCCTTTTTATCCTATCTGGATGTTTACGGCTACCAGGGACTGTGGGAAAAGCCTTTTCACCAGATACGCCAGGAGCTGGAAAAGCTGTGGCCGGACCTGGAAATTTTCCCGGGAAAGCCTCCCAAAAAGCTGGTGATGCAGCCGGAGAAGGAGCATTCCCGCTCTGTTATCAGCCAGCTGCTTCCGGTGACGCCTTCTGTCCTGAAAATTGCCTTTCTCCACGACAAAAATAAGGAGATTTCCAGCTGGACCTATGGTCATGAGCTGGGACGCCTGCACCTGAATGAGGTGTTTTCAGAGCGTGTCCAGACCACCTGCTATGATAATATAAATTCCGAAGAGCTGGGCTTAAAAACCATTGACCAGGCCGTTGCAGCAGGCTACAAGGTCATCTTTACCACCACGCCTAAGCTTTTGGGCGCCAGCATCAAGGCTGCCATCAAATATCCGGACATTAAAATATTAAACTGCTCCTTAAATGCCTACAGCGGACATCTGCGCACCTACTATGGCCGCCTGTATGAGGCCAAATTCCTCACGGGCGCTCTGGCCGGTATTTTGTCTGAGACCGATAAGGTTGGCTATCTGGCCGACTATCCTATCTTTGGTATGACGGCCAACATCAATGCCTTTGCCCTGGGCGTGCAGATGACCAATCCCAAGGCCCGGGTCTATCTGGAGTGGTCCACCGTAAAGGGCTGTAACCCGGAGGAGAGTTTCCGCTCCCGGAATATCTCTTATATCTCCGGCCAGGACCTTATCACTCCCCAGAATGCCTCCCGCAAATTCGGTCTCTACGATATCCGGGGGGAGGAAATGATCAATGTAGCCGCATCCATCTGGCACTGGGGCAAGTTTTATGAGCGGATTGTCCACAATATCCTCAACGGCACCTGGAAAAAGGAGCCGGCAGGGAAGCAGCGCACCTCCATCAATTACTGGTGGGGAATGTCCTCCGGCATGATCGATGTGATCTGCACCAAAAATATTCCTGACAAGACCCAGTGGCTCATTGAGCTTCTGAAAAAGGAGATTGCCGCCTTCCACTACAATCCCTTCTCCGGAAGCCTCTATGCCCAGGACGGGACCCTGAAAAGCAAGGAGGGCGAGGAGCTGACCCCAGAGGAAATCATCTCCATGGACTGGCTGCTCCACAATGTGGAGGGTGTGATTCCCACCCTGGATATGCTCATTGAAGAGGCAAAGCCCATGATGGAGCTGCAGGGAATCGGGGTGGCCCAGGAGCTTGGGTGAGAGCTTCCGGATAAATAGCTCCGAAAAAGAAAAAAGTAAAAAACCAGAGGGATATCCTCTGCCAAGTGTTATGGCATTGGGATGTCCCTCTGGCTTCTTAATTTTTTATCCACGCTTTGCGCAACAAATAGCTACTCTCTCTTCATTTCTTTCTTAATGCTCTCCAGCTCTAGCACAATCAAATTTAATTTCAGCAGCAGATAATTCTGCTCTATAAGCTCCGCCCAGCAGCCACAGGTATCCTGAGAAAGCCCTGTTTCATCCAGAAGATCCCGTATCATGCCCTGTCTGGTATAGCTTCTGGACACATAAAAATCAGTCAGGGAATCCATACATCTTGCTATTTCGTACAGCTCCTCGCTGGTACATTCCTCCAATGGAATCTGCCTCAAATACCCCCGCTCCAGGCGGACGATGTATTTCTGATAAATGGTTGCAAGCAATCCCTGTAAGGCAGTCTTATCTCTTTCCTCCAGCTTTCTCAGCGGCGCAAGGTTAAAGTAAAAACGCAGGGATCTTTTTGTCACCTCCATAAGCTTTTGCACCAGCTCCTTGGACACCTGTGCCTCTATCAGCTCCGCTTCTACCTGCCCTGCTTCCTTTATCTTTAGCTCTTCACGCAATAGCTGAAAGAGCCGGCCCAGCTGCATATGAACCTCCTCTGGAATCTCCTCTTGGGTCTCCAGAGCAAAGACCTCCCATTGTTTATCCATAGAACGCAGTTTGGAAATAACCTCCAAAACCTGTTTTCCACTTTGCATCTCCATAGAAACCCTCCTCTCCCAAAGAGCTTTTTACCGTTTCCTTCTCTCGCATCTCCAAAAATTGTCCCTTCTCCTGAAGCTCTCTGAAATCCACGTCAATAAAGATATCCTCCCTTTTTGGATCCAGCACATGGGAGCGCACCACCTGTCTCCCCCTTTTGGTCAGGCAATATTGTGTGGTTTTATTTTTGCCAAGCCGTTCCACAAAGCCGGCCTCCAACAGACGATTCAGGATTTCACTGAGATAGTTTGCCTGAATATTTGCGTCCTCCGCAATCCTTTTCTGCCTTGCATTGGGATTTTCGTACAAATACCGCAAAATATTTTTCACATGCTTTCTCTCCAGCAGTCCCAGATACTGATTTTGCTCCTCCTGAATCAGGGCCTTCTCATAAAGCTCCACAACCACCCCGTATACTCCGTTAAAAATCCCTGCTTCATAATAAAAATCCTCTCGCTCTGTTCTCGGCAGAGAAGCTAAAACCTTTCGAAGCTTTCGGTGCTTCTTTCTCACCTCCCATAATTCACGAGCTGTCCCATTCATCATGACCTGGACTGCATCCTGGAGCAAAGACTGACTCTGCTCACACAAAGCCTGCGTCTCCCTATGCACCACCTCCAGAGATCCGTCCGAAACCATTTTTACAGTCTGATAAATATCTGCTTCCTCGTATCTCATAGTGCCTCCTCCTTTTGCAGACGAATTTTATATGTACAGAGACAAGTTCCATCGCATTTGTATTGTTTGCCACACAACTCTTCCATATACATTTTCAACCTGGAATTTGTGTTTCCCCATCTTCCCGGCAAATAGGCCCTTGTAACGGCTGTCCCCATCTCTCCCTGTGGATCCAGCCATCGAGAGGCACAGGTATTGACCCAGACCACATCACAATCCTGTTCTCCATATTTCTCCAAAAGTATTTCAAACTGGTAATCTCCGGATGTAAATGAAGGAACGAAAAGCAGGCTGACCTTAAAAGTTTCCACCAACAATTTGAGATAGCTGGTCATTAAAAAATCCTTGCATATAGCTACTGCGACGCGCCCGATTCCCCTGCAGTGAAGAATGTAAACCTTATTATCTGAGACAATGTCCTCCTTTGCCCCCAATTTCTTCAGATATGCTCCAAAATGCTTTTGCTGCTCAAAAAGCTGCTCTCCCATATCATCCAACACTGCACAGGAATTTCGCCGTTCCTCCCAGATTGAGGGACATACCGTCAGCCTGGGGAATTCATTATCAGGAATCCGCTCCCTTCCCTCCAATTCCTGTTGAATGCTGTCCCGAATCCCGGTGGAACCAAGCATTTCCGGCAAAAGCAAAATATCTGCCTCTTGCTTTGCCGCCTTTTCCAAAATGGAAAGAATCTGTGCCTTAAGCTTTTGCTCTGCCGTCTCCTCCAAAGGTTTTACAGAAATAAAATCCTTGTGATCTCTTGTGTAGGGTTCTGTCACCTGAACCACATTCTCTCCTGTCACCGGAGACACGCAAACACTGAGTTCCCCCTTTTGTAAGGCTCTGTGAAAGGTGGTCTGCGGCATCAGTATGTGCTGAATTACATACTCCCCTTCCTCTTCTATATCAACATAATAAAAATTTCTTAAATAAAAGAATAGGGAATAGGCCATATACGCATCTCTGCTATTGTGCTCCCAGTTACACGGAACTCTGGGCAGGAGACGCAATCCACAGCTCTCCACATTATCGTTCAGGCTTTCAAATTTCCAGAAATCCTGGTCTATAGGTATAAACCGGTAGACACTGTCCTCCAAAAACATATCCAAATGCCTGACAAGATAAACAAGCGTTGTCAAATCCTCCTGAAAACAAACATACACCCCCACCTTCTCGGCCAAATGCCCCTTTCGCAACTGTTCCTCTGAAAGCTCCGCCACATTTAATGTATCCAAATCAAACAGATCGGGAAGGACTTCTTTGATACCTTCTATGATAGACTTTTCATAGTCTGGCTTTATATTCCGCAGCTTCTCAAAATCCCGCTCCTTCATACCATTCAAAATTTTTCTGAAAGCAACCGCCATACTATTATATAATTTCTGAATCTGTCTCATGCAGTATCCCCTCTTTTCTCTTTTAAGGATACCACATCCCGTCTATTTTTGCAATTATTATTCAGTTTTTATTCAGTTAATTCTACATCAAAAAGGCAAATACCTCCCCACCCTCTCTCTCCAAACATACCCCCTGTCACAATACCGCTCCACCATACAGGCATTGGCCTGGCGCTCCAGCCTATCCGGCAGTCTCCTAAGCTTCCATACCCCCCCAAATTTCCGTTCCAGCGCCCGCTCCAAAAGGTAATCGCAGATCTCCGGATTTTTGGGAAGCAAAGGCCCATGGAGATAGGTCCCTATGACGTTTTTGTACCTAAGCCCCTCATAGCCGGAGGTCCTGGTGTTTCCATATCCGAAGAGCACCCGTCCAAAGGGCGCGCCCTCTCCAATGTAGGTGCGTCCCCCGTGATTTTCAAAGCCCACCACCGGAGCCAAAGACAGAGGGCTGTCCAGAATGATATTGCCCACCAGCCGCCTGGGCTCCCACTTTGTATACGCAGGCAAAATACCAAGCCCCGGTATTTCCTTTTCCGCTGTCCGGTAATAATCTCCCAAAATCTGATAGCCCCCGCAGACGGCCAGCACCACGCCCCCGTCCTCCACATAGCTGCCAAAATCCCGGCGGATCTCTCCCAGCTGCCGGCATACCAGCTCCTGCTCCCTGTCAGAGCCGCCTCCCAGCAGCACCACATCCAGATCGGCGAAATCCAGACTCTCCCCGGAAAGAAAGGGCTTCACCTCCGCCTCTATGCCCCGCCACTGGAGGCGCCTCATAAGACACTTTATATTTCCCTGATCCCCGTAGAGATTCAAAAGGTCAGGATACAGATGACCGATGGTCAGCTTCAAAGTGACCGCCTCCCTTCTCTTCCTCCATAAGCTCCTCCAAAATATGATTGGCCGGATAGAGGCCGGAATAATTCACCACCACATACACATTTCCCGTTCCCTTGTTTGTCAAACGCCGAAGGGCCTCCCGGATATCTGCCACAGCCTGGCTTTCTATGCCCTCATACTTGAGGCGCAGACCCATATCATAGCGGCGGGCGCCCCCTGTAAAGATTTGTACCGAACCGGCTTCCTTTAAATACTGAAAGTCCACGTCCCAGAGCCAGGAGATATCCCGCCCGTCCTGGGCTCTGTCATTGATGAAGAGCAAAAGATCCTTTGGCTTGCTGTCACTGCGTATCATAGACAGCTTTTGCTGAAATCCCATGGGATTCTTTGCCAGATGAAGCTGTACCCTGGCTCTTCCTATGGTAAAGGTGCCCTCCCGGTTATTCCCAAAATCCAGGCTTCCCAGAGCCTTGGCAAAGCGCTCCCCAGAGATCCCCACACTTCGAAGCGCTCCGTAGGCCGCCAGGGTGTTGTATACATGATAGGGAGAGACCGTCCGGATCCCCACCGTTCTTCCCTCCACTGTAAAGGAATAGCCCTCCTCCTCCCGCGCAATATCCTCTGCCCGGTAATCCGGCCGGGGCCTTGCAAACCCACAGCCCGGACAGCGGTAGAGACCCAGCTGCCCATAGTGGACCAGATCATAATGAAGCCTGGCCCCACAGAAGCGGCAAAAGGCATTCTCCAGCACCTCCGAGCGGGCCGCCACGTCAAAAACCTCCTCCTCTATGCCGTAAACCACCCTTGGATTCTCGCATTCTGCCAGCAAAAAGCCCAGAAACGCGTCATCACCGTTTACCGCCAGACACGCTCCGGGCACACTCTGCACCGCAGATTTTATTGTTTCGTAGGTCAAATCCACCTCTCCAAACCGATCCAGCTGATCCCTGGAAATATTGGTGAGAACCACGCAATCAGGTCCAAGCTTGGGAAGAATCTCCACAGAGGCATTTTCATCCACCTCTATGCAGGCATAATCTGCCTTCAAAATTCCCCCTTTTTCCACAGCCAGCACAAAGGCCGAGATCACTCCGTTTAGCATATTGGCTCCGGTCTCGTTGATCAGCACCTTCTTCCCCTCAGCCCGAAGGGCCTCACATAAAATCCGGTTGGTGGTGGTTTTTCCGTTGGTCCCCATAACCACAAGGATCCCCTCTCCCACCATGCCGGACAGCACTGTCAGAATCCCGGGATCGATCCGTCGGGCCACATACCCGGGGAGGGTACCCCCGTTTCCCCGGTGTAGCCTGCGAATCCATGTACTTGTAAGCTTTCCACAGCAGATAGCCAGCCGGCTTCTCCACCCGATTTTCTTCATACGCCCAGCTCCTTTTTCAAAGCATATTCCTGTCTCTGAAAAAGAATACCACTCCTTGGCTCAGAAAATCCTTTAAAGCCCCTCCTCCACCTGCTCATAGGTCCGCTCAAAAATATCCCGATGGATAATATAAATATCGTGAAGATCATCCCTACGGGCCGCCAGATAGTCTCCCGGCCGTCCCAGCATATATTTCTCCTTGTCCCATTCTGTAAACACCTTGATCCGGTGTTGAATCTCCTTCACATAAATATAGCTCTCCCCTGTGGTCACACAGGCTCTTGCATAGGGAACCAGGGAGATGGGCCGCCCCTCCAGGGGATCCTTCACCACCGGGGCATATTCCCCCTCAAACCGGTAGGGCTCCTCCAACACCTGATAGCTCCGCTGAAATTTCTCCTGCTTGTTGGGATACACCTCTCCCTTTACCCCGATCATAATATAGATATCCTGCTGAATCTGCACATCCAGATCTCCCTCCAAAGTACGCACACAGACCATGGTTCCCGGCGGGAAAATCTCCGCCGCCCTGACAAACCCCATGGGAATTTTTCTTTTCTTATATAAGGTCATTCCTGAGAGATCCAACTCATAGGAGGCCGCGTGGATCACCTGGGTGGCCTGGAAATAATCATTCATGCGCTTTTTCAGGAATTCCCCCACCTTTCCCTCCTCCCGCGTCCCTCTCCAAGCCTTGTGAAGAAGCTCCGTCTGAATAAAACCGCCGGCCTTTTCCAGGTGACCGCCGCCGGATCCGATTTTCTCGGTGATAACCTCCGCAAGCTCGCTGGCCTTCACCTCCTTGACACAGCTTCGCACAGACAGCTTGATGCCAAAAGGAAGCACGCTGTACACCAGGCAGGTTTCCACCACATCCACCTCCAGGATGAGATCGCTGATCATGCCCAGAATATTGGGATCGCAGGGCTTTGCCTCCACCACTGCATATCGGCATTCCTCATTGTAATCATAGCCCACCAAGGCCATGCCGGCAATCTCCAGCTCCTTTAGGGAGAGATTGGTATTGCGAAACCTGGTGATCATGCTGCGCTCAAAGGCCGCATCATCTCTGAGATCCCGATCCAGCGGGTGGGAAATCTCCGTAAAGCCGCTGGTGTCAGTCATGAGACCATAATACAAGGCAGTGGCAAGTTTCCTGTTTTCATTGAAATCCACCCCTTCCTTCTCCAGCAGATCCCGCACCACCGTGGAGCAGGAGCCCAGATTGCTCCGCACCTCGTGAAGCCGGGGCAGCTCTCCGCTCACCTGATGGTGGTCGATCACCGCCACCTCCTCCGCCTCAAAGCGGGTCACATTCCCCTCCCCATACTGACAGTCCACAGTGACCAGAAGCGGCGGGGCCGCAAGCTCCTCCACATGCTCAATGGGAATCTGAAGCTCCGAGATCATAAGAACCAGATTGCTCTTCTGAATCACATACCTGCCTCCATAGACAAAGCGCACCTGCTTTCCCTGATTTTTCAGATACAGGTACACCCCAAATCCGCTGGCAATGGCGTCCGCGTCCGGGTTATCATGGCACTGAACCACAATGTTATCATAGGTAAGAAGCTCTCTTAACCGCATAAATCCTTTTCCTTTCTTTTCTATATCTATGGGAAATCCATCCCTTTATTCCACATGGAACCTGGCTCTTTCCGGTTCCGTCAGCCCCTTATTTCCAAACTGACGTTCTGCCTCCTCAAGCAGCATATCCAGCGTCAGATAGGGGGCTTCATATAAACGGCGGCCGCCCACCAGAGCCCTCCCGTATTTGGGAAAGCAGGCCAGGCCATTGGTAATCTGCCCGGAACGCCTTAAGGTCTCCCCATCCAGAAATATCAGGCTGGACAATCCCTTTAGCATCACCGTTCCGCTGTCCCTGTCCACATCCGCATCCTGAATCCGGGTAAAGACCTCCCCGGAAACATAGGAAAATTCCCCCTTTTCCAGATCATACACTCGAAAATAATAGTCATCTCCCTGCATCATAAGCCGGCCGGAATCCTGGGAAAACAGAAGAAATCTCCGTATCAGGCCATTAAAAGGAATCTCCGCCAGGGTCTCCATGTGCTCCACATCCAACACCCGCACGCTGTTATCCCGGCAGCAGACTGCCAGCTTCTCCCCGTCCGGGCTTATGGCAAACAGAGTGCCTGCGTCGTAGGCCTTGAGTACCTGGTACCCCTCTTGTTCTACGGGAGTCATGGCTTCGCTTTCCAAATCCAGGCAATACACGCCCCCCTTTTCCGTTCCGCAATAGGCCCTCCGACCGTCCGCAGACAACACACACCCATTCATATCCTGGCTGTTCTCTCTCACAAACAAAAGCTCCCTGTTTTCCAAATCCACCAGCCCATGCCAGCCCATACAATACAGAAGCGCCCTGGTACGGGCATGGTTCCAGGTACAATCCCAATATCCGATTTTCCCTTCCCCTACAGACAGCTCCTTCCTCTCCCTGGTCTCCACCTGATAAAAGATGACGTCCCCGTCGTAGGTGGTAATAAAATACCAGCCGTCCTCCAAAAATCCGGTGTCCTGCACATTCTTTACACGGAATTCTCCCAGGAGCCCATGGTCCTCTGTCCGATAAAACCAGAGCTTCTCTTCCCCGCTTCCTAATACATCATACACATAAACCGCATAATAGCTTTCCTCCGGGGAAGTGTCCAGCCTGGTAATTACGCTTGCGTACTCCGTCACCTCTCTCCAGCCGGTTGCTTCCGGGGCCTTTACCACCGTTAAATAGGAGGAATGGGTATGCTGTACCAGTATCACCCCGTTTTTTACAGCCATCTTTGTGGAGCCCTCTCCCACCCGAATCTCAGACTCCTCCAGATAAGCGCCTCCTGTCATGTCCACGGCGTGAATATTTCCATTCCCCTCCAGAATAAACACAGAGCTTCGGCTTTTCGCCGGCTGAAAATCTATAATGGGGCTGCTGGCTCTGCTCTGGGACAGCTCCTCCCCGGAAAGGCTGTCAAAGGAATAAAGCCTGTCATCCACCCGCATGACAATCTCATCGTGCGCCTGTCCCGTCTCCTCCTCATAATATCGGTAATCCATGCGGGCAGCCCCAGCGCTTTCCATACTCCTTTGCCAGAGAAATTCTCCTGTCTCCCTGTCAATTTTTTCCAGATAGCTCCGGTATTCACCGGATTCTCCGTCCCCGCCAAAGGAAGTCGCCAGCAGGTGATCCTCCCTGGTAAATATAAGATCCAGAACCGTTTCCCCCGTAGCCCCCGCAAAGGTCACCTCTCCCGTTTCCCTGTCAAAAATGGCAATGTGTTCCTCCGCAGAAACCTCCTTTCCCGTGAGTGCAACGGCAAAGAGAGAGCAATCCGCATTGCATGCTCTGGCTCCTGCAAAGGAAATCCCCTCCGCCTTCTTTATGCTTCCCAGGCTTTCCCCGCTTCTGGCATCCACAAAACCAATGAGCTCAGAATTTCCGCAAACCACCAGGGCCTCCTCCTCATAAAGCTCACAGTCTGTTGCCGAGAAACGGATGGACCACTCCTCCTGTCCGTCAAAGGTCACCGATTTCACACCGCCCCCGGTACAGATAATGATGTGATCCCCGAAAAGCCTGGCTTCGTGGGTATAAACCACATGATTCCCCTCATCCACCTCCGGCGGAATGAGAGCCAGCCTTTCTCCCTTTGTCACATCCCACACATACACATAGCCGCCCTCGTCTATAGAAACGGCCCGTTCCCCATCCTCAGAGAGGGTGAAGGCAAGCACAGGCAGCTCATGCGCCAGAACTCGATCCATGGCCATCACGCCCGGGGGCTCATAGCAATGCAGGGCCTCACTCAGTGCATACTGAGCCTCCGGCTCGTAGGGTCTGTCATTCTCCGGGGAAGGCAACGCCTCCAAAGCCACCAGCACGGCCGCCCTCCGATCCCCCTCCTCCAAAAGTCTCAGAGAGGTCTCCGCCAGATACCGGGACTGATTCCGCTGCTTTTCCTCATAATTTTCTTGTATCACAGCCGCATTGTAGGCATTGTACACGCCAAACAGCAGGCCGCAGGCCGCCACTCCCGCCGCTGCTGCCCCTGCCTGACGCATTCGCCGTCTTTGGTGCCTCTGGCGCAAATCGTCATAGCTGCAATGTAGGAGAGGGGCTGCCAGGCGCAAAAGCTCCCCCTTAAATTTCCGGTTTCTCTCCCTTTGGGAAGCGCCCCGCACATCCGCCGCCAGGGGCTCCACCGGATTTCCTTCCTCGTCCCTAAGAAGCTGCTCCGGAAAGGATTCCTCCGGCTCCCCCTCAATAAGTACAGCCAGCACATGCTCCCGGCCATGCATCTCGATAAAGGTGGAAATCTCCTTTTGCACCCAGTAGGACTGGGGTGTCCGCGGGGAACAGACAACCAGAAGAAACTCCGACTGGGCCAGAGCCGCCTCAATATTTTCTCCCAGATCACTGCCAATGGGCAGCTCCTCCTGATCCCGAAACACTCTTTGAATCTTCTTTTTCCCGCTCCTTCTTGCCACGGCCCGTGGCACCCGGAAGGTCTCAAGCTTTTTGTGAAGTTTCTTGGCTATGTATAAATCCAGCTCCGCATGGCGGTAGCTGATAAACGCATCGTATGACATGGCTTCCCTATTTCCCCTCTTTGTTCACCCATATTTTTCCAGATTTCCACTCTCTTCCATTCTCTGTGCCCTAGTCTATGAGATACGCCTCCCGCTCCACCTCTGTCAGCTCCCGGCCGTTTAAAATTTCCCCTGCCCGGGCAATCAAATCCTCCAGAGAGTAGAAATGGCAGAGACGAGGCCGGTTTTCATCCCATATGACCACCGTTTTCCCGTCACAGCCGCCGCTAGGTCCCACAGAGCTGTCCAGCCGGTAAAGCCCCTCTCCCGTCCGCTCATAGATACGGCTGGTCTCGCTGAGATTGCCCCCCACATTGAGAAAGGCGCTGAGCACCTGGCCATTCTGATAGAAGTCAAAGCTTAAGCTCCCCTCCTCCGGGGTAATCTGGGACATGGTGTAGGCATCTGCCTTCCAGTCATACACCTGCAGACACCGCCTGGAATCCTGAAATATGAGATGATCTCCGTCCGGAGTGAAGGAAACCTCGTCGCTCCCGATACCGTCCACAGAAAGCTCCCCAAGAACCTGCTCCTGCTCCACATCCACCACCCGAAGCTTCCGCCCCTCCTGGTCATACAAAACCAGAAGGCTCCCCTCCGGGGCCAGCCAGCCATCCTGACAGAAATAATAGCTGGAGGAGGGCAGCCGGGAAGCCAGCCCCTGCACAAGCTCCTTTGGCAGATCCAAAAACTCTTTTGTCTCCCTGTCCCAGATCAGAAGCCGAAAAACCTCCGGAACCTGGCTGTCCCAGGTAGGAGACACCGTGCAGGGAAGGATCAAGAAGCGCCCGTCTGCAGTCAGCGCCGCCGTGTCCAGCTGTATGGTCAATGCCTCCTCCTGGGAATTGGAAATTTGTCCCATCAAATCCTGACAGCTCCATTGCTCCAGCACCTGTCCCTGCTCCACATCCACCAGCCAGACGGCTGTAGACATAAGCTCCTCCTCCGAGTGACTGGTAAAAACCGGCGCATTGGACCAAACCAACACACAGGAAGGCCCTGCAGGGCGCAGATACCAATTCCAGGATACGCTGCTCTGGGAGGCCAACCCATTTTCCAGAGAAACGGAACATTTTTCTCCCTCCTGCATGGAATAGCTCTCCACCCGGTTTCCGTCTCCGCTTAGATAGACCAAAAACCGATCCTCCAAAAGCCCGGCCGTCCTATGAGAAATATTTCCGTAGCATTCCTCCTCCCACAGAAGCTTAAGGCTCTGTGTATCATAGAGAAAAATCTTCCCATTCCTCCCCTGCACCACCGCGTAGGCGGAATCCTGGGTAAACCAGCTGGCCTGGGGAGTCTGCTCCAGCAGAACCCCATCCCCGTCTTTCTTGGGCTCATAGCAGTATACATTGAGGCCTGAAAAAAAGAAATATTTGCCCTGATAATATTCTCCCTGTTCCACGGTCCCAAAGTTCAGATAATAATTTCGATTGTCAAGCTTCATGCTCCACACAAGGTCCGCCAGGGCATTGGTGGCAAACACATGGCCATCCTCTGTCACCAAAATCTGGGCAGAGGTTTCCACGATGCGATTCAGAACCAGGGGGCTGCGATCCTCTACCCGGGTATACCTCTCCCCGGTATTCCAATCCAGGCAGACCTCCACATTACCAAAGATCACCGACAAAATCTCCGCCTCTCCCAGTTCCTTCTCCACCCGGATCTTCTGTAAAGAGCTTCCCTCCCGAATGCTTAGGGCCGTATCCTCATAGTGAAGCCGAAGCTCCTGATCCTTGACATTCCAGCAATCCAGCTTCCACGGACGGGATACCGCCGCAACCCCAAAGGTGGTCTGCCACATCTCAATACGAACCACTCCCAGATGCTCCTCGTCCAGCCAGGCCACATGATCGATGGTGGGAAAGTCCGTATAATCCCGGAAAAACCCTTCCCCCTCTCCAGATACAGGCAATACCTGTACATATCCCGCCTCATAGGGATATTTCTTCTCATCCATCCAGGTAATTGCCAGCTGTTCCCCATCCGGTGAGAGGACCAGCTCTCTGATATCCAGATGATCATAGGCGTCCTCCTTATTCAAGCCTTCATACAGCTTTACAGGCTCCCATTTTTCTATCTCCCCGGTGCTTGCCTGAATTTTGTAAAACACATGATTGTCCGTAATCTCCGGCTCTCCTCCATCCTCTCCCGGATGATACTGGATATCCCTGTTCCCGCAGATAATGGTCCCCGTAAGGGCGTTATAATCCCAACAAATCTCTTTGGAATAGCAGACTCCCCGCTCCCCGTCACAGGCCGGCAGCTCCCACTGCCACAGAAGCCTGGAGGTGGTGTAATCCAGACAGTACAGCCCATTCCCCGCCTGGGCCACAATTTGATGGTCCCCCACCAGCCGGGCATCCTGAAACTCCAGCCCCAAATCCTCCAGACAGCAAAGATTCTCCAGAGTCTCCCCATCCCACACATAGAGACGTCCCTGGCTGTCCCCGGTGAGAAGCACCTGCTCCTCTGGCTGATAATCTGCAAAATCCGCCACCGTGCTCTTATGCTCCAGCACCTTTCGGGGCATCAGGCCCACGGTGTCTGTCTCATAGGTATAGAGGGCCTCTTCCAAAGCCATGCGGGCCTCCGCCACATAAGGGCGGTCAGCATCCGTGCTGCTGCTCCCTGGCAGGGCCTCCAGGGCTACCAGAAGAGCCGCCTCCCGGTCTCCTCCATTGAGCAGGCTCCCGGAGAGCTGGGCCAAATACCGGGACTGATTCTCCAGCTTTTTCCGGTAATTTTGGTTGATCTCCTGATTCTTTTTCCCCATAGCAGCCCCAAAGCCCAGGGCCACCGCCACGGCCAAACCAGCCAGGGCCAGCATGCGGCGCATGCGGTACACCCGCTGACGCTGATACAGCTCATCGAAGGAACAGGAAAGAAGAGGGGCCACCAGCCGGGGCAGGCGCTTCCTGGCATTTCTTCGCACCTCTTTCTTATTTCTTCCCCGCAAATCAGCGGCCAGGGGCTCCCCCTCCTCCAAGAGCTCTGGTGGGAAAGATGCCTCCGGCTCCCCCTCAATCAACACGGCCAGGATATTTTCCCGGCCGCGGTATTTGATAAAGGTCTCGATCTCCTTCCTGCACCATTTGGACTCTACATACCGGGGAGAACAGATTACCAGAAGAAACTCCGATTCCCTCAGATTTTGTTCGATCTCTCCGAATAAATCGCTGGCAACCCCCAGCTCCTCCTCATCCCGAAACACCCGGCGAATCCTTTGCTTTCCGCTTTTCTTTTTCAGCTCCCGGGGAATCCGGTAATGCTCCAGAGCCTTCTGGAGATAGCCTGCCACTGCATTGTCCAGCTCCGCATGGCGATAGCTGATAAACACGTCAAACTTAAATGGTCCCTCTGCTTCTTTTGTTTTCATACTTCCTTTTCCTACTCTATAGGCTCCTCCGGAATAAACACCCGGCTCTCCGTCACCGTCTCCTCCCGGCGGGCCCGCTCTTTGGCTTCCTGGGTGAAATATTCCTGGGCATTCAGGGAAACCTTGCCCCGGCGGTCAATCTTCTCATAACTGCCGTCCGGCATGAGCACATGGGCCTTCACATTGTCTGCCAAAAGAATCTCCAAAATATGGAGGATCTCCTTTTTCAGCTCCGGCCGCTCCACCGGAAACAGGATCTCCACCCGCCGGTCCAGATTTCTGGGCATCCAGTCCGCACTGGCACAGTAAACCTCCTCCTCGCCTCCGTTAAAGAAATAGAAGATCCGGCTGTGCTCCAGGAAATTTCCCACAATGGAGCGCACCGTAATATTTTCACTGATCCCAGGGATTCCAGGCTTCAGGCAGCAGATCCCCCGGATAATCAGATCAATCTTCACCCCGGCCATGGCTGCCTCATAGAGCTCCCCGATAATCTCCGGATCACACAGGGAATTCATCTTGGCCTGGATATGAGCTTCCTCCCCTGCAAGGGCCAGCTCCTTCTCCCGGCGAATCAGCTCCACAAACCGATCCCGCAGCCAGATGGGGGCCAGGGAAAGCTTGTGCCAGCTTCCCGGCTCCGAATACCCGGAGAGCATATTAAACACCGCCGTGGCATCCTCCCCCACCAGGGCGGAGCAGGTTAATAGACCCAGATCCGTGTACAGCTTAGCCGTGGAATCGTTGTAATTTCCCGTGCCCAGATGTACATACCTTCGGATGCCATCCTCCTCCCGGCGCACCACCAGCGTAATCTTGCTGTGGGTTTTTAAACCCACCAGCCCGTAAATCACGTGGCAGCCTGCCTTCTCCAGCATCTTGGCCCAGATAATATTATTTTCCTCATCAAAGCGGGCCTTTAATTCCACCAGCACGGATACCTGCTTGCCGTTCTCCGCTGCCTGAGCCAGGGCCGCAATAATAGGGGAATTGCCGCTGACCCGGTAAAGGGTCTGCTTAATGGCCAAAACCTTTGGATCCTTTGCCGCCTGCTGCACAAAACGCACCACCGGCTCAAAGGTCTGGTAGGGATGATGCAACAAAATATCTCCCTTCCGAATCTCCTCAAAGATATCACAGTCTCCCGGCAGCTCCTTGACCGGAGCCGGCTGATGACTGGGGCTTTTCAGCTCCTCAAAGCCGTCCATGCCGTACATCTTCATTAAAAAGGTGAGATCCAGGGGGCCACTAATCTCAAAGATGGAATCCTCCTTAATGGACAGCTCCTTGCGCAGAAGCTTTAGAAGCCGCCGATCCATTTTTTCCTCCACCTCCAGGCGGATGGCCTCTCCCCACTGACGCTTTTTCAGCTGTTTCTGAATCTCCTTTAGCAGATCCTCCGCCTCATCCTCCTCAATGGTCAGATCCGCATTACGCATAATCCGGTAGGGATGGGCACAGACCACGTCATAGCTTAAAAACAGCTGCTCCATATTCCGCTCAATGATCTCCTCCAGGAGAATCACCGCCTGCCCTCCTCCCTTACCGGCCGGCAGACGCACAATCCGTGGCAGTCCGGCCGGCACCTGAACTGTGGCGAACTCCAGTTCGATCTCCTGATTCTTCTCTTTCCCCTTATTTTTCTCCTTGTTCTTTCCTTTTCCTGTCTCCTGGGACAGGGACGCCGCCTCCTGACCTCTTCCCGGCTTCTTTGCCAAAAGAGCACCGATATTCAGGCTTTTATTTCGGATCAGGGGAAAGGGCCGGGAGGAATCCACGGCCATGGGGGTAAGAACCGGATACACATTCTCCCGAAAATAATGATCCACAAAGATTCCCTGCTCTGCGGTCAAATCCTCGTGCTCCTGCACCACCTCTAATCCATGCTGGCGCAAAAGGGGAAGGAGGGAGCGGGAATAGGTGGAATACTGCACATTCACCAGCTCCCGGGTGGCTGCAAGAATCTGATTGAGCTGCTCCTGAGGGGGCAAGCCTGCTATATCCGGCCGGGTATATTTGGCATTTACCATATCCTTTAAGGAGGCCACACGGATCATAAAAAACTCATCCAGATTGGAGGCCGTGATGCTGAGAAATTTCAGGCGCTCAAATAAGGGGATGCTCTTATCCCTGGCCTCCTCCAGCACCCGCTCATTAAATTTCAGCCAGCTCAGCTCCCGATTGGTATAATATTCATAGCTTTTTATATTGACTGCGTCCATGGTTGCCCCTTTCTACATCTGTTTCTTCTGCCGGATCACCGGCCGGATACTGAACACGGTCTCAAAAAATTCCGCCTTGTCGGAAAACAGCCCCCGCTCCAGGGAGATATCCTCCACCGTGTCCACCAGCACCACCAGCTCCCGCTCCTTTTCCTTTAAAGTCACCTTTACATTCTTAAACTTCTGCTTGTGACTTCGGTCCATAGCATTGGCCACCCGCAAAATGGCGCTGATCTTTGCAATGAGCAGATAATCCAGCCGCTCCAGACCCGAGGCAAAGGTGACCTCCTCAAAGCTGGCAAACTCCCGGGTATTAAACCGGACCGCATTGGCAATAATCTCCCGCTCCCGATGGGAAAGTCCTATGATCTCCGTAGCCATAATAATGCTATAGGAGCACTCAGCTGTCCGGCTCATATTGATGTATTTTCCGCAGTCGTGGAGAATCACCGCAATCTGCAGAAGAAGCCGCTCCCGCTTTCCCATGCCATGGATGCCCTTCATCCGGTCAAAGATGGTGAGAGCCAGATACTCCGTGCCTGCAATATGGCTTTTGCTGCTCTGATACCGCTTGGAAATATTTTTCGCCGCCTCCACAATATCATTCTCAAAATTGTGGGGAGATTTGAGAATTTTCTTCTTTTCCCCGTAATCATAGGCCAGCCCGTCACTTAGGTTATGTCCCGGCAGCCAGATACTCTCCGCCCCCGTAT
This sequence comes from uncultured Lachnospiraceae bacterium, assembly GCA_947574135.1. Classification (GTDB taxonomy): domain Bacteria; phylum Bacillota; class Clostridia; order Lachnospirales; family Lachnospiraceae; genus RGIG4284. The sequence goes on from CANPIM010000002.1 coordinate 24,437, forward strand.
CCTCAATAAAACGACGGTACAGCACCAGGGAAGGCAGAATCAGGCTCACATGCTCCATAGGCAGTCCCAGATGAGCCGCCATCTGGGTGGAGGTAATGGAAGTAGCCTTCCGATACAGCTCCATAAATTCCTCCCGGCTCATCACTGCTGCCCGTCCCTCCCGGGCATGGCGCCGGAAAAACTGGCTCACATAATCCCCGGTGAGAATAATATTCTGAAGCTGCCGATCCTTTAAATAAAGCCGCTTAAAGCTTCGCAGCTCATTTCCAATCATCTCGTTGAGCACACTGGCAAAATGCGTGGTCCTGCTCTCCACCTCCGCCAGCCGCTCCCGAATCCGAAGCGCCCCAATCCGCAGATTCTGCGTGGTAACCAAAGCGTCCTTGTCAAAGAGGGAAATCTGAATGCTTCCCCCTCCCACGTCCACAATGGCCGTACTGTTCTGTATCATGCTCTGAAAAGCTTCCTCCGTGGAGGCAATGGATTTGTATCCCAAAAAGCGCTGCTCGGAATTGCTGAGCACCTCCACCTCCAGCCCTGTGCGCACCCGGATTTTGTCCAGAATCAAAAGCACATCCCGGGTCTCCCGAATGGCGCTGGTGGCACAGGCCCGGCAGGCGTCCACCTGATACTCCCGCATAATCCGCTGAAAATCCAAAAGCACCCCACAGAGCTCCTCCAGCCGCTCATTCCCGATTTTGCCGGTAACATAGGTATCCTTGCCCAGCTCAATATTATACCGAACATAATCGATTTCCTTCATGCCCTTCCGGGAGGAAAGCTCAAAAATCTTCATTCCCACCTCATAGGACCCAATGTCGATACCCGCAAATGTCGTAATCTGCACCCTTTTAGCCCCCCTGCTTCCTGTCTTTCTCTTGCCTATCGGCCTGCTCACTGCCCTTTCCAGGCCCACTCACCCTTCCGGGCCCCTCTTCCTATGCTTTCCCGGTGCTCCCAAATCCGCCCCGGTCCGCGTTCCCCAGCTCCTCCACCTCCTGAAACGCCAGCTCCGGCTGATGCTCCACAATTCGAAACTGACAAATCCTGTCATTCACGTGGATCACCGTATCCCGAACCGCCAGGGCCGGCATACGCCACTGGTCATTGTCTCCGCAATAGCACTCGTCAATGATCCCCATACTGTTCACCTGAAGAATGCCAAAATTCTTAAAAGTGCTGCTCCTGGGCACCACAAGAGCCTCATACCCCTTGGGCAGCTCTAACGCCACTCCCAGAGGAATCAACCGAAACTCCCCCGCCTTCAGCGAAACCTCCTCAGCCGCCCGCAGATCCACCCAGTCCGACTTTCCGGCAATATAAGCCAGCCTGTCAATCTTATCCGTAAAATACTTGATCCTAATTTTTTCCATAAATTTTCTCCCCTATCCCCTCATCCTCCATACACCCTTCCCGCTACGCCATCCGCACACCGCTTCCCATACGTCCCATACAACCCGCCATCAGTCCTTAAGCAGCGCATTCAGTAATCCGCATTTGCCAACCACCAGCGTCCCGGCGGATTAAATATCCCTAAGCAAACATTCAGGGATGCTTTTCGTGGAGATGAAATCCACTGCTTACGGAGAGTTTGGCGCGGCGGACACCCGCCGCGTCTTACTCGCAGTTGCAGTTAGTTCATCGGAACCTTATCCCGTTTGCGTGGGATATTTTATCCGACGGGACGCGTCCCTTTACCAAATACTCTACAGCGTAATATGCTCCAATATCCCCATACGCAGCTGGGTCAGTGCCGCCACCACAGCGCTCTCCCGGATCTTAGCCCGATTCCCCGTAAACCGATACTCCTGCACCTTCACGTCATCCTGAATAGCCACCGCAATATACACCAGCCCCACCGGCTTTTCCTCCGTGCCCCCGTCAGGCCCGGCAAGTCCCGTAATGGACACTGCCACATCGCTGCCTGTAACCAGCATGGCGCCCCGGGCCATTTCCTTGGCTGTTTTCTCACTCACTGCTCCAAACTGCTTCAGGGTCAGCTTCTTCACTCCCACCAGCTTGCGCTTGGACTTGTTGGAATAGGTGATAAAGCCCTGCTTAATCACCTCCGAGGCCCCCTGCACATTCACCAGACGGCCGGTAAAAAGGCCGCCGGTACAGGATTCCACCGTGGTAAGGCTCATGCCGCCCTCTTTCATCAGTGCAATCACGGACTCCTCCAGGGTGATTTGCTCTTCTGTAGTATAGATTTTATTCCCAAAACGGACCTTCAATTCCCGAACCATAGGCTTCATAAGCTTCCGGGCCTCCGCCTCATCTTTGGCCTTGGCCGTCACCCGCAGATGAACCTCCCCTGTCTTGGCGTAAGTAGCCACCGTGGGATTGGTCTGAGCCTCAATCAAATCGGAGATCATGCTCTCCACCTTGCTCTCCCCAAGACCACAGATTTTAATCATCTCCGAAACAATGGTCTCCGGCTGCTTTTTGTGGAGATAGGGGAATATCTTTTGGTTAAACATGGGGATCAGCTCATTGGGCGGTCCCGGCAGCAAAATGGCAATCTTCTGATTTCCCTCCAGAATCAGACCAGGAGCCGTGCCATTGTCATTGTCCACCACAATGGCTCCCTCTGGCACCAGAGCCTGCTTCCAGTTATTCTCCGTAATCTCCTCCGGCTTTACGCCCCAAAGCTTAAAAAAGCCCCCAATTCTCTCCCTGGTGTGGGCATCCTCCTTTAGCACCCGGCCAAAGACCTGGGCCGTCACCTCCTTGGTGAGATCATCCTGGGTGGGGCCTAGACCGCCTCCTAAAATCACCACATCCGACCGCTCCAGAGCCTGCTCCAGGGCGCTTTTCAGCCGCTCCGGATTATCTCCCACCACGGTCTGATAGTAGAGGGACAAGCCCAGCTGGGCACATTTCTCTGACAAAAAGGCTGCATTGGTATTTACAATATTTCCCAGTAAAATTTCTGTTCCCACGGATATTAATTCTACGGTCATTCTATTTACTCCCTTCCTTCCAAACCTCCTTGTTTTTCAGCAGATAATCCACCATGGAAATGATGGTGAGAGCCAGAGCAATCCAAATGGACGCCTGTTCCAGAATAACAAATGCTCCCCCCAGATCCGCAATGAGAAGGCAGATCATCACCATCTGAAAAACGGTTTTAAACTTTCCCCAATAGCTTGCCGCGATCACGATGCCATTATCCGAGGCAACCACACGAAATCCGCTGATGACAAATTCCCTGCTCATAATCACAACCACAACCCAGGCTGCCAGCCTTCCCATCTCCACCAGACATATCATTGCCGCGCACACCAGAAGCTTGTCCGCCAAAGGATCCATAAATTTTCCAAAATTTGTGACCAGATGGTATTTTCGGGCAATAAATCCGTCCAAAAGATCTGTCACGCTGGCAAGAATAAAGATGGCCAGGGCAATATAATTTCCAGCCTCCCCGCCCCAATCCGTCAATAAAAACACCACAAAAAACGGAATCATACACACCCGTAAAACCGTAAGCTTATTCGGCAGATTCATACTCATCACTCAGCTCTCCTATCAAATCATACTCCAGGGCTCCTGTCACCCGCACCCTGGCAAAATCACCGGAAACCAGTACCTGATCCGTATTGAGAAACAGATACCCATCCACATCCGGGGCATCCCGGTAGGTCCGGGTCACATAGGCATTCTCCCCGGCCACCTGCCCCTCTACCATCACCAAAAGCTCCGTTCCCACAAGCTCATCCGCCCGGGCAAAAGAAATCTCCTGCTGAAGCTCCATGATCTCCTGGCGGCGCCGTTCCTTTGTCTCCTCCGGAACCTGTTCCGGCATATCCGCAGCCGGCGTATCCTCCTCCGGAGAATAGGCGAATACCCCCAGCCTGTCAAATTCCTGCGCATCCACAAAATCCAGAAGCTCCTGGTGCTCCTCCTCCGTCTCCCCGGGGAATCCGGAGATCAAGGTGGTGCGCAGGCAGATATCCGGGATCTCCCGGCGCAACAGGGCGATCTTTTCCTCTATCTGGGCCCGGGTGGTCTTTCGACCCATGCGCTTTAGGATTCGGTCACTGGCGTGCTGGATGGGCATATCCAGATAATGGCAAAGCTTGGGCTCTCTTTGAATCGTCCCAATAAGCTCCTCCGTGATCTCCTCCGGATAGCAGTATTGCAGACGAATCCACCGAAGCCCTTTGATCTGGCAGAGCTCCTGTAAAAGCTTGGGCAGCATCTTTTTCCCGTACAAATCCACCCCGTATACCGTGGTTTCCTGGGCCACCAAAATCAGCTCTTTCACGCCCCCCTGGGCCAGCTCCTGAGCTTCTCTGATAAGCTGATCCATAGGCACACTTCGGTAGCCTCCCCGTATCTTAGGAATGATGCAATAGGTACAGTGCTTGTCGCAGCCCTCCGCAATCTTCAAATGGGCATAATGCCCGCCGGTAGTCAATATTCGCCCGGCCTCCACCCTGGGAAGAAGGGTAAGGCTGTCCGTCTGCACCCCCGGGCACTCACCCTCCAACACCTGGCGAATAGTCTCTGTAAGCCGTTGAAAGGAGGTTGTTCCCAATACGGCATCCACCTCCTCAATCTCCTCCAGTATCTCCTGCTGGTACCGTTGGGCCAGACAGCCTGTCACGATCAAGGCCCCACAGCGGCCCTCCCTGCGATACTCGGCCATCTCCAGAATGGTCTGAATGCTCTCCTCCTTGGCATCGTTGATAAAGCAGCAGGTATTGATGACAATCACGTCCGCCTGGGTCTCATCGTCCACCAGGGCATAGCCTGCCTTCGTCAAAAGCCCCAGCATGTTCTCCGAATCCACCAGATTCTTATCACATCCCAGGGAAATAAACAATACATTCATGGGAACCCCCTATGGTCCTTTTCTTCCGATAAAGCTCTCTTCTGTACGAGTTATATTTTACCATACTAAAAATCCGTTGTAAACAGCGCAAAAGGAAGGCTTCAAAATTTACCGGCCTCGTTCCCGCAAAGCTACCGGTGTAACCGGAGAACTCCTATTTCCAGATGTATCAATATCATCGAGTAGGGGAAGGCACCTTCTCCCCACTCGTGCGCCGGACGCCCGTCAGCCTTTGCCGACACGTTTCCTCTGGGTGCCTTTGAACATAAAAAACGGAAGGAGCCGCCCTTTTTCCTGCGTCAGCTCCTTCCCTATGCCTGCTACTGAATTTCCGTCACCTTGTAATCCTGATCCTCCACAGTCTTTTTCAGCACCTCGTCGGCTATCTCCGCCGTTAGGGTCACCACCGCTGTCCCGGCCTCATGGCTTACGGCTGCCTCCGCCACCTCCGGCAAGGCCTCCAGGCACTTCTTGACCCGGGCCTCACAGTGTCCACACATCATTCCCTGGATTTTCATTGTCTTTGTCATTATAGTTTCCTCCTTTTCTATTTTCATGCCGGCGTTTCCTTTCTCTGCCTCCTGTTCCCGAACAGCAGGGGAATCGACCCCGGAAACATGATTCTTGCTTTTTTTATCCTTGCCGGCGTCGTAAAGCCGGAAAAGGTTCAGACGCAGGGCATTGGTCACCACGCAGAAGCTTGAAAGGCTCATGGCCGCCGCCCCAAACATGGGATTTAATTTCCATCCGAAAATGGGATACCACAAGCCGGCCGCCAGGGGAATGCCCACCACATTGTAGAAAAATGCCCAGAAGAGATTCTCGTGAATATTCCTTAAGGTAGCCCGGCTCAGACGAATGGCTGCCGGCACATCGCTCAGGCGGCTCTTCATAAGCACCACGTCCGCCGCATCGATGGCAATGTCCGTCCCGGCTCCGATGGCAATGCCCATGTCCGCCCGGGTTAGGGCCGGGGCATCGTTGATGCCGTCTCCTACCATAGCTACCTTGCCCTTTTCCTGTAATCCCCGGATCACGCTTTCCTTGCCATCCGGAAGAACCCCTGCGATAACCTGGTCCACCCCGGCCTGACGGCCGATGGCCCGGGCTGTCCGCTCATTGTCTCCGGTCAGCATTACCACGTGAATCCCCATATTCTGAAGCTCCTTAACGGCTCTGGGACTGTCCTCCTTTATCACATCCGCCACGGCGATAATGCCCAAAAGCTCTCCGTCCCGGCTGAAAAACAGAGGCGTCTTTCCCTCCTCAGAAAGCCCCTCCGCCTGTTTCTGAAGTCCTGCTGGAACTCGGGCCTGACGACTGATAAAGCTGTAGTTACCGCCACAGAGCCGGGCACCCTCCAGCGTGCCTGTCAGTCCGTTTCCGGGCATGGCCTGGAAGTCCTCCGCCTCCTGGCCCAAAAGCCCCCTTTCCTCTGCCATAGCCAAAACCGCCCGGGCCAGGGGATGCTCGCTCTTTTTCTCCAGGGCGCCGGCCAGCCTTAAAAGCTCCTGCTCCGTAATTCCCTCCCCTGGCAACAAATCCGTCACCCGGGGCTCTCCGCTGGTGATGGTACCTGTTTTATCCAGGGCAACGATCTGCATTTTCCCCGTCTCCTCCAGGGACACTGCAGTCTTAAACATAATGCCATGCTTGGCTCCCATGCCGTTGCCCACCATAATGGCCACCGGGGTGGCCAGTCCCAGGGCGCAGGGACAGCTGATAACCAGCACGGAAATGCCCCGGGCCAGGGCAAAGCCAAAGCTCTCCCCGGCCAGCAGCCAGATCAGGATGGTCACCGCCGCTATACCAATCACCGCAGGTACAAACACCCCGGACACCCGATCCGCCACCTTGGCAATGGGCGCCTTGGTGGCTGCCGCATCGCTGACCATCTGAATAATCTGAGAGAGAGTGGTATCCTCCCCCACCCGGGTTGCCTGGCATTTTAAAAATCCGGACTGATTTACCGTAGCCGCAGACACGCTGTCTCCGGCCTCCTTGTCCACGGGAATGCTCTCCCCTGTAAGGGCCGCCTCGTTCACCGCGCTATTCCCCTCCAGAACCACCCCATCTACAGGAATATTCTCCCCGGGCCTTACCACAAACACATCGTTCTTTTGCACCTGCTCAATGGAGACCAGGGTCTCCACCCCGTCCCGGAGAACCGTGGCCGTCTTGGGAGCCAGCTTCATAAGCCCCTTTAGGGCATCCGTGGTCTTTCCCTTGGACCGGGCCTCCAGCATCTTCCCCACGGTAATGAGGGTCAGAATCATGGCAGCAGACTCAAAATAAAATTCATGCATATACTCCATAACCCCGGCCATATTCCCCTTAAGCTGGGCGTCTGTCATGGCAAACAGGGCATAGGTGCTGTAGACAAAGGAGGCGCCGGCTCCCAGAGCCACCAGCGTGTCCATATTGGGGGCCCGATGTATCAGGCCCTTAAAGCCGCTTATGAAAAATTTCTGGTTGATGACCATGACAATCCCGGTGAGCAACAGCTGCAAAAGTCCCACAGCCACATGGTTTCCCGCAAAAAATGCCGGCGCCGGCCAATTCCACATCATATGCCCCATGGAAAAATACATGAGCACCACCAGAAAGCCCAGGGATGCCCACAGCCGTTTCTTTAAAAGAGGCGTCTCCCGATCCCGAAGCAAATCCTCCCCGGGAAGGGCTGCCCCATTTCCGGATCCCTTGGCCGTCTTTTCCATACCTTTTTGGGCCGCCCCGTAGCCTGCGTTCTCCACCGCCTGAATAATCTCCTGGGCCTGGGCCGTACCCTCCACGCCCATAGAGTTGGTCAAAAGGCTGACCGAGCAGGACGTCACCCCCGGCACCTTGGAAACCGCCTTCTCCACCCGGGCGCTGCAGGCGGCGCAGCTCATGCCTGTCACTGTATATTGATCCATAAAATCTCATACCTCCTTTATGGGTTTCCCTCTCTCTTCATTCTACGGGTATTATATACCCTATGGGGGTATATTGCAAGAACTTTTTACCAAAAGCTTAAAAATCCTGCCAGCAAAAGCATCCCTCCAGGGACCACATACTTTCTTGGATGATGCCACAGATCGCTCTCGATCTTCCATCCCCGAAGGGGACAGAACCATTCCAGAAGGACGGCTCCCACCGCGCTTCCCAGGGCAAAGAAAACTGCAGTGACCGCCAAGCGCAGCGTAAGGCCGCCTGTCTGCATTTCCAGGCTGCAAAGGTAAATGCTGTCCGCAATCAGGTTACACAGAAAAAGGAAAGCGCCATAGGGAATGCAAAATAGCTTCTTTTGATCAGGCAGGAAGCGGACCGCCTGCTCCAGGGCCGGATCACAGGACAGCAGGATCCCCAGGGGGGTATTGAGGGAAAGGATAGCAAATCCAAGAGGAGCTGCAAACAAGCTCTCCGTCTGCCGAAAAAACAGGGGCAGAACTCCGGCCACGCACCACAGGATTGCAGTGTTTGCCAGATAATTTTTGTGAGTCCTAAGATACCGGAAAAGATAGCGCCAGACAGAACCGTGCCGATACTCTTTTTCTGTTCCTTTGTGTTTCTTTTCCTGCAAATAAAAGCAATATCCATCCGATCTTTGCAGCAGGAAAAGAGCCAGAACGCTATTGGCTACCGGTAAAAGCATAAACCATGCTTTGTCCCAGAGGCCAACAATTCCTCCAAGCACAGCAGCCATCCAAAGACCTGCCATAGCCTGGTATTTCCGGAGGGAAAAAACAGCGGCAGCCATTAGAATTGCATTTGCCGCGCAGAGAACGCTCCCCAAAGCTTCTCTTACCTCACACAAAGACACGGCCAGCAATACGGCCAAAAGCCCCGCTGTCCTTGTAAAAAACGTATAGCTCCCCAGGGCCGCCACATAGGAAAAGATAAATTTTTTTCTCTCAAAGGGAAGCATGATAAGATTCTCCATATAGGCTGCATGATCCCTGGAGGAAAGCGCCTGCCACATCACACCGGCGGTAAAGGTGGTGGTCATCAGATATAAAATAAATGGTGCAATCCGGATCCGAAAGGCGGCCAGATGCAAGCCCCAAAACACGATTCCATAGAGGCTTATGCTTCTTGGAAATCTCTCGTACCTTCTCCCAAACAGCTTTTTTAAAAACGCTTTACCTGTCATATCCATAGCCCAAAGCCTCCCGAATCTCTGCGGCCTCCCCGGTTCTGTTTTCCAGGATTTGCCGGATTTGCCCATTTTCCAAAACCAGTATCCGATCCGAGGTCCGTGTAATGCTCTCCAAAATATGAGAGGAAAACAAAACCGTTCCATATTCCTTATAATTCCCAATCTGCGTGTACAAATATTCCGTGCTCTCAAAATCCAGCCCGTTCACCGGCTCATCCAGAAACAGCAAGGGCGCCTTTAACGCAAACGCCGTGATTAGAAATGCCTTTTTCCGATTGCCCGTGGAGAGCTCTCTCAGAAGCCTATTCCCATATGCTTCAAAGTGAAAGCCCTCCACAAGCTCTGACACATCGGGCAGCTCCTTTCCATAGGCGGAAAAAACATAGGACAGATATTCCCAAAAGGTAAAATAGGAAAAGGAGGCGTCCTCCGCAAATACGGTGTAGCGATTAAGCTTAAAATCCCTGTCCCGCATGGCCACTGGCTGCCCGCAAAACCGGATCTCTGCACAGCGAAAGGTGGGAAGCAGCCCGGACAGTACCTTGAGGAATGTGGTTTTTCCGGCTCCATTTAGCCCAATCAGACCCACTGCCTCATGGTTCATAAGTTGAATGGAAAAATTTTCCAAAACCAGATTCTTCCTGTCATACCAGGCATTTAAATTTTGGATTTCCATAAGCACGGATGTCATATCATCTTTCCCCCCTGTGGTCCTTTTCTTTTTTCCAGACCGCATAAGCCGAATACAGGAAGGCACCCCCCAAAAGCACATACAGACCAGCCATCTCCCAACGTGCTTCCAAGCCGCAAACCACTGCCACCGCCAGCCAAATAAATCCTATCATTCCACGAATGTATACATGACGCATGTTCTTTACCTCCTCAAATGCTCTTTGTCTGTTGTGTCTCTATCATAGCCGAAAAATGCCGGCTCTGCCAAAATGTCCGCAAACGGCAGGTTTTTGACCGCGAAAAAAGCTGCAAGGCACGTTTCGCACCTTGCAGCTTTATAAACTATTTATTGGTACTCCTCTATTCCATGGAAACGCTCTGAAAGCATAAGGTCGCCACGGCCCGGAATACGTTTTCCGTGTAAGAGGTTTGAACCATTCCCTCGTACTTTTCCGCAGCCGTCTGGGCGCTCTTTAGTCCCAGTCCGTGAAGCCCCTCCTTCTTGGATGTTTTCAGCGTCCCGGCTTCCTTTACAGGGGGGATCCAAAAGCTGTTCTCCACCTTTATTACCAGCATTTGATGGATGCGCCGGATGGTCAGCCCAATAAATCTTTGCTCCTTCTTTGGCACCTTACCGGCGGCCTCCAGGGCATTGTCCAGGAAATTTCCCAGGATGGCACACAGATCCGCCCGCTGAAGGTTTGTATGCCGGGGAAATTCCACCTGCACCTCATACCGAATCCCGTTCTCCCGGGCCGTTACGGCCTTGCTGTTTATAAGATAGTCTATGGTCTCATCTCCTGTCCACAGCGTATCCGTCATCTCCTTAACAGGCCCCTCAAGCTCCTCCAAATATCCCATCGCCTCTTCCATTTTTTTATGAGACAGGAGCAGTCGCAGCACCCCCATATGATTGTGAAAATCGTGAAACAGCCTTGCATTCATGGTGTAGGCATTGTTTAGGGTGGTATATTCCCGCTCCAGCAATTCCGCCTGCAAAGATTTAAGCTTTGCCAGCTCCTTCTCCGCCTCGTATTGCCGGTTTATGTTGAACACCAGAATGGACATCATAAGAACCACAGACAAAATCGTCCACATATACAGGGTATCCTGGGAGATAGCAAGGGCTCTCTGCTGTGATAAGGTTACCACGGCCAGGAAGCCTGCCAGGGCCAGAAGAGATGCCAGACGAAAGCCTTCCTTCCCTGTCAGCTCCGGACGCTTCCAGAGATACCAGGCCAGGATCAGCAGCAGCAACTGAAACAGCCAGACCGCAAGCTGGCCACTTCCCGTTTCACAATCTAAAAATGCAGGGGAATGAAGAAGCACACCGGCCCAGGCCGCCAGAAGAAACTGCCAGAAAGCAGCCCCCATCTCATAGAACGCCCCGATAAACAGGCTCATTCTCAGATCTGCCCCTCCAAGACGGCCAGCACAGGCAGCAAGGAGCAGGGCTTCTCCGGCTATCCTGTAAAAATTTTCCAGTTTCATCAAAAAAACTGCTGTGAAAAGAGTCCCAACTCCCGCCAACAGTATGACCAGCTCTTTTCTCCCCGGCTTTTTGCAGGCCAGCAGGCGGAAGATAAGGAACAGGCCCACCAGACTTCGCACGCCTCCTGCTGCAATGCCAGAGCACAGCAAAAACCAATCTCTCATATATGGCTCCCCCAATACCGGTTAAGCTGCTCCTTTACCTCCTGCAGATGGGTACGGCTGATGGGGAGAGACACCCCATTTTTCAGTACGGCCATGCCATCCCGGATCTGCATAATGTGTATCATGTTCACAATTAAGCCCCTATCCAGATAGATAAATTCTTCTGCATCCAATTCTCCATAGACCTGCTGCAGGCTTTTGCGCACCTTGGACACCCCGCCCGCTGCCGTAATACTGGCATTCTTTCCGTCCCGCGCAATGTAGTAGATTTCCTTATAGGGAATTTTTTCCAGGCGGCTGTTGGTCTGAATGGTATAGGCTTTTCCCTCCTCCAGGGTAATAAGCTTTAGGGCATCCTCTATAGCAGCCGGCAACCGCTCATTTGTGTCATTTTTTGGCACATAGCGAAAAATAGACAGCTCAAAGGCGTCAATGGCATACTCCATATGGGAGGTAATAAAGATAATCTTTACATGGGGTAAACAGGGCTTGATTTTTGCCGCAAGCTCCATGCCTGTATTCCCCGGCATCTCTATGTCCAGCAAAATCAAGTCAAAGAAAAAGCCATCCTCCGTAATATCATAGAGCAGATTTTCACTGCTTTCATAGGCAGTAATCTTTCCCGCGCTTCCCCCCTTCGCCAGACAACTCTCCACGATTTCCCTATGTCTTTTCACCGCCTGGCTGTCATCGTCGCATATCCCTATGTGCAGCATTTTACCACCTCACCCAAAAATTCTTGCAAAAAACGCCTGTTCCCAATGAAACAAGCGTTTCCAAATTCCTTTATCCCTCTGCAATGGAGTCAAACCGCAGGGTGGACAGAATAATCTGCTGGACATCCCCCCTGGAGCCCAGCTCCTGCTCCGGACATTCCATCTCAATCTGAAATACATGGGTCTCAAAGCCCACCAAATATGTATCCACCTGATAAGCCTCTCCGTTTTCCTCCCGCATGTAGGAAATCCAGATGGCCGGGTATTCCTCCTCCCCGATGGTGATCTCCTCCACCAGGCACTCTACATCACAGGTCAGCACCAGCTCGTCAGCCAGCTCCTCCAGGGCATAATCCAGGTTCTCCGATATGGTCATATACACCGGACCGCCGCCCTGCGCTTCTGCGCCGGCCTCCCCTGCTGTCTCCTGTCCCTCCTGGACCTGGGCCGCCGGCAACGCTTCGGCCAGCACCACCACATCCTCCACCTCTCCGGCTACCAAGGCGTATGTATCTCCCTCAAAGGCCAGGGAATATCCAAAGCTTCCCTGGACCCGGCGCAAAAGCAGGGTCTGCTCCTCCCCGTCCAGGTACAGAAGCATCTCCTCCTCTCCCAGCACCGTGCCAGGCTCCGGAAGCTCCTTGGGCAGGCCAGGCTCTGCGGCCCCCTTGCCCTCCCCCTCCACAGGCTCCTCCTTGGGAAGCACCGTATCTTCCTCCGCAGCCTCCTCCACGAAAACCACGGCTTCCTCTTTTTTCCCGCAGCCTGCCAGCAGCCCCAAAAGGCCAAGCCCCAGAACCAGCGGGAGGTACTTCTTTTTCATGCCAGCATTTCTCCTACAATCTTATTTACCAGGGCTCCGTCTGCCTTGCCCTTTACCTTAGGCATAAGCTCCTTCATAATTTTGCCCTTGTCTTTCCCTGTGGGCTGCTCCAGGCCAAGGCCTGCCAGCACCTCCTTGATCACCCCGCGGATTTCCTCCTCGCTCATTTCCTTGGGCGCAAACTCCGACAGCACCGCCAGTCTGGCCCTGCACTGCTCAATAATATCCGTGCGCTCTGCCGGAGCCAGATCCATGGTTTCCTTGGTCTGCTTCATCTCCTTCTTGATGACCTCAAACTCCTCGGCCTCCGTCAGATCCGCCCGCTTGTCAATGGCCTTGTTCTTTAAGGCAGCCAGGAGCATGGAAAGCGTTTCCTTGCGCTCCCTGTCCTTATTCTTCATGGCAGAAACCATTTCCGCCCGAATTTCATCAATCTTGCTCATCATAATCTCCTATTAAAGTACCGCTTCATCCCTCTCTGCCCCTCTGCTTCGGGAAGCATTTACGGACTCTTCTCGTCCGTAAATCCTTCCGGGGCTGCTCGGGATTCCGCTGTTTTTAAAGTACCGCTTCATCCCTCTCTGCCCCCATGCTTCGGGAAGCATTTCCGGACTCTTCTCCTCCGTAAATCCTTCCGGGGCTGCTCGGGATTCCGCTGTTTTTATTGTTCCGCTTTCTGTGTTTATTTTTCGAACAGAGGGGTGGATAGATAGTGCTCTCCTGTGTCCGGCAGCAGGGCTACAATGGTCTTTCCCTGATTTTCCGGCCGCTTTGCCAGTTCAAAGGCTGCAAATAGGGCCGCCCCTGCGGTAATGCCCACCAGGATGCCTTCTGTGGCCGCAAACTCCCGGGCCAGGGCGTAGGCGTCCTCCTCCTGGACAGCCAGGACCTCATCGTACAGGCTGGTATCCAGAATATCCGGAATAAAGTTGGCCCCGATTCCCTGCAGGCCGTGGGGTCCGGCCATTCCGCAGGAGAGAAGGGGCGATCCCGAGGGCTCCACGGCCACCACCTTTACCTGGCTGTTTTGTCCCTTTAGATACTTCCCCACGCCGGTAAGGGTTCCTCCGGTTCCCACTCCTGCCACAAAAATATCCACATTGCCCTCCGTGTCCTCCCAAATCTCCGGTCCTGTGGAGGCATAATGAGCCTCCGGGTTGGCCGGATTGGAAAACTGTCCGGGAATAAAAGCATGCTCCATGGAGGCCGCCAGCTCTGCCGCCTTTTCTATGGCTCCCGCCATTCCCTTGGCGCCGGGGGTCAGCACCACCTCTGCCCCGTAGGCCTTTAAAAGCTTTTGCCGCTCCACACTCATGGTGTCCGGCATAGTCAGGATCACCCGGTAGCCGTTGGCCGCCCCGATGCTGGCCAGGCCAATGCCTGTATTTCCGCTGGTGGGCTCAATGATCACACTGCCCTCCCCCAGCTTCCCCTGCTCCTTCGCCCGCTCTATCATAGCCAGGGCTACCCGGTCCTTGGCGCTTCCGGCGGGATTGAAATATTCCAGCTTTGCTAAAATCGTCGCCTTTGCCTCTAATTTTTGCTCCAGCCGCACAGGCTCCAGCAGAGGCGTTTTTCCAATCAACTCTGTAACGCTTCGATAAACTGCCATGCTTTCCCTCCTCCGGATATTTTTCCCTTCTATTGTAGGTCATTATACGATATCCTGCAATTTTTTGCAATCTTTTTGCAGAGCAAACCTATTAAACCTGGGCCGGCACCCGCTCCCGATCCGGATGCTCCCCGGACCACCCAAGCTGGGGAAGGGTCAGGATCCCATACATATCATCTCTCTCAATTTCAAAGTCAAATACCTGAAGATTCTGCCGCATGCGCTCCGGGGAGGAGGACTTTGGCAAGGGCAGCACCCCGCATTGAAGGGCAAACCGAATGCAAAGCTGGGCCACAGACACCTGATACTTGTCTGCCATTTCCACCAGTAGCGGCTCCTTCATTACCCGGGCCCGCCCCATGGGGCTCCAGGCCGCTACCTGTATTCCCTGGCTGCGGCAGAAATCCACCGTGGTCTTTTGTATATACCCGGGGTGAAATTCTATCTGATTCACCACCGGCATAAGGGAGGTATTCTCCATAAGATAATACAGATGATGGGGAAGAAAATTGCTCACCCCAATGGCCCGCACCCTTCCCTCCCGGTAAAGCTCCTCCATGGCCTTCCAGGTTTCCAAAACAAGGGGCTTCCAGTCTGCCTGCATGTCCTTGGGCCTTGGCCAGTGCATCAGGTACAAGTCCAGATAATCGGTTTCCATATTTTTACAGGAGGTCTCAAAATCCTCCCGGGTAGTCGCGTAGCCCATGCGCTCCCGCCAGACCTTGGAGCACAGAAAAATGTCTTTCCGGGGTACTCCGCTCTCCCGGACAGCCCTTCCCACAGCCTGTTCGTTTCCATAAATGCTGGCTGTATCCAGATAGCGGTAGCCCGCCTCAATGGCCTGACGGATAATCGCCGTATCCTCTCCCTCTGTCGTCTTATAGGTGCCAAACCCGATCACCGGAATTTCCACCTGATTTCTCAATAGAAAGGTATCCATTTCCACTCCTCCTTCCGGTATATGCCGCACTTGCATTATAAGGGGATTGGAAGAAAAAGTCAATGTTGGGAGAGAACCGGTAATATCATTATCCGCCGATCGCAGATGTCGTTGTGGACACAGTATACCTGTCATCGCATAACCTTTTCCAACAGTGACTTATAGCTGTCCACCACATCATATACTACCCCATCACCGGAAATGGCTTTGAAATGTTCTCTGGCACAGTGAATTTTAGATTGTTCAATCAGTCGCAGTTGCATAGAACTCATGGACCCTTTGGTTTCCGCCATCTCCGTTTGCAGACTTGTACGCCACGCTCTTTTCATCACAGGGTTCAGCTGTACCATAATGAATTTCCGATGTCCGCCGTCCTCAACATTCAGCTGCATAACGGCATGGGCGGTGGTGGCAGAGCCGGAGAAGAAGTCAAGAATAATAGAATTATTTTCATTGGGTGTAATATATTTGACAAGTGCTTTCATATCGGAAATGCTTTTAGGGTTTATCCTGCATCAGGACACTTACAAGGTTTTCCTGTTATCGGGTGAATAACATCATATTTGGGCCCACTTCCACCGGGCCAACTTATATTACCATCGTCACGATATGGGCCAAACTCATCAACCTTTGTAAAACGAGCAAGAGGTTTTCTTTCATCATCACTTGCCCAAGAGGCATATAATTTTTTTAATCCTTCATTTACACGAGCCCAGTCATTATCATATCGTTTGCAAAGTCTTTCAAATTCTGCGCGAACTTCTTCAACCCCTTCTTTAGGCTCTCTAAAGATGATTCCCTTTTCATAGATAGTCCTGGAACTGTTCTCCCAAAACTTCATCACATATTTTGCGAAGGTTTTCAACTTCTGCATCATCAATCGAAACAAAAATAACCCCATCATCGCTGAGCAAATTCCTTGCCAGCAGCAGCCGGGAATAAATCATACTGCACCAGTCGGAATGAAAACGCCCGTTGGAGTCAGTGTTGCGAAACAAGCGATCCCCGGTTTCCTCGTCCACCTGCCCGGTTTCCTCGCTGTATTTCTCGCCGCTCATTGCAAAATCATCCCGATAGATGAAGTCGTTCCCTGTGTTGTAGGGCGGGTCGATATAGATCATCTTCACCTTGCCCAGATAGCTCTCCTGCAACAGCTTCAGCACTTCCAGGTTATCGCCCTCAATGTAAAGGTTTTCCGTGCTGTCCCAGTCCACGCTCTCCGCCGGACAGGGCCGCAGGGTCTTGCGGATGGGCCGGGTGGCCTCTAGGATGGCAGCCTTCTTGCCCACCCAGGTGAACTCGTAAGCCTCGTTGCCCTCCAGCACCACGTCGGACAGCATCTGCCGAAGGAGGTCAAAGTTGACTGCCTTTTTCAGCTTGCCATCCTTGCCCCGGGTCTCGGTCACACAGGCAGGAAACAGGACGGCAAGTTTTTCGATATTGGCTTGGGTCAGGTCAGTGGTTTCCATGCGTAGCTTGTCCATCACTTCAACCCTCCATCCTTTTGTTCGCAGGCAATTTTTCTCTTTGTTTTGCAAAATTCATCAAAGGCTTTGCCTCTTTGTTTTGCTTGAAAATAGTCCGGTTTCCATTTCAAGTCATCCCGGACGATATCTGTTATATTGTCAAATATCTTCATCACAAGCTGTCCCTTTCAAATCATAATATCTTGTACGTTTTCGGACATAACTCATGCTTTGGGCATGGTTGTACTTCGAAGGCCACACCTATAAGCACACATACTTATACAAATTAAATTATACACCGCCCATTTCCGAAAAACAATTCCCCTTTTCCCATAATTCCCTTTCCCTAATATCAAAGAATTTTTTACTCCCTTTTTCAGAAAAGCGTTCCCTAAGCATAAACACTAAAATATAAAGGATATTTCACACGTTCTTCGTATATATCAAAATACAAAAGGAAATATTACTTCTTCTCCTACAGAAAAAGCAGATTCTCCTGATGTCTCGGTAACTTTGAAACTTGCGCCATCCCATCCGTTAATTTTGATGGTTCCTTTTACATTTCCGTCATCTGATGTGAAAGCCAGCTCTCCGTTTCCATTATCAACAAAGGTTCCTTCTGTTTCCCCTTGTCTGTAAATGGAGATAATTGCTTCATCGTCGCCTTCCAAGTCCTGTCGTGTGTTCAGAAAGCTATATACGTTGCCGGTTCCTTGATTGTCAATAAACAAACCATACTTTGCTGATACTTCTGGCAAGACAAAGAATTCGCCCTTTATCTTGGCCAATTCATTTGCAAGAACATAAGCTCTGTTCTTGGTAGTCTCCTCCAAGAAGGAGTTCTGAAGAAGAGGATACATACTGCCGTTTTCTTCGCTGGCCCCAATACTCAGCACAGTTACTTCTTCCTTCATAGCTATCCAGTTCCTTTGTTCTGCAAGGATATTCTCCTTTGTCTGCTGATCTGCAGAATTACTAAATCTGCTCCAAAGACTGTTTAATTCTGTATCCCATATGACGAAAAACCATCTGGATGATACATTCATTTCTCCCTGGGTCTGAGCTGCCTCGGCTAATGGAGTGTACCTTTGGATAATTTTCTCAATATTCTCCAATTCTTTTTGCAGGGATGCTGAAACTGATGCTACATAGTCAACATCTGCCTTGATATCCTCAGAATAGTCATAGGTAAAATCTATTTCCAATTTATCATCCCATTGGATATCGTCGTTTTTTCCGCTAGCAGAGCTGAGTTGTTCTTCAACTTGAGAAGATCTGTTATTAATACTTAGGTCATTGCTTTCTGCTCCCTCTCTGCCACAGCCAACACAAAACCCAGCCATTAATATTACTATTATTGGCATCATATAAATTCTCTTTTTCATATGTTATATACGCTCTCTTTCTTCCTTCCGTTGTTTCAGATTCCGAAATATCATCCAGCTATGGTACCATTTACAATGCATAATTATAAGTCATTTCCCCATAATACACAATTCTGAAAAGGGAGTTTTTTATCGTAAATCATCACTTCGAGCAGCCTATGGTATTGTGTGAAATAAAATATGCTCTAAATAAGTTCTTCACCAACCATGAGAAAATCTCTTGATTCAGAAATCATTTAGAGCATATATCACCAATATGAGAAGATGCTGCTATCCATATCTCGACAAAGCCCACCCGGGCTGCCAGGGACAGGATGGAAATTTATGAATTGCCTCAGGCATTTCGTAAGGGAAAAGCTTATAAATCCTTATCCTCTATGCCGCAGTGCCAGCTGGCAAAGGGCCTTGCAATGGCCTCTGACACATAACAGGTTCCCTTGCCCAAACGCATAATAGATGCCGGGCACTCCATGGAAATGGGACCATAAAGCTCAATTCTGGAAATCATCCGCTGCCAGGAGGCTCCGCTTTCGCCGTTCAGAATATTGTGAAGCTCAAAGCGATCCCTTGCGTTCACCACATCCCTGGGGCCAATGGTGGCGGCCCTGGGGGGTACGGCCCACACATCTCCCGATGCCCCCATGGGGGAGAACAGGGAGTTTTCACAGATGGTCAGAGGCACCTGGGTTACAATCCGGGAGCCCAGCTTGCAGAACTCCTCCAGGGAATCCGCCGCAAACTCCTCGCTTCGGGGATCGATAAAGGCCGTGTGTCCCGGCCATCCGGTGGCAGAATAAATCACGTCCGCGCCGCCCTGACCAGCCTCCTCGATCATTTGGCTGTACACGCCGGTACCCTTATTCTCATTGGTAAACACGTGCCAGTGCTCCGGGGAGGGTCTTAAATCCTCCCGGATCTTTTTATAGAAATGATTGAGGAAGGAGTAACCAAGCCCTGCGCCATAGGTAATGGGGGCCACATTTCCGTCCTCGTCTGCCCACTCGTCCATGGCAAAGGCATCCACATTGCGGGCGCTCACATTATATTTGTTCAGCATCTCCGCAATGGCTCCATAGGCTCCCGGCCACTGGTTGGGGAAAATCATGGTCAGATGGGTATCGTTGAGATCACTCATCAGGATCCGGTAAAATACATCCTGCACCATGCACAGGGTGGGATCCAGAACCACCTTTACCTGATAACCATTCTCATTTACATACTCCATATCCTCCCGCCGGATATTTCGTATCCGCTCCAGCTCCTCCAGAGCCAAATCGCTGTTTGGCAGCCAGGCTGCCGGCCTAAACCGAAATTCTTCATACAAACTCATGTTCTTACCCTTTCTCCTTGTAATGTGGCTTGTTATTTTTTGTGTTCTTTTATATAATGATAAAAATACTGCTGCACTGGTACAAGAGAGGGGAATCTGTTTTATGCCCAAAGCTATCTTATACAAGAATCATCCCTTGGCCCGAATTGTCACCATCTATGATCTGGTTTCTGCCGATTATTTAAAGGGCGCCTATCCGGCCGTTTACCCTCACAGACATCCGGACGCCTGGGAACTGTGCTACTGTGTCCAGGGGGAAATCGCCTACTACAAAAACGGACAGCCTGTGATACTGCATGCCGGGGAGCTTACCCTGGCCACCCCGGAAACCAACCACGATTCCAAATCAGAGAATCCAAGCACCACGGCCTTTTTTATCTCCTTCACCTGCTCCAACGGCTATATCAAGGCTTTAAAAAATGCTGTCATTCCCGTTACCCCCCGGCAGGATCAATTATTCCGCCAGGTGATTGCCGAGCTGGAGCTGGCCTTTGAGCCGGAGGATTTCAAGCAGCGCCGTTTTCACTTCTCTCCCAACCAGAATTCTCCCGTTGGCTCCGAGCAGCTCATCTGTACCTACCTGGAACAGATTCTCATTGACATTCTCCGGGAAATTACCAAGCAGGACGGAAAGCCCATTGAAAACAAAAACTTCCCCAAAGCCATGAATAATTTTCTGGCCGCCAACGTATCTGCCTACATCCGCAGCCATATTAAGGAGCCCTTAACCGTTGAAAAGATCGCGGAGGAATTCCACTACAGCCGAACCTGGCTCTCCACCGTGTACAAGAGCGTCACCGGCATGGGCATCAATGAATTTCTCACCAGCCAACGCATAGACCAGGCCAAGGCTCTGCTTTTGGAAAAGCAGATGACCGTCTCCCAGATATCCGAGCTGCTGGGATTTTCCTCACCCCAATATTTTTCCAGGAAGTTTGCTCAGGAGGTAGGATGTCCGCCCTCTTTGTATGCAGATTCTCTGAAAAAGGAGGTGGAAGCTTCCCAGGACGAGTAAATCCAAGGATATTTATGTCCCCTCTCTCCCTTGCAGGTATTTTTTATGCTTTGATCTTACCTGTTTTTATCAGAAAATAACATTCATTTTTGTCTCCTGAACTTATACTATTGTCAGGTTTTTATTGGAAGAATAAATAAAAAGACAAAAAAGACCAGGATCACTCCCCGCCCCCAAACAAATGACAAGCCACCTGGTGCCCCTCCCCCACTGTCCGAAGCGCAGGCCTCTCTCTTCTGCAAATCTCTCTGCACATCCTGCAGCGATTCTGGAAGGGACAGCCCGGCGGCGTATCCACAGGACTTGGCACCTCCCCCTCTATGCACTGCACCGGCTTGTCAAAATCCATTTTCAAATGAAAGACAGCTCCCATCAGAGCCCGGGTATAGGGGTGCAGAGCTCCGGCAGCCGCTCTTTCTCCCGGCAGCACCTCCACAATACTTCCCAGGTACATGACCGCCAGCTCATGGGCCAGGGATTGAACCAGGGCCACATCGTGACAGATAAACCCTATGGCCAGCTGCCTCTCCCGCTGTAGCCTGACCAAAAGCTGGATAATATTTTTTTGCACAGACACATCCAGGGCAGAGGTGGCTTCATCACAAATCAGAATCTCCGGCTCCAAAGTCAACGCCCGGGCAATGCCCACCCGCTGCCGTTGGCCGCCGCTCATGCTGTGGGGATAGCGCCAGGCAAATTCTCCGGGCAACTCCACCAGCTCCAGATATTTTCTGGCAACAGCCTCCCTTTCCTGTCGCTGAATTCGTTTAAAATTTAACAAAGGCTCGCAGATAATATCCATCACCCGCATTCTGGGATGGAAGGCCTCTCCCGGATCCTGAAAAATCATCTGGATATTCTGCCGGTGCTGCCGCAGCTCCTCCCCTTTGAAATGACTGACATCCCTTCCATGAAAGAGAATTTCTCCTTCCGTGGGAGCCTCCAGAGACACGGCCATCCTCATAAAGGTGCTTTTTCCGCAGCCGCTCTCCCCCACCAGGCCCAGGGTCCGGCCTCGGTACATTTTAAGGCTCACATCCCGGTTGGCCGTCAGGGTGCGGTTTCCGGAAATAGGATAAATTTTCGTCACATGTCTGGCCTCCAAAACCAATTCTCCCCTGTCAGACAAACCGCTCACCTCCCATGGCCGGCACACTGGCCAGCAGCTCCTTTGTATAGGCCTCTTTGGGATTCCCAAGAATTTCCTCCCTGCTTCCCGCCTCCACCACCTGGCCCTGCCGCATTACCAGAATCCGATCTGCCATGTAAGCGGCCACCCCCAGGTTATGGGTCACCACAAGGATCCCTGTCCCATAGCTTTCCCGGAGCTTTAGCATCTGCCGGACAATCTGCGCCTGGGTGCTCACATCCAGGGCACTGGTGGGCTCATCTGCCAGCAAAAGCTTGGGCTGAAAGGTCATGGCCATGGCAATGCCCACCCGCTGACGCATGCCGCCGGAAAGCTGAAAGGGATAGCTTCTCATCATACGCTCTCCCTGAGGCAGACCCATTCCCTCCAGCATCTTTGCGCCCCGGTTCCAGGCCTCCCTTCGGGACATATGCTCATGGGTCAGAATATACTCCACAAACTGAGAGCCGATCCTTCGTATGGGATTGATCATAGCTCCGGAGTCCTGGAAAATTATGGAAATTTCTCTTCCCCGAAGCCTCCGCCATTCCTCCCCGGAGCAGGTAAGAAGAGAGTTTCCCTCAAAGAGAATGTCTCCCTGGCTCACATATCCCTCCCCGGGGAGACAGCCCAGCACGGCCCGAAGAAGGGTGGACTTGCCGCTACCGCTCTCTCCCACCACTCCCAGGATCTCACCCGGCTTCATTTCCAGGCTTATATTCTTTAGAGCCAGAGCTCCCCTCTTCCCATAGGACACGGAAATATCCTGTATTTGCAACATGGAAATTCCTCCTGTAAGCACAACGGTT
Source organism: uncultured Lachnospiraceae bacterium (assembly GCA_947574135.1). Lineage (GTDB taxonomy): Bacteria > Bacillota > Clostridia > Lachnospirales > Lachnospiraceae > RGIG4284. The sequence continues at coordinate 46,965 of CANPIM010000002.1, forward strand.
CAGACCTCTCACTGTGCAGGCGCAATGTTGGTGGTAATCCAGTAATAATCCATGGGTGCAATATCTGCCCCAGTTACCCTATCCACAGCGCTTACCATGGTACTGTTATAATATCCGTGAACCAGGGTGGCCGCATCGTCGATTAAGATCTGCTGAAGCAAAAGGATCAGCTCCTGCTGCCGCTCCCTGTCCGTAACGCCCAGAAGCTCCTCATAGGCGGCATCATAGGCGGCATTGGCATAATAGCCATAGGCCTGGGAATTCCCGGAATAAAAATTGCCCAGAAATCCTGTGGGATCCCCTGTGGGAACCACCGTGGCATTGCTGGTAATGAGATCAAAGTTTCCGTTGCTCTGATTGGCCAGAGCCGTGTCATAATCCTGAACCGTCACCGTGCATTTGATGCCGATAGCCTCCAGACTGATGGCCACCGCCTGCGCAAAATCCGTCAGATTCCGGCTGCTGTAGGCCAGATAATTCAGGTCAATAGGCTGGCCCTGAAGCTCCCGGTAGCCGTCTCCGTCTCCATCCACGATTCCGGCCGCATCCAGCACCTCCTTGGCCTTGTCCACCTGGAAGGTAAATGGATCCGTCAGCTTCTCATAGCCATAGGGAAGAGAGGAGGGAAGCACCGAGCAACCGGCAGTATAAAGGCCAGCCACCGTAACCTGGCACAGGGTCTCATCATCCACCGCATACTGGATCGCCTGGCGAAGAGCCTCGTTTTCCAGCACGCCGTGATAATTAAAATAGGTGTTTCCCAACCGCACCCCTGCCGTGGTAGACACATAATAGGCCGGATCCTTTCGGAAAGCCTCCAGATCGCTGGCTGTCACCACATTTTCCACCAGATCCACATCCCCGCTTTGAAGAGCCATAGCCTTGGCCGTTCCCTGGTCATCGGTGGTGAGATACGCCCGATAGGTATCATAGGGCACCTCCCCGTCCCAATAATAGGGATTTTTTGCAAAATCGATGGTGGAATTTTCCTCAAGCCTGGTGACATAATAGGGGCCTGTCCCCACCACCTGGGTGTCAATGACACGGGTGTCCACCACCGCATACCAGGGATAAGCCAGTATTCCCGGCAGATTGGGGGTGACATTGGTACACACCAGGGTCACGGTACCTGCCTGATCGTCCGCCGCAATGCTCTCAAAGGTCACATACTGGGAAGGCGTGGAATTTCCCGTCTTATCTGCCTCTGCCTGATAAAGACGATCCAGGGACTCCTTCACTACGGCAGGCGTTACCATATTGCCATTGGAAAACCGCACACCCTCCCGGATATGCAGGATCCAGGTCTTGAAATCCGCCGTCTCATAGGAATCGCAGAGAGCCGTCTCCACCTCCACATTCTCATTAAACCGAAAGAGACACTCCATGACCCCGTAGCGAACCCCGCACCAGCTGGAATTTACATTGGTAACAGGGTCCATGGAATTGGAGTAATTATAGCAGCTGAAATTCAAATGCTTGCCGCCATTCCCCTCTACAGAAGCGTTTGCCGCCTCCTCGCCCGGATTTTCTCCGGTCCCGGATCCGCTGCATGCGGTCTGAAAAATGACCATACAGACGGCCAATCCCATTGTCAAAAGCTTTTTCATAGGACACATTCTTCTCTGCCTGCCTTTCTATTTTTAACTTCTGGGATCCAGCACATCCCGCAGGCTGTCCCCCAGCAGATTAAACACAGCCACTGTAATAAAAACAGCCAGCCCCGGAAATACCATAAGCCAGGGTGCAGCCGTCATATAGGCTCGCCCCTCATTGAGCATCAGCCCCCATTCCGCCGTGGGCGCCTGGGCTCCAAAGCCCAGAAAGGACAGTCCCGCAATCTCCAGCATCATGCTTCCTATATCCGTGGCTCCCGTAATCAACGCCGTGGGCAGCACATTGGGCAAAAGATAGCTCCACAAAATATGAGAGGCTTTGGAGCCTGTCAGCCGGGCTGCCGCCATATAATCCCGGCTCTTCATTTTCAGCACCAGGCTTCGGGACAGCCTGGCGTATTTGGTCCAGCTCACAAGGGAAAGGGCAATCACCGCATTGGTCATATTTGCCCCCAGAATTCCTGCTACTGCAAGGGCCAAAACCATTCCTGGGAAAGAAAGCATCATATCCGAGATCCGCATAATTACCCCGTCCACAAATCCGCCCAAATATCCGGCAACCAGTCCCAGAAAGGTTCCCAGAGTCATGATCACCAAGACCAGCAGCAGCGAAGCCGTCAGAGAGGTTCTGGCCCCATAGATAACCCGGGAAAACAAATCCCTCCCCATTTTGTCCGTGCCAAACCAGTGCTCTCCGCTGGGAGGCTGTACAGCATCTGCAAGGATGGCCGCATAGGGATCCTTGGGCGCAATCAACGGTGCAAAGATGGCCACGGCCACAAGGCCCAAGGCCAGGACCAAAAATACCGTAAACGCCCGATTCTTCCGAATAAAAGCTTTGCTCCTCCCCATTCCCTACCTCGCCTCCCTGATTCTGGGATCCAGAAAATGATAAGACACATCCACCAACAGGTTCAATCCCATATAAATCAGAGCAATCCACAGCACATAGCCCTGAATCAGGGAATAATCCATGGAGGTAATGGCGCTTACGGCCAGGCTCCCCAGCCCCGGATAGGAAAAAATCACCTCCACCACAGCCGTCCCTCCAAGAAGGGAGCCCAAAGACAGTCCCAGCAGCGTCACCAGGGGCAAAAGGGAATTGGGCAGCACATGACGCCAGAGAATGGTTCTCTCCCTAATTCCCCGGCAGCGGGCTCCCGTCACATAGTCCTGACAAAGCTCCTCCAGAAAAGCTGTCCGCACCTGCCGGGTATATTTGGCTGCCATGGCAAAGGCCAGGGTTATGGCCGGCAGAATCAGCTTATGAAAGCCCTGTCCCGCAGACACCGCCGGAAGCCAGTCAAGCTTCACGGCAAAAAGGTAGAGCAACAGCATTCCCATCCAGAAATTGGGCATGGATACCCCTACAAAGGTAAGCCCCCGTACCAGGTAATCCGCAGGGCCTCCCCGGTGTATGGCAGAAAAAATTCCCAGAGGAACCGCCACGGCCAGCATCAGCGCCAGAGAGGTGAGCGAAAGCTTAAGGGTTGGCCACAGCCTGGCCAGCATCAGCTCTGCCACCGGTTTGTTGTAAGAATAGGATTTCCCAAAGTCTCCTCTAAGACAGCCCAGCAGCCAGTTTCCATACTGCACCAGAAAAGGCTTGTGAAGGCCCAAAGCCTCCCGGGTCTCCTCTATAATCTCATCCCCGGGAATGGCGCCGCTGGCCGCATACATGGCCCGAACCGGATCCCCCGGCGCCATATAGGTAAGCCCAAAGGTAATAAAGCTAATACCAAAAAGCACAAGAAGCATTTGAAGGAGCCTATGTGCAAGCACACGTTTCTTCATGCCCTTTCCTCCTCTGTGAATTTACTGCAATGCTATATGTTTCTTGCGGAAAATGCCTCAGAATCAGAGGCGTTCTGACGGATTCAGAATTTTATGCACAAAAAAAGCTGCTTCTTATCTACCGTAAGAATCATCCTTCCCCATTGCAAGCAGTTCTCCTGACTCAAGATCATTGCTCTACAAGCGCCTTCCCAGGCCTTAAGGCCCAGTGACATCCTGCCGTAAAGCTCCCTCATACAGTGACGGGATCGTACCGGATTTCCACCGGTTTCTCTATTAATCCTCTCGGAACTTGCAATGGCTGGTCCAAACCAGCATTTTCATTTACCTTCACTATAGGACATTTCTCCGGAAATGTCCAGGTTTTCTTTTATGTTAATACAGGTTGTAGGAAAGGCAGAAATAGCCGGAAAGACCAATCCACCTCAGTCCTTCCGGCCTTATCCGTACAGCCGCAGCGTCAGGCTTCCGGGATATCCCTCTTCCCTGACCCTCTGTCAGATCTCTGCGATGCACTCCACCTCCACCAGGCCGCCCTTGGGAAGCTTGGCCACCTCCACACAGGAGCGAGCCGGAAAGGCTCCCTGAAAATAAGACTCATAAATCCCGTTCACCACGGCAAAATCATTCATATCTGCCAGAAAAATGGTGGTTTTAATCACCTTCCCATAGTCCGAGCCGGCAGCCGCCAGCACAGCCCCCATATTCTTCATCGCCTGATGGGCCTGGGCCTCCACCCCTTCAGCCAGCGCGCCAGTCTCCGGAATCAGCCCCAGCTGCCCGGAGCAATACACATTTCCGTTCACCTTCGCCGCCTGAATATAGGGTCCTACCGCTGCCGGAGCCTTGTCCGTAAAAATCACTTCTTTTGCCATTGCCGAAATCCTCCTGTCAATTCTTCCTTCTTTTTTCCTAATCATAAATCAGATTTCATCTGATTGCAACCCCCATTTACTCGTTACAGAATTATCCCGTTTACGTTAATATGTGTTTCCCCTGTGCAGCTACCCCTCCCCGCACAAAAGGCGGTTTTTTCAACAAGGTTTTCAGAGGCGCCGGTTCGCCGTTACCCCTTCCCGCGCAAAAGGCGGTTTTTTCAACAAGGTTTTCAGAGGCGCCGGCTCGCCGTTACCCCTTCCCGCGCAAAAGGCGACTTTCCAGAGCTTTACAGCCTTCCAGGCTCCAGCATCCGGCAAACCTCCTCCCAGGCCTGCCGCGACTCTGCAATCGCCCCCTTTGCCATCTGAAACACATGAAACATCCCCTCATAAACCGTACAGCGCACCCTCGCCCCGGCTTCCCGTGCCTTTTTTGCAGCCAGAAGGGAATCGCTCAGCAGCATCTCATAGCTGCCCACCTGGATAAGCATGGGCGGAAAACCGGTAAAATCCCCAAACAGCGGGGAAATATACGGATTTCTGGGATCCTCCTTTCCCACATAATCCTTGTTAAACAGCATGCTGTCCTCGGTCCGGCCAAAAAGTGGGTCCTTCTCGTAATTGGTGTGGTAGGACTCCCCGCTGGCTGTAAGATCTGTCCAGGGAGACATGGCAATCAGCCCGGCCGGCAGAGGCTCCCCCTGATCCTTCAAATAATGTACCAGCGCCATGGACAGGCCGCCTCCTGCAGAATCTCCCGCCAGAATGATTTTCTCTGCCGGATACTGGGTCAATAACCATTTGTAGGCTGCAAAGGCATCCTCTAAAGCGGCAGGAAAAGGATTTTTTGGTGCTACCCGGTAATCCACAGTCAGTACCCGTCCTCCCCCCAGGGCCCGGCTATAGTAGGTGGCAAAGGTCCGGTAAATATTTTTCATAGGACCAATATACCCGCCTCCGTGCAGCTGCAGCACCGCCCGGTCATTCTCCAGGCGCATGGGAGTTAAATATTCCATGGAAAAATGAGGCATGCTCAGCTGGTCCATCTCAAAGGACCGGGGACAATGCCATTTTGGCTCCACAGGATGCTTCCGGTATTCTCCGTTCTGGAATTTATGGCCGGAGCTGGTGGCCGTAATATTGGTAATCAAATCCCGCACCAGGACTCCTCCCAGGCTGGCATCCCTGTTTCTGTGCACAGGCCTTTTTTGCGTCTCCTTTTTCTCTTTTCTCACAGTTCCCTCTCTCATGCTCTCCATTCCTTTCCCTGTCTTGTGAAAGCTGCCCTTTGCTGTCAACACCTGCGCTTCTCACCTCCTGAAAATGCTGCCCTCCCTGGCCGCCAGCGCTCTCCATTCTTTGGAAATTTTACATATGAAACCGTCGCTTCAGCTCTGCCTTGGCCTTTTTATCCCCCAAAAGGAGACTAACGCCTAAAATCCCCACTGAGCTCAACAGCGCGGCCACGGTAAGGGCCGGCCGTGTGATCACTCCAAACACCCATAAAAGCAGGGGAAGAAGCCCCAGCACCACATATTCTATCTGGAATAAGAGATAGCTCTGCCAGCTCATATGATTGACTGCTGTCAAAATAAGGTTCATCCCGTTGGCCAGAAGCAGCAGGGCGGGGACGGCATAATTCACAGACCAGCCGGAATAGCCCAGGCTTGCGTCCGCCAAAAGGCACAGCACCTGGGCAGCCAGGGTCTGCACCAGAATCTTGGCTGCCGGATTGGTATTGTGATGAACGGAAAACCGCATGGTAAACAAAAAATACAAAATAGCACCCGCGCTCACCAGAGACCAGGGCACTCCCCTGTAGGTAAAAAGGTTTAACAGGGTTAAAAATCCCCCCAGCAAAATGGAGGCAACAAAATAGCTCTTTGTCCAGATTTGAAACCGTTTCTCATCCCCGGGGTGCTTGGGATAAGGAATCCTTCCCGGCTCTTCCCCCGGATAAACCCCATTTCCCTCTACCCGAACGCCCACGCCGTCCTCCCGAAGCTTATGAAAAAAGGCCAGCTGAAGATCCTGGTTGGAAAAGGCAGAGCTAAAGGTAAACACCAGCTGCTTTCCATAGGAGCATACCACACATTTCAGAGGCTGCTTGGGAGAGGCCCCCATAATAAAATGAAAGCCTTCCACAAAGGGCTCATACATGGGAAGCATGCGAATCAGCCCCAGATTGGACAGGGTGGTGGTAAAGGCCTTAGAGCTTCGGCTGTATACCAGCCTGATCCCTATATTTTTCAAAAACAGAGGAATGGGACGCAATAGCCAGCTCTTCTCGTTGGAAACATTGTAGGCAATTAGCTCCTCCATATGCTCCTTTGTGAGCTGCTTAGAAAAATGCTCCGCCACCTGTCCCAGGATCTCCTCAAAGGTGTAGGTTTTCCCCTCTTTTAAATCCATCTCCGCAAATACCACCCCAAAAAAGTTCATGGTGGTCTCGGAGGGAAAGAATTGCCGCAGATTTACCGGAATATTGATCCGGACCTTGCGGGCATGGGAGGGATGGTAGACCTGGTAAATACTGGAAACCAATACAGCCGCCAAATACTGGGTAATGCTCACACCATATTCCCGGCACACCCCTTTTAGGGAAGGGATGTCCAGAAAGCCGTGAGTGACTCCCATGACCCCAGGTGGCAGCAGCTCATCCTTCAGCTCATAGGCTATGACGCCTCCGTAGCCCTTGGTATCCTCCTTGACATAATATTTCTCGTAGCTGTCCTCCACCTGCAGGGAGGTCTTTTCCCCCATGCCCCCCTTTAGCGGGGGCAGCTTGTCCGGATACCGCAGGTGCAGATACTGGGCAGTCAGCTCCTTTAAAAAATTAATGGCTCCATAGCCGTCTGTGAGGGCATGAAAGATTTCCACATTGATTTTATTCTTATAATAGCTCACCCGGAAGAGATACTGATTGCTGCTGTAGGGATCGATATACCGGCAGGGATAGAGCCTCTCCTCCGTTAATACGGGAGCCTTGGGATTGGCCTCAAAATAATACCAGAATACTCCCCGCCGCAGCCGCACCTGCATTCCCTCAAACCAGGGCAGCATATGCTTTAGAGCCTCATACAAAATCTCCGGATTAATTTCGTCCCGAAGGACCACCCCAATGCGAAACACGCTGCTCAAATGTTCATTGGAAATCACCGGAAAGATATTGGCCGTATTATCCAGCCGATGCCAACGGATTTCTTTCTCTGTCTTTGCCACAGGCTCCCCCCTCTCTGCTGTTCCCATCCTATTATAATGCCAAATCTCCTAAAAGGAAAGCCCTCCTACAGCAAAAACATATCCAGAACCTTGCCGGTGCACCAGGGAAAGTCTAACCGGTATACCGGTTTTCCCGCTACCAGTATCTCGGTTTTGAAAACCTCTCCGTTCACCAGGTATCGAATGCTTCCCACCGGCTCCCCTTCCTCCACCGGCGCCTCCAGCCTTGTCTCCAGCTGACACTCTACCTGCATCTCCTCGTCCCTGCGCAGCAAAATTTGATCCCGGTCCGCCTCGTGGGATGTGCCGGACATCCCCTGGTCCGGCATTTTTGCCTCCCCAGGCATTTCCGGCGTTTCCAAAGCCCTGCATACCGGAACATAGACCATCTCCCCGATCTCCTCTCCCTGCCCATTCTCCACCAGGATGGGTGCCAGATCCCCTGCCTCCGGCTCCACCTCCGAAAAGCTATGAAGGCTGTAATTCTCCAGGCCGTAATTCATAAGCTTTCGCATATCGCTCCACTTATAGCTTTTGTGGTTGGGCCAGCCGCAGGCCAACAGAGCCGCAATATAGGTTTTTCCGTCCCGCCTGAGAGCGCCCACATAGCAGTACCCCGCCTGGTTGGTAAAGCCCGTCTTACCCGACAGAGCTCCCTCCATCATCTGCAAAAAGGCGTTGTGGTTCTGGACGGAAAAGCTTCGGGTCCCGCTCTCGTCGGAAAAGCTATGGGAGGGCCGTCGGGTGATCTCCAAAAACTTCTCCCTCTGGGGGGACTGGGCAATACAATATCGGAGAATCCGAGCCAGATCCGCCGCCGTAGTGGCATGGATTCCCCCCTCATCCTCCCCGTCCAGGCCGTTGGGGGTGACAAAGTGGGTGTCAAAGCAGCCCAAATCCCGGGCCTTGGCATTCATAAGCTTTGCAAACTCCCCTACCAGCTCCCGGCTCTCCTCCTTGCTCCGGGTCTCCGCCGGGGTCACGTCCGCCTCCTCCGCCACATACTCCGCAATGGCCACCGCCGAATCGTTGTGGGATTCCAGCATCAAAGAGCACATAAGGTCCTCCAGCCGATACCGCTCTCCCTTTCGGGCATTTAGCTGTACATCCGGCATACCCGCCGCATATTCCGATATGGTGACCATGGCATCCGGATCTGCATTCTCCAGCGCAACAATCAAAGTCATGATTTTCGTGGTGCTGGCCATGGGGCGGACCTCCTGACCATTTTTCTCAAACAAAATCCGCCCAGAATCCCCATCCATCAAGACGGCTGACTGGGCATACAGCTGCTCCGGTTCCTTTGGGGCCTCCTGCTCCTCCCCCCTGGAGGGAAAGGCCGGAAATACCAGGGACAATGCCATACACCCTATGATTCCCTGCTTCCACCACTGCTTCATAGGCTCACCTGCCTGTGCATTCTTCCCTTAAATATATGTCCCGGCGCCGGACAAAATACCTCCCGTTTCGGTGCCCCTCCTCAGAACATTTCTTCATCCTCTTTTTTCTCAGCGTCCCGGCCGGCACACCCGGAGCAGCCTCCACAGGAACCACAGCCACAGCAGCCTCCTCCGCTTTTCTTTCTGCGCACCATATAAGAAATGCTGGCCGTCAGCAGTCCTATAATAATCACCACTACCACAACATCTGCGAACATTCTTTTTCAATCCTTTCCCTTTATTCTTAATTGATAACGAGTATCATTTTCTTTTATCATATGCTTCTTTTCTCTGTTTGTCAAGGGAACCTTTGTAAGCATCTGTCCTATCTGCAAAAAGAAGGGGATCTCACAAAATCATCCATGAAGATTGCCGATATTGCCATACTCCGATTGCAAGGAGGAGCTGAAGGCCCGTGCCCCCATGCGCAGGATGGGCCTGATAAATACCCGTAAAGCCAGGTAATCAAATGGTTTCCAAAAAGGTCCGAATAAAGGGAATTGCCGCACCGGCGGCTACCGCATGGTTTTCCTGCGCACCAATGCATATAAAGTTTTCTTCTTCTGGAAAGGCCGTGCGGTCCTGTAATTTAGAGAACAGCATGTCAATGTCCTGCTTGATTAAGTAGGGGGCGATGTGTCCACCCAAAACAATCGTGCAGTCTAAAACCATATGGAGATTATTCAATGCCATAGCCAGATAGTCAAGATACTCCGCCCATCGCCCAACCTGCCGGGAAGCCCCCTGCCGAAGCCGGGAGAAAAAGTCACTCAGATTTTCCCCTTCTTCCAGCATGGCATTTACGGAGCAATAACATTCCATGCACCCAAGCTTCCCGCAGTAGCAAGGCCGTCCGCCCTCCACCAGTGTCATATGCTCCACAGTCCCCGTCCGCCCCGTGCGCCCCCGCTGGATTTGGCTGTGCATAATAATTGCCCCACCTAAGTGAACGCCCAGGGAGAGGTAGATGACATCCGTCAATTCCGGGTTTCTCCACAACTCTAGCTCAGCGGCGCACTCGGCATCATGGATCAGGCGAACCGGATAAGGAAACCGCTCTGACAGTGGGTGAATCGTCAATCCGGTGCAATCCAAAATTTTTCCATACAGCATTCGCTGGCCATCCTCTGATACAAGCCCCTGCATACCGATACCGGCTCCAAGCACAGCATCGCCTGGTATATTCGTCTCTTGAAGCAGTTCACAAATCATATCATGCAATGCCTGGAAATACTCGTCCTTCTCAGAAAAAGATAACTGCGCTTCTTTTTTCCCTAAGACCGTCCCATACAGGTTAAGCACAACAGCGGTGATATAATCGGGCAGTATTTCCACTCCAACGGAAACTCGTGCCTCCGGCCTGATGGAATAGGCTGCCGCTTTTCGCCCGATACCGGATGCCATCTGCCCCTGCTTTTCAATCAACCCCTCTGTCTCCAGTGTGGATAGGTGCTGCGTGACAGTAGGCAGGCTCATTTCCAGAGAGGAGGCGATCTTGGACTTTGAGATGCGCCGCTCCTGATAGATCAGGCGATAGACATCGGAGTAGTTTTTCTTCCGAATATCGTTCATCGAGATTTTTTCCATCGTTTGACCACCTTTCTGGTAATTCGTTTTGTAAAACGAGTATATTTTATTTGTCAAAGAAAAGCAACTGATTTTTGTGAATATTCACAGGAGCCAGCTAAAAATTGTTCATTATAGACAAAACGGACTGCCAATTTTCGTCTGTTCTGCGAATTGCAAAATACATTTCCCTTCTCTATTATGTAAGTACATTATATAAAATCATTTTATATAAATAATTTATTAAATAGGAGGAACACACTATGGGAATCATCGAAAAAATGAGATTGGACGGCAAGAAGGGCTTCGTTACCGGCGCTGCGCGCGGCATCGGCAAATGCACGGCCACCGCTTTCGCTGAGGCGGGCGCTGACATTGCCATCGTGGACATGGACATTGCCGCCGCCGAGGCCACCGCCAAGGAAATCGCTGCGTCTACCGGCCGCAAGGTCATCGCCCTGAAGTGCGATGTTACCAACGAGGCCCAGGTACAGGCCATGGTGGATGAGGTCGTCAGGCAGCTGGGCGGACTGGACTTCTGCCATGCCAACGCAGGCATCTGCATCAACGCGGCGGCAGACGAGATGACCTATGCCCAGTGGAAGAAAAACCTTGATGTGAATCTGAACAGCGTCTTTTTGACCGACACCATCGCAGGCAAATATATGCTGGCCCACGGGGGCGGCTCCATCATCAACACCGCCTCCATGTCTGCCCACATTGTCAATGTCCCCCAGCCTCAGTGCGCCTACAATGCCTCCAAGGCCGGTGTCATCCAGCTCACCAAGTCCCTGGCCGTGGAGTGGGCCAAGCGGGGCGTTCGGGTGAACAGCATCAGTCCCGGCTACATCGGCACGGACCTGACCCTCTCCTCCGAGACCCTCAAGCCCCTGATCGCCCAGTGGAACGCCATGGCTCCCATGGGTCGCTTGGGCAAGCCGGAGGAACTGGAGTCCATCTGCGTATACCTGGCAGGCGACACCAGCACCTTTACCACTGGTGCGGACTTCGGACTGGATGGCGCATTCACCTGCTTCTAATCCTATCCCACACTAGGAGGGCGGCTCTCCCGAAGGGTCTGCCGTCCTCCGCACGACTCCCCGCAGTAGAAAAGAAAGGAGGCGGAAAAACTATGAAATATTTACTCGGTACCGATATTGGTGCCTCTGAAACTAAAACCATCCCCACAGACCAAAAGGCCTGCATGGGCGAAGTAAATACCTGGCAGGCACTGGTCTTGTCATAGTGAGAAAGGAGGGAAACTTTGTGAAAAGTAAATGGGGAAAGCGAATCGGTTATGGAATCGGCGATTTGGGCTGTAATCTGGTGTTCAGCACCATGTCCTCTTATCTGCTGATCTTTTACACTGATGTTTTCGGAATCGCCGCGGCAGCGGCTGGAACCATGATGCTAGTAACCAAGCTGATTGACGCCATCACCGACACCGTTATGGGCGTTATTGTAGACAAGACCCACACCAAATGGGGGCAGGGACGGCCCTATTTCGTTGTCGGCGCGGTTCCCTTTGCGGTGTTCACCGTGCTGACCTTTATTGTGCCAGATCTGAGCCAGAGCGGCAAGCTGATTTGGGCATATGTGACCTACTGCCTGCTGTGTACCGCCTATACTGTGGTAAACATCCCCCTGAACACCATTGTTCCCCGGCTGTCCTCCGACCCTAACGAGCGGAACATCCTGGTAACTACCCGTATGGTCTGCGCCCTGCTGGGGACCGCCATCGTCATGTCCATCACCACCCCCTTTGTGAAGTTTGTTGGCGGCATCGTGGACCCCGGCGTCGCCGACTCCTTCAAGAGTCCCAAGGCATGGATCATCGTGATGGGCGTCTATGGCGTGGCTGCTATGCTGATCTTCTTCCTCACCTTTGCCAGCACAGAGGAGGTCGTTCCCCCATCGGTGCAGAATGAAACCAGCGCCCTCAAGGACAATATCAAGGCCATGACCGGACAGGCGTGGCTGGTGATGATTTTCAACTTCCTCTACTTCGCCCTGTATGTGGTGCGCTCTACCACCGTCATCTACTTCTTCAAATACAACCTTCAGCGGGAGGACCTGGCGACTCTGGTGGGTTTCCTGGGCATCCTGTCCGGTCTGCCCATGCTGCTGTGCCTGCCCAAGCTGGAGGAAAAATTTGGAAAGCGGAATATCCTGTTCCTGTCCATCGCCATCTATCTGGTAGGCAACGCCCTGATCCTGATGAACCAAAGCTCTGTCGCCTTCCAGCTCACCGGACTGGTCATCACGGGCCTTGGAATCTACGGCATCTTCGGCACCGTCTTTGCTATGCAGCCCGATGCCATTGACTACTCTGAGTGGAAGAAAAACCGAAGTATCTCCGGAACGATTGCCGCCTTTCAGGGCCTGTTCGTCAAGGCCAGTATGGGGCTGGCCAGCTGGATCATCGGTCTCTACCTGGGCATGAACGGCTATGACGGTGCAGCCAGCACCCAGGGCCTTGCAGCTCAGCAAAGTATCCAGTTCTGCTATATGTGGATTCCCGTCATTCTGTGTGTCCTACTGGCAGTCACAAATATATTCTGGAAGCTGGACTCCTGCGCCGATGAGATGCGTGCGGAACTGGATGCCCGCCGTAAGAAATTGCAGGAACTTATTGCTAAGTGGTAATGTAAGGAGAATCATGGATGAAAGAACATGTACCGAAATTCACACACTTTGTAAACGAAGAGAGAACATTTATTCTAGATGGTGAAATACTGGAGAAGAAAAACATCGTGCTAAACTGTCAATCCGTCACTCCCCAGGAGGCCATCCGGGCCTGCGGCAAGCGAATGCTGGAGAGCGGCTACATTGAGGAGGGTTACATCCAGGCCATGTTGGATCGGGACAGCGGCGACTCCGTGGCGGTTGGCAGCCATGTGTCCATTCCCCACGGCGATAAGGAGTCCCGTGCATTGGTCAAAAAGACCGGTCTGGTTGTTATGACGTACCCGGATGGTATGGACTGGAACGGCCAGCGGGTTCGCCTGGTCATCGGCGTCGCTTCCAGGGGTGAGGAGCATCTGGAAATTTTGAAGCGAGTGGCAGCTATAGCCGTTGACGAGGAGACTGCTGACAGGCTGGTGGATGATGCTGACCTGAATGCCTTGTACGCCTGTCTCAATGGTCTGGATGCGGCTAAGGTGAAGCGCCCCCTGCTGGAGAAGAAAAACATCGTCCTAAACTGTCAATCCGTCACTCCTGAGGAGGCCATCACGGCCTGCGGCAGACTGCTGGTGGAAAGCGGCTACGCCAGCGAAGGTTATATCCAGAGTATGCTGAAGCGCAACTCTGCCTTTTCCGCGGCCGTTGGCAGCCATATAGCCATTCCCCATGGCACCAAAGATTCCCTGGAGTTTATTCGGAGAACCGGTGTTGCTGTTATGACCTACCCGGATGGTATTCAGTGGGAGGATAAAGTCGTCCGTCTGGTAATCGGCATTGCATCCAAGGGCGAGGAGCACCTGGAACTTTTAAACCGCATCGTGGAAATGATTAGGTCCGAGGAGGACACCGATGCTCTGGTAGCTAACACCACAGAAGAAGAATTATACAAACAATTAAACGGCCTGACATAAGCCTGGATTTTTAGCAGACATCTTGTTGCTCCAACAACTGTAAATACAAATTCCCAGTTGTTGGAGCAACTCTTTCGTTTAGCCCCCGCCAAAATCTGAACAAAAGGAAAATGCTGTCTTACATGCTGCTTTCCGGCCTATGGCTCAATGCAATATATGTGATCACATCATCCTCAAGCCGAACCTGGAAGCAGTCATATTCCAGTCTCTCTTCAGCAACACCCTCGCCAAGATACCATGTGCACATTCCGGATTCCTGTTTCTGAAACTCTTCTATAAGGGACTGGTACTCTTCCAATGCCTGGGGATCTTCCGGAGGATTTTCCCAGTTATCCGGACCTCCGAACTTCATTCGAAGCTCCATTTCATACACCTCCAGAGCCTCTGTGTCAGCGCCTCCAAGCGTATCGGGTTCTCTTCCCACTTTTTCATATAATTCTTCTCTTGTTATCTCCATCCCTGCGTAGAGTCCCCCTGGAAACTCAATCGCATCCGCCGGATCCTCTTTGTCAATCATTGCAGGATACTGCTGAATCTTTTCGATGAGACATTCCGTTTCCAATGTGGGTTCTTCATTGGGATTAAACAGGTTTACGCCGATTCTCGTATGCTCGTCCCCATCCTGGGCGGCATCCACAAACGGACTGGCTCCCGCCGGCATTTCATTGACGTCGTTCTTTTTGATTTTCAGTCCGGTAAGCTCTTCAAATTCGGCATAGGAACAGGGAAGCGTAATCTCGGTATCACGATAAGTAAATGTGAAATCATTCCAGACGCTGTTTTTGTCTGCCTCCTCCTGGGGTGTCTGGGGCGCCTCTTCCTCCTGAGACGTTTCTGCCGGCTGTGCCCCGGCTTCCTCCTGCGGCTCTTCCTGGGGCGGCTGCGGCTCTGCTGTCTGCTCTTCCGGCTCCGGATTTTCGGAAACTGTCTCTTGGCCGCCGCACCCGCTTATGATAAGCGCAGTCAGCATAAGCATAAGTAAAGATGCAACTGTCTTTTTACCTGAATGCATTGTGATGATTCTCCTTTTTGTCTATATTTCTCATTTATTTTCACAGACAAGTTCTGCATGACAGGACTTCTCTAGTCCTCTCATATTTCGTTCTGTATGATAAGTATACATGTTTTTTTAAAAAAGGCAATGGCAAGGAAATAAAATTTTGTCGAAATATATTGGCGTAGGTTGTAAAAAGTGCAATCACAAATGTTAGATTCCTGCAATCATGAATATTAGATTCCCTTCTTGAAATCCCCCTGTTTTGATAGTATACTAAACACTTAGAAAATAATTCCACAGGAGGCTCTACCATGGATATTCATACGCTTGTCGCCAATCAGCGAAGCTATTTCTTAACCGGCGCCACCAGAAGCCTGGCCTTTCGGCAGAAGGCCCTTTCCAGGCTGCAAAAAGCTCTGCGGGAGCAGGAGAGCTTGCTCTCCCAGGCTCTTTTCCAAGATTTGGGCAAATCTCCCCTGGAAAGCTATATGACGGAAATCGGGCTGGTGCTGGATGAAATCCGCTTTCATCAAAAGCATCTGGCCCGCTGGATGAAGCCAAAATCCGTGCCCACCCCCCTGGCCCAGTTTTATTCCAGAAGCTTTCGCTCGCCTGAGCCCCATGGGGTCGCCCTGGTCATGACTCCCTGGAACTATCCGGTTCAGCTGTGTCTGGAGCCCCTGGTGGGCGCCATCTCCGCCGGAAACTGCGCCGTGGTAAAGCCTTCTGCCTACGCGCCCTCCGTCAGCGCGGCCCTGGCCAAAATCCTGGGGGAAATCTTCCCTCCGGAATACATTGCCGTGGTGGAGGGCGGCAGAAAAGAAAACAGCGCTCTCCTGGAGGAGCGCTTTGACTATATTTTCTTTACGGGAAGCGTGGCAGTGGGAAAAACCGTTATGACGGCGGCTGCCAGGCACCTGACTCCTGTCACCCTGGAGCTGGGAGGCAAAAGCCCGGTCATTGTGGACAATACCGCCCATTTAAAGCTGGCAGCCCGCCGCATTGCCTTTGGAAAGGTTCTAAACGCCGGACAGACCTGCGTGGCCCCGGACTATCTGTTTTTGCAAAAGGGACTTCTCGCTCCTTTCCTGGAGGCATATCAAAAGGCTCTGGACAGCTTCTTTCCGGACGGCTGCCTGGACGCTATGCCCACCATGGTAAATGAAAAGCATTTCCGGCGGGTTATAGGTCTTATGGCGCCGGAAAAGGTTGCCATCGGCGGAAACTTTAACGTTAAATCCAGACGCATCGAGCCCACGGTGCTGGTGGACGTGACGCCGGATTCCCCCATTATGCAGGAGGAGATCTTCGGCCCGGTTCTGCCCATTCTCACCTATGAGCGGCTGGAGGAATGTATTTCCTATATACAGAGCCACGAAAAGCCCCTGGCCCTCTACCTCTTTACCTCCAGCAGGCAGACCCGGCAGCAGGTACTCTCCTCCTGCTCCTTTGGCGGCGGCTGCATCAACGACACCATTATCCATCTGGCCACCCCTCATATGGGCTTTGGAGGCGTGGGAGCCTCCGGTATGGGCAGCTATCATGGGTACGAAAGCTTCCGCACCTTCTCCCATTTCCGGAGCATTGTGGACAAATCCACGCTTCTGGATCTGCCCATGCGGTATCATCCCTATGGAAAGAGAAAAGAGAAAATAATCCGAATGTTTTTAAAATAATCCATCTGCCATAAAAAACCGCAAAAGAAGCCGGCCCCATTCCTCAACGGAATAAGGCCGGCTTCTCTTTTTGCATTTATCCCAGAATCTCTTCCTTCATTTCCAATATTGCTGCTACGGCTACGCAGGCCGGACAGTCGCAGTATTTTCCTCCGGCTTCCTTGATTTCCCTTCCGTGGGCTGCCACAGCCTTGGCCTTTTCCGGGCCAAATACCTGCGCCCCGGCTTCAGAATCCGCAAAAGCAATGAGCCCGTCCACAGACATCAGATCCTCTTCCAGCTCTGCAATGAGAGCTTTGGCTAACTCCGCCTCTCTGTCCGTTCCAATGGCGTCAAGCCAGCTTTTGGCCGCCTCCTTCGCCTCTTTACAGCAGGTAACCGAAGCCATAAGCTCCTTTACCTTTTCCACCACAGCTTCTTTTCCTTTTTGTGCCATTTCTCTTCTCCCTTTTTGTCAATCCCTAGTCAATGCTCTTGGCATGCTCCAGGAGATATTTCTCTGCCTTTCCACACCACAGACCATTATTCTCCGCCACGATCCTGGCCAGCTCTGCAAACATGGGATCCTCTTTTCCCTTTTCCTCAAAATCCGCCAGCGCTGTCAGGGGCAGGCTAATCTGGTTGTAAATCAGCTTCTTGCCCCCGGGAATCTTAGGCAAATTTAAAGTAGTTTCCACAACCGCGTCCAGTCCGCCGATATGGGTAACCATGGCCGCCGGATCGATCTTCCCTGCATTCATCAGGGCAATGGCCTCCCGCATATCGCTGGTGTTGCCGCCGCTGGTTCCTACCACGTGGGTGGAAGCATAGTGTACGTTGTAGAAGTTGAACTCTGCCTTAAACTGGCTGTTGGTGGGGCCTGCAAAGAAGTTCAGACAGCCGTCATGCCCTAAAATGCCGTCGGCCTGCTCTACCACCGGCTTCACCGGTGCAAAGCAGATAACATCGTCAAAGCCTGTGCCGCCGGTGAGATCCCGAAGGGTCGCTACCGGATCCTCCACCTTTGCGGTGTTTACATAATGTAGCTCAATGCCCAGCTCTTTGGCGTGCTCCACGGTATAGATGCTGGCAGCCCGCTCCAAGCGCGCGTCGTCAATATCCGTGATGACCAGCAGAGAAGGCCGGCGATCGCAGTGAAGGGCATAGTCAATAGCCCCCAGTCCCATGGGACCCACGGAAGCCAGAAGAGCCAGCTTTCCGCCCTCCACAATGCCCATCTTGTGCTCATAGCTGCCGCCGGTGGTGTGGTACATGGCATGGTAGGTGCCGATAATGCAGCTCATAGGCTCTGCCAGAGATCCGTAGAAATAGGTGTCGGAATCATATTTCAGCAGACAATCCATGGCCAGGGTCTCCATGGGAATGTTGGCATACTGGGTGTCGCCGCCGCACTCCGGATAGGAGTAGCCCGGTGCCTTTAAGGAGCCCTTATAGAAATGAGCCGGCTGAATGGAGAAGCCGTCTCCCGGCTTAAACTTATCCTTCCAGTTCTCTCCCACCTCCACAATCTGGCCGCAGAACTCATGTCCCACAATGGTGGGATTCTCCGCCACATTGTCCGGCACACGCTTGTGCTCCTCGCCCTCCACGGCAGCCTTATAGGTGCTCATGCACAGGGAATCGGAAATCACCTTTACCCGCACGCCGTCCGCGCCAATATCCGAAAGCTCCATATCCTCCAGCCGCAAATCCATTTTTCCATATATCCGAACTGCCTTTGTTTTCATCCTGTTTCCATCCTTTCTATGTTTCGTTCCCCCGCCGGCAGGAAGGAATCCTTGCTTTTCGCCTGCCTGATCAGGGGCTTTACCACGTTTCTCAAATGGGATAATCCTTTTCCCGCTCCACCAGCTTCCAGGCCATATCCACCAGATGCTGAAACTCCGGCTTGGCCAGCTGAGGACAGATCATGCTCTGCCGGGAGGTATTCACATCCTCCCCGGAGATCTCCGTCATATCATATTTCCGGCACAAAGCCTGGAGACGTTTGATCTGCTCCGGCGTATTCCGGGCCGGCATATAGGTAATGCCATGGACGCCCTCCTCCTTCAACATTTCAAAAAGCTCTGGGAGGAAGTCATCCTCAAACTTGGCAGCCTTCTTGTCTCCGGTGACGGAGTTGGTCACATCCCCCAGATAGGGATAGCAGAGAATGGCTCCCACCTCATCTGCAAGCTTCACCAGATCCCCGAAAAGAATGCATTCCTCTGTGGCAGGTATGTAAATCTTTTCCACCAGCTGGGCCTTCATCACTCCCAGAAGATCGTAGAGCTCATGAGGATTGGAGGCGTCGGAAAGCTGGGCCTTCTGCTTTTCTGTGAGGGGAATCCCAAGCTTCTCCTCCACAAAGGCGCCGCACGCCTCTCTCCCGGCACGCTCCATGATTTTTATGCTTAGCGCATACAAAAGATGGCGCTCCGTAATGGAGCCTCCCACCTGATAGTTGGAAACAGGCACCACGTCCTTGTCAAAATCCAGGGATATTTCATAGGGCGCCATCAGCCGGTTCATATTCTCCACCATTTTCCGATTCCGAACATTGCGCTTTTCCCGAAGAGGGGCAAATACCTCCTGAAGTCTGGCAAAGCCAGGGGCCGGTATGCTGTGAATGGCCATGTAGGCCACCCCGGCCTGATCCGGATTGTTTAGCTTTCGTCCTGCCAGCCGGGTTTTAGCCAGACTGGCCCGGCACTCCATGCCGCAGGTGGTGCCCATGCCGGCGATCTTTCCCGCCTTTCGAAACTCTGTAGCCCCTCCAATGCTGTCATGGTCCATAATGCCTGCTGTCTGCAGCCCCTCTGCCCGGGCCATATACACCGCTGCCGTGGGGGAGTAGGGGGAAAAGGAGTAGCAGGTATGGATATGATTGTTGGCATACTGGGGTTTTACCTCCGGGGCTTCCTTTTCCTCCCCCAGCACAATGGCCAGATTGGCCAGCCGCTCCGCCGGGTCCTCTACATTCAACAGATCCAGCGTCTCCTTAAGCTCCACGTATTTCTCCATAAGCCCTCCTAGTTCAGCATGGTCTGACCACCGGTTACGGGAATGGCCTGACCAGTCTCATAGCACTGCTCCACACAGTAAAACAGAGCCTTGGACACATCCACCGGCGTGCAGCCTCTGCGAATGGGGGATTTTGACAGGTAGAATTCCTTCACATCCTCCACGGTTTTGGCTCCCGGCACCTTGCCTGCATGGAGATACTGCACAAACAGGCCTTTCTCCGGATCAGACCACAGGGGACCGTCATAGAAGTTTCCGGGGCAGATGGCATTGACCTTAATCTGCCAGGCCACCAGCTCCAGGGCAAAGCTCTGGGTGAGACCAATGCCGCCGAACTTTCCGCCTGCGTAGGCAAAATTATTTTTGGATCCCGTAAGACCGGACTTGGAGTTGATCTGCACAATGTCAAACCACAGGCTTTCGTCCGCCTCATGCTGGGCCTTCATAATCTCCGAAGCATACTTGGCACAGTAGAAATATCCCATGTAGTTGACCTTGGTCACGAACTCAAACTGGGCAGGGGTCAGCTCCTCCAGGCTGCCGGCCTTTAGCACGCCTGCATTGGACACAAAGATATCCACGCCTCCGAAATGCTCCACCGTGCGGATCAGAAGCTCCTCCACAGATTCCGGAGTGCCCACGTCCACCTTAATGCCCACGGCCCGCTCTCCCAGAGCCTTTGCCGACTTATTCGCCAGCTCCTCATTTAGGTCCGCCAGAACCACGCTGGCTCCCTCCCGGTACATTTCCTGGGCAATGCCAAAGCCAAAGCCCTGGGCTCCTCCGGTGACAATGGCAATCTTGCCTCCCAGACGCCCGGTGGTCTCTGGCCGGTTGTGAATGTTCTGTTTTGCATACGCTTTTGCTTCTTCCAGATTCATCATCATTTCTCTCCTTTTTTGAAGTATCTTGCTTTTCCCTGTTGCCCGGTCTGCCTTCTGTCTAGTTTCAGTATAGCACAATCTCCTCATAAGTCAATAGAAATTCAACAAAAACAACATTTTATTTTTTGGTTTTTATTTGATTTTGATTCTAAATTCCACACAAACAATCATATCAAACACTCCCGGAGGGCTTTTTCTTTCCAGGTCTCCATTTTCCGTAAAACAAAAGAGCATCGACCCCTATCCCATCGATGCTCTTTTCTATTGCAAAATGCTTATTCCTTACAAAATGCTCATTCTCCGGTATTTCTCCACCTGATGAATCACGTCGGCAATGCTGCCACGCTTCACCAGCTCATAATCCGACCAGATACGGGAAATCTCCGCCTGTACCTGGGGCAGCTGCCGGATATCTCCCTCATAGTTTCGCAGATAATAGTCAGCCATAAGGGTGCAGGGGATAAAATCCACCTCCGCCTCCTCGTTTTCCTCCACCGTGTCAAAGCCGCCCTGCAAGACAGAGATAAAGGTGTCTACAAAGAGATGCAGGCAGGTAGCCGTGGAATTTCCGTTAAAGTCAAAAAGCTGCAGGGTGGTGCCATTGTCAAGCTCCACCTGATTGCTGGTGTCCACAAAGGCCTCGGAATCACAGAAATCATAGTACCGGGTAATAAAGTCCAGGCTGTAATCCCAGTCCTCCTCTGCGCTGTTCTGTCCCACGGTGCGGTAGAGCATATCCAGCACCCGGCTCAGCTCCCCCAGTATCCGGCAGTTCCCGCACTCCGCCAGCTTCTGGAACACCACCTGGAATCGGGAAAGACTCAAAAGCCCCCACAGATACTTTTGGGCATTGCTCAGCTCCTGGGCCTTCTCCTCCACCTGGGCTAAAAGCTCATTGCCAAGTAACGCTTCCTCCTCCAGATCGCCTATGCGCTCGTCACAATCATCCGAAAAGCCCTGACAGGCGTCATAAATCTCATCAAAGTTGCTATATAGGGTGCTGGCCCGCTCCAGATACAGCCGGGCCCGTTCCAGATCCTCCTGATTCTGGTAAGCCTTTCCCAGCTGGTAATAAACCTCTGCCAGCTTGGCCAGCTCCATTTTTTTCTCATACTGAGCCGCCTGCTCCTTCAGCCCCTCCAGGCCTTGTTTTTTCTTTCCAAAGCCAAACATATGTTCTTTATCCCCTTTCTGTTTGGTGGCACCCCTTTGCCACTTTTCTATACCTATACTATAAAAAGAATTGGGACGAATGTCAAACCCTGAGGGCCGTTTCTTCCTCTTCCTCCTTCGGCCCCCCAGTCCCCCGACCCTGCTCCGGTTACCCAATGGCCTCCTTCTCCGCCTCCGCCTGAAATTCTGCCAGCCGCTCCACCGGAAGGGAGGGAAGCTCGGCCACAGAGCTGACGCCGAAATTTCGCAGGAATTCCTCGGTAGTGCCAAAGAGAATGGGCCGGCCCGGAGCATCCAGGCGCCCTACCTCCTCAATCAGCCCATACTCCACCAGCTTATTCACGGCATGGTCGCTTTTCACCCCCCGGATCTTTTCAATCTCCTGGCGGGTTACCGGCTGCTTGTAGGCCACAATGGCCATGGACTCCAGCAGGACATCTGTCAGCACATACTTCCGGGGCTGTGCCGCCACCCGGATCAAATGCTCATAGTATTCCTTTTTGGTACATAATTGAAAGGCATCCTCCAGCTCCAGAATTTGAATTCCCCGGTCATTGGCCTGGTACTTGTCCATCATATTATGTATGATCTTTTTGGTGGTTTTGGGATCCTGCTCAATGGCTGCCGCCAGCTTCTCCGTCTCCACCGAATCTCCCATGGTAAAAAGTATGGCCTCTATGGCCGCCTCCATGCGCTCCAGCTCCATGCCTATTCCTCACTCTCCTCTGCCCCGGCCTTTTTTGCCGCTTCCTTTCCCTCTATGACAATATCGTCAAAGGTTCCCTCCTGGATTGCCGTAATCCGCCCCATTTTCATCAGCTCCAGCACCGCCAGAAAGGTCACAATCAAATGCATTTTACTCCTCTGCCCTGCAAGGAGGCTTCGAAAGCTGAACCGCCGGTGTCTTGTCACATATTCCTCCACATAGACAAGCTTGTCCTCCAGGCTTACCTCTTCCTTCTCAATACGCCCGAATTTGCTTCGCACCGGATCGATCTTGTCCTCCTGCTTTCTGATTAGATCCTGAAAGATCTCGTGAAGCTTTCGCAGGGTCAGCCCGGACAGAAGCTCCTCCACATCCACCGGCTCCATATAGGAGGCCACCTCCGCCGGCACATCCGGCTGCCGATACAGCATACAGCCGGCGTCCATCTGCCGGTCCTTCAATTCCTGGGCCATGTATTTATATTTCTTATATTCCAAAAGCTGTTCCACCAGCTCGGCTCTGGGGTCGATCTCCTCCCCCTCCTCATTCACCTCCGCCGGCAGAAGCAGCTTGGCCTTGATCTCCAATAGCGTGGCCGCCATCACCAGAAATTCACTCATAATATTCAGGTCCCTGGTCTCCATGGCCCGGATATAGGCCATGTACTGGCTGGTGACCTCCACAATGGGAATATCGTAGATATCAATTTTATTGGTGTCGATCAGATGCAGCAACAAATCCAAGGGCCCTTCAAATACGGGCAGTTTTACCGGTATCCCTGTCATGCCTCTCCCTCCAGTCGGATTACAATGAGCTGCGCCGGATTGAAAATCCGGATGTTGACCGTATGGGTGCCAAGACCGGGACTTACAAGCAGCGTCTTTTCTCCTATTCGAAAGAGTCCCCTGTCATATTTGGGAAACAGCCGCGCCTGGGGAGTTATGACCCCGCCCAAAAAGGGAATCCGGATCACCCCGCCGTGAAGATGCCCGGACAGGGTCATATCGGCGCCCCAGGCCGCATACTCCCGAAAATAAACGGGATTGTGCGCCAGTAGGATATGGTAGATTCCCCTCTCCGGCTTCCCCAAAGCCTGTGTAAGGACTTTTGCCTCCAGTCTCTTCTCCCCAAGCTTCTGGTAATAGGCAAGGGGAAGCTCAAATCCATGGATCCGGACCTGACAGCCCTTTTTTTCAAAGAGAACACTGTCATTGGAGAGCACCCGGACACCGGCTCCACAGAGGGGCTCCATATATTCCCCATACCGGTCTCCATAGATCTCCCTTTGCACCCGCATACGGGATTCGTGATTTCCGTTTCCGTAAAAAACCGGAGCCACCTGCTTTTGCAGGGCCAAAACCACTCTCTGGGCCGGCAAAAAGGACTGGGCCGTATGTCCCACGAGCATGTCTCCTGCTATGAGAATCCCGTCCGGCTCCTGCTCCTTCACCGCCTGTATCAGCTGTCTATTTTCCGGGCCATATTCTTTATTATGCAAATCCGCCAACAGGACAAAGGTAAGCCCCTGTCCTGCTGCCAGTTTTTTTGTTTTGATCTCATATTTCTTTATGCGAAAGCCTGCCATACCTTCCTCCGTGCCCATCTTCCTTCACAGACAGAGACTTCCCCTTGTCTTAGAAGGATTTGCCCCCTATTGGGTCAGGGGGACACCTGGAAAGTATACACTGTTTCTCCGGACCTGTCAAACCTGTGCCAGCCTAAAATTTGATTTCCGCCCCATTCACAGAAAGCCAATGGGGACAGCCTGTTTACAGAAGCCAATATCCGGCGGCCCGTTTCAGATAATCCCCGTAGCCCGCCTTCTCCACAGCCTCCGTGGCCAGAATGGGCAATCGGCCGATTTCCTTTCCTCCCAGCAGATACCGCACGCAGCCAATCTGGGCTCCCTTCTCCACCGGGGCCGTAAGCTCCTCATAGACCCATTCCTTCTTAATGCTTTTCAAGTCCTCTCCCGTTGTGCTCAGGTAGGAAAAGGTCCCGTCATAATCTCCGGTCACCTGCTCCTTTACTCCCAGGGCCACCGGCAGCGTCACCTTGGGCAGCTTATCCGTGTCCTTATACAGGCTGCACTTGCTGTACCCGTAATTCAACAGATTCTTTGCGTCGGAAAACCGAATCTTGGGATCCGGCGCCGCCATAATCACGGCAATAAGCTCAATGCCGTCCTTTTCCGCCGTGGCGGATAGACAGAATTTCGCCTGGTCTGTGGAGCCGGTTTTCAGCCCTGTGGCATAAGGGTATTGCCGGATAAGCTTATTGGTGTTAGTCAGCCCAAACTCCTCGCTGCCCCTGCGAGTGGTATGTATAATATTTTCCATCCAGATGGTGGAATACTGATGGATCTGAGGATACTTGGTGATGAGCTCCCGGGACATGAGCGCAATATCGTAGGCAGAGGTCACATGTCCCTCCACATCCAGCCCACAGCAGTTCACAAAGTGGGTGTCCGCCATGCCAAGCCCCTGGGCCCGCTCATTCATCCACTCCACAAAGAGCTCCTCCGAGCCGGCAATGTGTTCGGCCATAGCTACTGACGCAGCGTTTCTCTAGGGTAGACACTCGCCTGTATCCCTATTCCGGAACTTATAATATATGGTGAGCTCTCCCTCTTTATGTACCTCAATTCGTTCAATTAGCTCCAAAACCATATCTCTTGTTAATTTTTTAACATTTATATAATCTAAAAAGCCCTCCGTCCATTCATCATATCCATCCTTCGTCTCTTGCTGTAAATCCAGCTCATGGCAAATCAAAGCCTTTTGCCCCTTAAGCTTAGCAAGCTCCCTATCATATTCGGAAGCATACCTGGTGTACTCCTCCCCTGAGATCATTCCTTCCATATAGCTGTCATAGGTTTTTCTCTTAAACCGTTCCAGCTTCTCCATGCGCTTTTCCACATGCCTTAGCTGGACCTCCTGATTCTCCTGGGCCTCATTGCAGACAGGTATGCTTTTTAACTCCTCCAAATCCTCTGGCCTTAAAATAGCCCGGGCCTCCTGCCTTAGAGAGCCTAATACCTTTTCCTCCAAATCCTCCGCCTCCAAACTGTGACTGCTGCAAAACCGTACTCCCTGCTTTTTATAGGTTTTGCACACATAGCCTGTAAATCCCTGCTTTCCCCGGCGGGCATATTTTTTTGCCATGGCATGCTTACAGTCGGCACAGTAGAGAAGCCCGGAAAAAACACTCTTCTCTTCCCCGGAATCCATGCTTCTGGTCCTGGTCCTTTGAAGCTTCTGGGCCATCTCAAAAACCTCCGGCTCAATAATTGCCTCGTGGGTATTTCTCACAATAATCCATTGCTCCCTTGGCAGCGCCTTTTTCTTTTTGTCCTTATAGGACAGGGTGTTGGCCTTATTCTGCATCAGATGTCCCAGGTAGGTTTCATTGTTTAGTATTTTATGAATGGTCTGGTAAGACCATATTTTTGTGGTCTCCAGCTCCTTTGCATTGCGGTACCTCTCCCCCAGCACCTCTCTCTTATATAAGGTGGGAATCAAAATTCCCTCCGCAGATAAAAGAGTGCCGATCTTCGCCTTCCCACAGCCTGAGAGATAGAGCCTGTAAATCTTTCTCACCACCCCGGCGGCGTAGGGATCCACAATCAAATGATTGTGATTCTCTGGATCCTTTTTGTAGCCATAGGGACAGGAGGAGCCTAAAAACTGTCCATCCCTCATTTTGGCCTGAAAGGAGCTGCGTATATTTTTGGACAGATCCTCACAGTACCACTCGTTTACCAGGCCATTGATCTGCCTGCTTTTCTTGTTGGCCTCGTTGGCCGTGTCCACCCCGTCCACAACGCCGATGAAGCGGATCCCCAGGTTTGGCAGATCATGGTGCAGATACTTTTCAATGTGCTCCATGTTCCGGGAAAATCGGGACTGGGTCTTTGCAATGATCACGTCAAATTCTCCCAGCTTTGCATCTGTCATCATGTTCTCAAAATCCGGTCTGTCATCATACAGACCGCTCTCATCATCATCCGAATATACCCGGATAATCTGAAATTCGTGCTCCAAGGCGTAATCCGTGAGTAAAAGCCTTTGATTTTTAATGCTGGCGCTGTCGTCTCCCCTGTGGACCTTCTCTATGTCCTCCTTGCTCAGCCTCAGATATAATGCAGCCCGGTTTCCTTTCATAACTGCCCTCCCCTTCCCTTTCTGTTAGGATACCTGCTATTCTTACTGCCTGGTTCGCTTTCTGAGTACATTTTTCATACAATCCACCAGCTTTTTATCTCCGTATATCACCCGTACCTTTCTCCGTTTTATTCCCTCCTGCAAAAGATCCCCTCGTATTTTTTAATTCTTTTCATCTTATTCCCGTTAGGAATCGCTTATTCTAATTTGAAGCCGATTTTTGTCCATGAAAAAAGGACTGCGCTCAACAGTCCTTTAGAATCCCATTTCCCGGTCCGGAATAGAATACAAAGCTCCCTCAGGGATTACAATTCTTACAGGGAGCATATCCCATGGCAATTACATCCTCCCGGTTTCCCGTATACAGCTCTTTATTCTTTTCTTCCATCTGCTTTACGCTTCTGCAGGCAGGATCATGGAATTTTTTTGTATTGGTATTTAGAATGTAATCCGTACCTGCCGGCTCCGGCTCTTTTGTGACTGGCTCTGGCTCTTCTACAGCCGGCTCCGGCTTTTCCGCCGCTTCCTCATGGGACGGACGGCTCTCCTCCAAATGGCTGTTCCCATTTGCATAATCTATGACAATGCCCGGCTGCACATTATGTACGAATACATTGAAGCATATGCTCTCTCCTGCATCCTCCACAGACCATCCCTCTATGAGAACTCCGTGAGCCACAAGATTCTCCCCGTCAAAGACAGGCATCACCCGGTATAAAACATGATTTCCTGTTTCCTTTACATAATCCGCCACCATGTTTTCAAAGGGCAGCATTCCCTGCACATTGAAATATCTTGTGCCTGTTATCAGATTCTTCTCATTGGCATTTTCTGCCGAAAGCTGATACCCAATCAGGTGACACCGATTGTACAGATACTTCCCGTCTACCAAATCATATTTTATGGTCTGCCAGCCGGAGGGCTTAATCTGTCCAATATTCCCACGCTCTTCTGTGGGCATAATATCCTGACCAATATTGGCGCAGGCAACCCCGCAGCGCCCCAGCTCATCCAGATAAGAGTAATATTCAAAGGAGCTTGTGGGAAGATTGGACCTGGTAAAATAGGGAGTGTTGTCATTCATGACCGTATAGGCATCCCCCGTATAAACAGGTATTTCCACAGAGGCATCTCCCTCAAAGCTGTTGACAATCTCTTCCACAGAAAGAACCCTCTCCGATTCCTCCTCAGACAGCTCCGCTCCGAACGGCTCCGCTTCCGACTGCTCTTCCCCGGACGGCTCTTCCCTAGACAGCTCCGCTTCCGAAGGAGGGTTCTCATTCATAAGCGTAGCTTTCCCACAGGCAGAGACAAGCAATGCCAGGGCCAGGATAAGGGAAAACAAAAAGGCTCGCTTACCGGATTTTGCGCTTAAATATCTTTCGTGTAATGTTCTCATGTGAGGTTCCTCCCAGTTCTTTGATGTCTGTCTCTTCCCAGCCCTGACTAAGATCTATATCCAGATAGGTATCCGCCGGATACACCCGGTTCCAATAATAGATGACCAGCGCCTCCAGCTTCTCCAGGTAAGGGCTTAAGGGAAGATTTTCTACAAAGCAATAGCTGCCCCAGGGGGCACAGGACAAAAAGTCCTCCCGTATAACGATTTCATGGGAATAGAAAGAAAAAATCTTTCCAGAATAGGCATTCATATAGATCTTTTCTTTTCCGACCATGGCCAGCATGTCCCTGAAAACTGCCTGGTCTCTGCTCTGCCGCCGGTGATGGAACAGCATCCCCCTGTTGTCATCCAAACAGATAACCCCTATCATATTCGTTCCTCCTGTAAAAATTTTACATTTATTCTTTGGAGCAATCCCTCTTCCCTATACTGCAAAAAAATGCAAAGACCTTGCTTTTTCCTAGGGCTTTACATCTTGTTTGATGGATGATTGTATGAAGTTTACAACTTATCATCATTACACAGAGCCTCATACTTCTTTGTAAGCTCTTGAAAATCCTCAAGCGTTTTACATTCCTTCCGATCATTGAAAATACGTGCTCTTTCCAATTTGCGCGCCAAGCTTTCGATTCCCTCTGCATTTATGGGCATCTGCTTTTCACCATCCTTTCGCAATTAAATAAACTGGAAATTCCTAATTTATAGTATAATAGAAACCTGCACACGTGTAAAGCCTATATTCGTCAAGTTCTCCCCTACTGATACGCCACTGATGCGTCGTTGGCCGAGGCCACGGAAATACACTTGATCATAGTATCCACGGTCTGGGTCTCTCCCTCCTCCAAATACACCTGAGAGCCCCCCATGGAGGCGGCATGGGCCGAGGTCATGACCGAATCCTCCAGCTTGATCTTTCCTGTTCCCAGATTATCAAAAATCAGCAGCAGGGTCATGATTTTGGTCACACTGGCCGGAGGCAGCTTTTCATGGGCATTTTTCTCCGCAATCACCGTCCCTGTGGATGCCTCCATTAAAATCACGGAGGGCGCGGAAATTCCAAGAGATGAATCTACTGGCGGGACCTCTGTGCCTCCCGAGGCCGCCCCTTCTCCTGCTCCTGTGCCTCCCGAGACCGTCCCTTCTCCTGCTCCTGTAGCTCCGGAAGCCGTCCCCTCCGCCGGGGGAGCCTCCAAAGGAGCCTCTGTGCCTCCTTCTGTGTCCTCCTGGGCGTACAAAAGCGCCTCCTGGTAAATTTCTGTCCCTTGTCCGTCAGGCTTCCCGGCGGCCGCGCACACCGCTGTGCAGTCCAGGGCAAGCACGGCAGCCAGCAGCAAAAACAGCAAACGTTTCATGGCATATCCTCCCTGTTTTGTCTACTACCAGTGTAAGACACAATGCCTGTACAATATGCCTGAAACAGGGAAAAATCAGACATTTCTGGAACTTTCCTTCTAGTAAACGAAAAAGGCGCAAAGCCTTAGGATCTCCATAAAGCCTTACACCTTTTTATGCGTATTCCTTTAGTCCAGCCCCCGAAAAGCCTCCTCCCGGCCTTCCAGCTCCACATAGGGCCTGTGATTTCCCACATACTTGTAGGCCGGACGGATAATCTTCGCTCCATTGACAAGCTCCTCGATTCGGTGAGCACTCCAGCCGGAAATACGGGAGATGGCGAAAATGGGGGTGTACAGCTCCTTGGGAAGGCCCAGCATATGGTACACAAAGCCGCTGTAAAAGTCCACGTTGGCGCACACAGGCTTATGGATCCGCCGCCCGGACATAATGCAGTCCTTGGCAATGCGCTCTACCCGGTCATAGAGTGCAAACTCCTCATCCCGGCCCTTTTCCACGGAAAGCTTCTGGGCGTATTCCTTGAGAATCACTGCCCTGGGGTCAGATTCCGTGTAAACCGCATGGCCGATGCCATAGATAAGTCCGGTCCGGTCAAAGGCATCCTTGTTAAGAATCTTCAGAAGATACTCCCGAATCATGTCCTCGTTTTCCCAATCCGTCACTTCTTTCCGGATGACCTCAAACATCTCCTGCACCTTCAGATTGGCGCCACCGTGCTTGGGACCCTTTAAGGAGCCCAGAGAAGCCGCCACCGCTGAGTAGGTGTCTGTGCCTGAGGAGGACACCACATGGTTGGTAAAGGTGGAGTTGTTACCACCGCCATGCTCTGCATGGAGCACCAGGGCCACATCCAGCACCTTGGCCTCCAGCTCTGTGTAAGAGCCGTCCTTTCGCAGCAGCCGCAGAATATTCTCCGCCGTGGAAAGCTCCTTTCTGGGATTGCGGATCACCAGGCTCTTATCCAGATGATAGTGCCGGTAAGCATGATAACCATACACAGTAATCAGAGGGAACTGGGCTATGAGCTGCATGGACTGACGCAGCACATTGCGAATGCTGATATCCTCCGGCTTATCGTCATAGGAATACAGGGTCAGCACGCATTTTTGCAGAGTATTCATCATATTGGAGCTGGGGGCCTTCATAACCACATCCCGCACAAAGGTATCCGGCAAATCCCGAAACTCTCCTAAAATCTCCAAAAACTCCTCCAGCTGAGGCGGCGTGGGCAGACGGCCAAACAGAAGGGTATAAGTAATCTCCTCAAAGCCAAACCGGCGCTGCTCAAAGCCCTTCACCAGGTCCCGAATGGGATATCCCTGATAGTAGAGCTCACCGTCAATGGGCGTTTTCTCCCCCCGGGCAATGGAATACCCCTGCACATCGGATATCTCTGTCAGACCAGTCAGCACGCCTTTCCCGTTAAAGTCACGCAGGCCCCTCTTGACGTCATACTCCAGATACAGGGACAGGTCGATGGAGCCCGAAACCCGGCTGTATTCCTCCAGCTTGTCAAATTTCTCCTCTAAATCCTGTATATTATGGTTCATATATGCCTCCTATTTTAAGTACCGCTACGCACCTGCCTTCGCCTTTGGGTGTGGAAGGATTTCCTGACGCTCTTGCGTCCGCAAATCCTTCCGGGCTCTGTACGGTGCTTCGCTGTTTTTTTGAGTACCGCTCCGCACCTTCCTTCGCCTCTGGGTGTGGAAGGGCAGATTTTTTATGGTAAAAAGGTTCCAATTAATATCCCGAGGAGCGCCCCCGCCAGCACCTGCAGCGGCGTATGGCCCACAAATTCCTTAAGCTTCTCGCTGGAAAATCCGGAAAAGGGCGTGTGCTCCAGATTCCGGAAGGCTGCGGTGATCTCGTTTAGCAGCTTGGCCTGCTTACCTGTCTCCAGGCGTACCCCCATGGCATCGTGCATCACAATAATCGCCAGAATCACTGTGACGGCAAATTCGAAGCTTTCCGCCCCATAGACCCGAAGGGAGATGGCCGCCATGGCGCAGACCGTGGATGCATGGGAGCTGGGCATGCCCCCGGATCCCACCAGCCTTTCCGCCTGAAACTTTCCGGTAAGAATGGCATGAATCAGGGTCTTTAAAACCTGAGCCACAAACCAGCCTGTCACCGCGCTGGTTAAAACTCGATTTTCCATAAGCAGTTCCCAGGAATTCATCCGAAACTCCTCCTTCGTATTCCCTTGGCCGGATACACCGGACCCAGGGTACCTGAAAAGTATACCCGAATTTTGTCCATATGGCAAGAACAAATGTCCATAAAAATTAACCTGAAAAAAAAGACTGTTCCGGCAAAAAGCCAAAGTAAGCTGCGTCGGGCATATATTGGCGCGTTGCTGCCAGTACTACCATCACCTATAAATGAGAGTTGAATGTTATTTGCATTAGTAGTACACTTTGCTCATAATAAATCAAAAATTATGGAGGAAAAACAGATGGCTGTTGCAGAAATTATGGCAAAGATGATTGCCTATTCCAAAGGAAATATCCATGATATTGACCATTTTATCCGGGTGTGGACATACGCAAAAATAATCGGGGAATTGGAGGGACTAAATCCAAAGACACAATATATCCTTGAAGTAGCTGCGATTACTCATGACATCGCCTGTCCATTATGCCGGGAGAAGTATGGGAATACCCATGGCAAGCATCAGGAAGAGGAAGGCATCCCGATGGTTAGAGCGTTCCTGGAAAGCTTTGATATAAGTAAAGAAACAGTTGCCCGGGTGGCATATCTGGTGGGTCATCATCACACTTTAACAAATGTAAATGAAATGGATTACCAAATTCTCATTGAGGCAGATTATATGGCAAATGCAGTGGAAAATGGATATTCAAAACATAACGTGGAAAATACGTTGAACAAAATCATAAAAACCAAAAGCGGCATCCAATTAATACGATCCCTATTTTGTTTATGAATTCATGGGAAATAGGGATGTTCTGGTAATGCCAATCAATACAATCTTGCCAATTCTATTTTCTATGGTAAAATAGAACCCTACACTTTGCCACCAATGTTTTCATTGGTGGTATTCTTATTTCACAAAAGACAAAAGGAGGACTTATTATGCAGACTGTAATTCATGTGGAGCAGTTGTCAAAATCCTACGGCAAGCTACCTGTGATAGACAAAATCAGTCTATCTGTAAAGCGTGGAACTGTTTACGGGCTTCTTGGTGAAAATGGTGCAGGGAAAAGCACCAAGATTGAATGTATCTTAGGCACAAAAAATGCCGACAGCGGAACAGTATCCGTCTTGGGATGTAACCCGAAAAAGGTCAGACACCGTCTGTTTCAAAAGGTGGGCGTTCAGTTTCAAGAGGGCGATTATCAGCCGGAAATTAAAGTTTCAGAACGCAACAGAACGGCGGTTTTGAAACTACAATCAAAACCGCCGGTTTCACCGTTTCCCCTTTGTTCTCTCCTACTTCTTCTCCCTATAAGCTGTGCATCCTTTTAATCACCTTCAGCCGGGTAAACTCCTCCCGCTCCTTTTCCTCCAGGGCATTGGCAATGCTTTTGGTCAATGCCTCGTAGGTGGGAATGGTAATATTTTTCAGGGCGTTGGCACGCTTCTGGGTCTTTTTAATGTTGGCCGCCAGCTGATAGGCAGAGTTTTCCACCATAGAAAGCTTAATGGTCAGCTCCTTCACCTTCTCAAAGGAAACCCGGGCAATATCCAGGGATTCCCGGGTGCTGTAAAAGCCATAAACCGGCTCCGTGGTCCCCGGCTCATACCGGACTAAGGGGATCTCTGTTCCCATAATGCTCCGGGTCTTAACCTCCACACTGTTCTCCACCGGCACGGTCTGAGCAATATCCGCCACAAAATGGATTCCCATCTCAATATTGGCCCGCTGCAAAGCCTGATAGGCTGTGGTGAAGGTGGTGCGGATCTCCTCCTGGATATCCTTGGCCTGGTCCACCAGCCCCATCAGCTCCCGGATGAGAATATTGCGCTTCTTATCCATAAGCTCATAGCCCTGGCGGGCCAGAGCCAGAGAATTCTTGGCCAGTATCAGGTTTCCCTTGGTGGGAAATGTCCTTACATCCATGGAGATGACCTCCTTTTATTCCTGTGGACTGTAATATTTTTCCAGTATCTTTGTATCAATCCGGTCCAGCTCCTCCCGGGGCAGAAGTCCCAAAAGCCGCCACCCAATATCCAGCGTCTCCAAAATGGTCCGGTTCTCATTGGGATCCTGTCCTACGAATTCCTCCTCAAAGGCCCGGCCAAAGGCCAGATACTTCTTGTCAATGGGGGACAGCTCATCCTCCCCGATAACGGAAGCCAGCGCCCTGGCATCTCCCACCTTGGCATAGGCGGAAAACAGCTGATTGGCCAAATCCTGATGATCCTCCCGGGTATAGCCCGCTCCAATGCCGTCCTTCATCAGACGGGACAGAGAAGGCAGCACGCTAATGGGGGGATAAATATTCTGCCCGTGGAGATTCCGATCCAGCACCACCTGCCCCTCGGTAATATAGCCGGTGAGGTCCGGAATGGGATGGGTAATGTCGTCGTTGGGCATGGTGAGAATGGGAATCTGGGTCACGGATCCGGAGGAGCCGTGAATAATGCCCGCCCGCTCGTAAATGGTGGCCAGCTCGCTGTACAGATAGCCCGGATAGCCCTTTCTGGAGGGAATCTCGCCCTTGGAGGAGGACACCTCACGCATGGCCTCCGCAAAGGAGGTCATATCCGTCAGAACCACCAGAATATGCATGCCGCATTCAAAGGCCAGATACTCGGCCGCCGTCAGGGCTACCTTAGGCGTAATCAGGCGCTCCACCACAGGATCATTGGCCAGATTCAGGAACATGGTCACATGCTCCGACACCCCGCTCTCCTCAAAGGCGCGGCGGAAAAAGTCCGCCACATCATGCTTTACGCCCATGGCTGCAAACACAATTGCAAATTTTTCGTCAGAATCATCCCCCAGGGAGGCCTGCTTCACCAGCTGCGCAGCCAGCTGATCGTGGGGCAGACCGTTGCCGGAGAAAATAGGCAGCTTCTGGCCCCGAATCAGGGTGGTAAGACCGTCGATGGCGGAAAAGCCTGTGCGAATGTAGTTACGGGGATACTCCCGCACCACCGGGTTCATGGGCTGACCGTTTACATTCCGGCGAATGTCGGACACAATCTCTCCCAGACCGTCAATGGGCTGGCCGATGCCGTTAAAGGTCCGGCCCAGAATATCCGTGGAAAGTGGGATCTCCATGGGATGGCCGCTTAACTTGGTGTGGGTATTTCTAAGGGACATATTGTCCGTACTGCCGAATACCTGAATCACCGCCTTGTCCGCATAGCACTCCACAATGCGGCCCAGCTCCTTCTTCTTTCCGTCAATGATAATTTCTACGATTTCTTCATAGGAGGCATTCTGCACACCCTCCAGCGCGATGAGAGGGCCGTTGATTTCACTTAATCCCAAATATTGAATTGACATCTCTTTTCCCCCTTACGCATTCTTTTCCAGCACGCGCTCATAGAACGCGTCAATCTCTTTCATATACGCATCAAACATCTCCGGCTTGTCATTGGGAATATCATACTTCATGGCAATGACCTTCTCAAAAATATTCTCCTGCTTCAATACGGAAATGGGCATATTCATGGTAATCAGCGCCTTGGCCTTGGCATTCAGATACAGAATCACCTGCATCATCTTCAGCTGCTTCTCCATGGGCACGCAGGTGTCGTCAGGATGGAAGGCATTCTGCTGCAAAAAGCCCAGACGAATGACCCGGGAAATCTCCAGCACAAGCTTCTGATCATCGGGGAGCACATCGCTACCAATAAGCTTCACAATCTCCATCAGGCTGCTCTCCTGATTTAAGAGAGTCACCAGCTGGTTTCTGCAGTCCACAAAGTCCTTGGACACATGGTCCTTATACCAGGGCGCCAGATCCCCCAGATACTCGCTGTAGCTGGTGAGCCAGTGAATGGCCGGGAAGTGGCGGGCATAGGCCAGGGATTTGTCCAGTCCCCAGAAGCACCGGACAAAGCGCTTGGTATTCTGGGTTACAGGCTCGGAAAAATCGCCGCCCTGGGGAGACACGGCTCCAATAATGGACACGCTGCCCTCGGTGCCGTTTAAGTTCATCATCATGCCGGCCCGCTCATAAAAGGCAGAGAGCCGGGAAGCCAGGTAGGCCGGGAAGCCTTCCTCTGCAGGCATCTCCTCCAGACGTCCGGAGAGCTCTCTTAAGGCCTCCGCCCAGCGGGAGGTGGAATCTGCCATGATGGCCACATCATAGCCCATATCCCGGTAATATTCCGCCAGGGTCACACCGGTGTAAATGCTGGCCTCACGGGCCGCCACCGGCATATTCGAAGTGTTGGCAATCAGGGTGGTCCGGTCCATCAGAGGCTTGCCGGACTTGGGGTCTATAAGTTTGGAAAAATCTTCCAAAACCTGGGTCATCTCATTGCCCCGCTCTCCACAGCCGATATAAATAATAATGTCCGCATCCGACCATTTTGCAATCTGATGCTGGGTCATGGTTTTTCCCGTACCAAAGCCTCCCGGCACGGCCGCCGTGCCTCCCTTGGCAATGGGAAACAGGGTGTCCAAAATCCGCTGACCGGTAATCAGGGGCTTAGTGCAGGCATACCGCCGCTGGGTGGGACGGGGAATCCGGATAGGCCATTTCTGGGCCATACACAGCTCCTTCTCCGTGCCGTCCGTAAGCTGCAGCACTACCAGAGGCTCCTCTATGGTGTAGCTGCCGTCCGGCACCACCCGCAGCACCTCTCCCTCCACCTCCGGAGGAACCATGCACCGGTGCACAATGGCTGCCGTCTCCTGTACCTCACAGATCACCGTGCCCCCGAAAATCCGCTGCCCCGGAGCCACGGTCATATGGGTCTCCCAGCGCTTCTCAAGATCCAGGGAGGAAACCTTGGTTCCCCGGCTGATAAACGCGCCGGAATCCTTGGCAATCTCGCTTAAGGGCCGCTCAATACCGTCAAAAATATTGTTCAGGATCCCCGGCGCCAGGGTCACGGAGATAGCGTCTCCCGTGGCCTCCACCAGCTCTCCCGGCTTTATGCCTGTGGTCTCCTCAAAGACCTGAATGGTGGTTCGCTCCTTGTCCAGGGCAATGACCTCGCCGATCAGGCGCTCGTTTCCCACATAGACCATCTCGGCCATTTTAAACTCGGTATTTCCCTTAATATATACCACAGGACCATTGATCCCGTAAATCTCACCTGTTCTAACCAAGAATATCCCCTCCTTTGAACACAAACCGTTCCTTCTCCTCCTCAATCTTGGTCTCAAAGGACTGATCGATCAGGATATTTTTGGACGGAATCACGGCCCGCATGCCGCCGAAAAAGGAATACTGGCTGATGGTAAGGGGAACCTGTACCTTGGCCTCCAGCTCCATTTTCCGGGAGGAATCCGCCGGGTCGATATAGATAATAATCTCCTGGCCGGCGGCAAACTCCAGCGCCTCGTTGATCTGATTCACCAGCATAGCGCTGTAGGCCGGGGTATCCCTAAAGCTGCACAGCTGGTTCCGCACCTCCACAAACAGCTTTTCCTTCAGCTCCTCCGCCTTTTTCCGCACGGTCCGCTTAATCTGGATCTGCTCCTGGGAGAGCTCCTTATTATTATCCCGGATAATCTGCTCCGTCTCTATCTTAATCTGCAGATCCTCCTGCCTCTTCTTTTTTTCCATATGCTCCTGGAAAATGGTCTCCAGCGCTGTCCGGTATTCCTCCACCTGCCGGGTGCTCTGTTCCCTGGCATCCTCCATGGCATATTCTTCAAAATGCTGCAATTTTTCTTCGATTGTCATGACATTCACCTTTTCCTAGAGTTTGACCCCAACGGCCTCATTGACGTAGGAGGTGATAAAGTTCTCTCCACGCATAGTTCCATGGCGGTCCGGAATCTCAATCAATAAGGGCAGGCTGCGGCTTAAACGGATGGAGTCAATAAGCTCGGGAAACTCCCGCCCAAACTTCTCCGTCAGCACTATAATGGCAATCTCCGGGTTGGCGCAGGCTCTTTCCAGCTCTTCCTTAAGCTCCTCCCGCTGATGCACCACCGCACCCTCCACGCCGGCCAGCCGCATGCCGGTCAGCGTATCCACATTATCACTGATCAAATACATTTTCATAGGAATTCTGCCTCTTAAAGCTGGCCCAAAATCATAAAGGAAATAATCAAACCATAGAGAGCAATACCCTCTGCCATGGCCACGAAGATCATGGACTTACCAAACACACTCTGGTCCTCGCTGATAGCTCCCAGAGCCGCGCTGGCGGAGGATGCCACGGCAATACCGCTGCCGATACCGGAAAGGCTGGTGGCCAGAGCCGCCGCAAGATAGCCCATACCTGTGGCCATGGTAGCCGTATTAGCCGCCTCACCGGCTGCCTGCACCTCTCCTCCCAGAGCCAGCACAGAAGCCAAAATCAAGGTTCCGAAAAAGAAAAAGCAGTTGCAGCCAACGGATCTCTTATAACGCTTCCGGCTCTTCTCTCCCAGGAAATAATAGCCAAAGGGAACGATAATACTAAGCACCAAAGCAGCCACCAATAATACCTTCACTAACATTGTCATGATTTTTTCCTCCTTAAATTTGCTTCTCTTTATTTAACTGATAGGGACGGAATTCGTGACCCGTGCCCTTATAAAAACGGCTGAACAATTCATAATACTCCAGACGAAGCACCTGGATACCCACGATCAGGCCCTCCATGGCACACACAAAGGCATTTCCCAGGATTACCACAATCCAGTTTCCGCCCCCGGCATTCTCAAAGCCGGCCAGCATCATCACAACCTCCATCATGGCCGCATGGCTCACGGCAAAGGCTCCGATACGCACAAAGGAAAGCGTATTGGAGAAGAAGCTAAGGAGCACCTCAAACATCTCGAAGAAGGTCTGGACCAGAAACATGACCTTTCCCCCTTCCACCAGCTCCTCCCGCTTTTCCATCCAGGCGATAATGGGCTCCTTAAAGGCCATGCACAGAAGGGGAATCCCCAGCACTGCCCCCAGAATGCCACCCGCCGGCAGAGGATGTCCGGTCATAACCAGAACGATAATGGCCACCAGCGCGCCGTAGAATACAAAGCCGGCCACTCCGTTGGTACTAAAGAGCGCCTCTCCGGTCTCTTTATTCTTTATACAGACCAGAATGTGGAAGATCATGGCCAGCAAAATCAGAAACATGCCAAAGGCCACCGCTACCACAAAGACCGTATTCATCTGGCCCACCACGGGAAGCTGCATCATGGCCTCCTTGGGCGAAAGCCAGAGGTGGGGAATCACCGTATCCTCAAAGCCGAAAAAGCTGCCGTACAGGAAGCCGAAAATGGTGGAAAACACACCGGCCGAGGACACAATGGCCGCCAGATTCAATCCCTTTACCCGATACAGGAGATAGCCTCCCAGGAGAAGCACCAGCCCCTGTCCCACATCTCCAAACATGGCGCCAAAGATAAAGGCATAGGACAGACCCACAAACAGGGTGGGATCCATCTCATTGTAGGCGGGCAGACCGTACATTTTAATATACATCTCAAAGGGGCGGAACAGCCTGAGATTTTTAAGCTTGGTGGGGGGCGTGCTGGAGACATTCTCGTGGCCATCCTCCATCACCACAAAGGTATTCTGCTCTTGATCCTGGGCCAGCTCCCTCTGGAAGGCCTCCGCATCCTTCTGGGTCATCCAGCCACAGAGAATGTAAAAGGTATTGTTCTTCTCCTTTGTGAGAGCCGCATATTTTCGGATGCCGAAATTGCGCTCCACCTCCTCCAGACAGCTCACCGCATCGTAAAGCTCCTGGAGACGGCCCGACACGGCCTCAGAAATCTCCCGGTCCGTCTGGGCCAGCTCCTCATCCAGCTTTTCCAGCTTCCTGGTCAGGCCCTCACAGGCCTCCTGGGCCGTACCCTCGTACTCGTCGGGAATATAGATCACCTCAAAATGCATGGAGGTATACACCGCGTCCACCTGATGCGCCTGGGACGCCGGCATAAAGTAAACGCCCCACACGTATTCCTGATTGCTGTGGGTGATATAAAAAATCGTATTCAGGCTCCCATAAACATATTTCTCAAACTTCTCATAATATTCTCTGGGAATCCGTCCAAACCGAAATTTTACAAACTTAAAGTTCAAAAGCTTGTGGGTATTGTAGGGAAGCTGCTGAAAGGGCTCTATCTTTTCCCGGTAGGAGGCGCACTGAGTCCTTTTCTCCTCAAGCTTAAGTTTTCGCTCCCGCAGCTGGGAAATGTTTTCCCCTATCTCCCGGATAATCTTTTCCGCCTCCCGGGGCGTCATCTCGGTATTTTTTACTTCCTTGGGCAGGCCCTCCCCGGGCAAATATTCCCGGCCGGCCCGCATGGTCTCCTCATAGGGATTTCCCTCCACAAAAGGCCTTAAGTTTTTCACAGTCCGAAGCTCCGTCAGGGCATTTTCCAGTTGAATCTCATATTTGGAAAGATACCGCTTGGCCATCCGTTCAATATCATCCTTCGGGCCTGTGATACTTAAAAATTTCATTTTTACTATCACAAATGCTCCCTCCCTGTATTAAGGTATATATGTTGACAATTCCTCCGGTGCAAGTCCGTACCGGACACACTCCAGAATGGTGGTCAGCTGATCGATCTCCTGCTCTTTATGGTACAAATAAGAGGTGACGGCCGTCATGGAATAGGGGTTCCTGTGCTGATCCACCTGGTAAATCCGCCACAAAAGCTGCCGGTGTAAAAGCTCCAGATCCGTCTCTGTCAGCTCCTGATGCCTCTGCCCGTACCAGGTTCTCCGGGCAGCCTCCAGAAGCGTCTCCTCATCCTCCGCCTCCACCAAATCCTGCAGCTGTCTCTTTCGCAGCTTATAGGAAATGGGAATCACCAGCGTGTAAATGGCGGCAGCCGACATCTGATAGTAATGCTTTGCCCGGTATATCCACATCATATTCAGCATGTCAATCTGACTGCCATATACCTGGGTCATAAGCTCCCGTTCCTTGCCCTTCAGCAGCTTTTCCTTCTTTTTCCAAATATTGGAAAAATAGAACATATCCAGTACCATCTCATAGTCAAAGAGGGTTTTCTTTTCTCTTCTGTTCAGCTGGGCCAGAACATCGTAATAGGGAGTACGCCTCAGAGCCTCTAGAAATTCCTCCAGATCTGTGGCTCCGTTGAGCCGCTCCAGATCAATATTGGAAAAGTACTGAAAAACCTCATCTTCCTTACCGATACGCTCCGCCTTAGCCGCAGGGTTAAAAATCCGCCGCAGGGCCCCCTTGAGAGCCTGGATCTCATATTTGCAAAAGTACAGCTCCAATACGCTTCTCTGTTTCAAGTTACAAAACCGGTAAATTTTGGAAAAATCGTGAAACAAGGACCGGCTCAGCCGCCGTTCGATCTCTCCCCGGTGAAGGTGCTCCTCAGGAATATCCGAGAGCACTGTCCCATAGACGGTTCTCTGCTTTAAATATCCCACAGCCTCCGCCACGCTTCGGGAGGAAGCCAGGCTTTCAAAGTCCTCTCTGGTCAAAAGCTTTCCGCTCATGGCCCGGGTCTTTGTGGCAATCCCGCTGTAGCTGAACATACCACGCATGGTCTCACTCTCCTATCATCTTTTCCAGCAGCTGTCCCACAATCGCCTTATGCTCCTGCTCATATTCCTTCTCCAGGCCGTCCAGCACTTCCTGTGTGGTCTGCCGCATCTCCTCAAGCTCCCGGGCCGCCTTTTCCTTAAGCTCCCGCCTCAGCTTCTCCAGACGCTCGTCCGTCTGCGCGTCAATCTCCCTGTCAAATGCCAGCGTCTTTTTTTCATACTCCTCTGCGATTTCCTTTTTCTGTAAAACCGCATCCTCCGAAATCCGCACAGCGGCCGTCTCAATCTCGGAAAGCCGGGTAATCACCGTATCCATGTACTCCATCTGCATTCCTCCTGTGCCTTTTTCTATCTACAGACAAACTTTAACCAATATAACTATACACTTTTTCATGTAAAAATCCATAGTCAAAATATCCAAAAAAATGACAGAAAATAAATTCTAAATTCTATGTAAAGATTTCGTTAAAATTTTATGTGGATTTCCCGTAAAAATTGTGTAAAAAATCCCCCGGTAAACACCGGAGGATTCTTTGCACAATTAGTTAAATTTTCGTTTTCTTGCTGCCTCGGACTTTTTCTTACGCCTTACACTCGGTTTTTCGTAATGCTCTCTCTTACGAATCTCCTGCTGAATCCCTGCCTTCGCACAGTTTCTCTTGAAGCGACGCAAAGCGCTATCTAAAGTCTCGTTCTCCTTTACGATTACATTCGACATACTATCACACCCAACCTCCCCTCCAGTTGTATATTGTGCATATGGACAACTGTCTGGGCAATTAAACATTGCACGTGTATGATTATATGCTTTATGGGGCTTTCTGTCAATAGTTTTTCTTTTTTTCCCTAAATTTTTGTCTGGGGACTTTGTCTGGGGTATTGCAGAGGGACGCCGGGAAGCGGGGCATATCTAACGCAAACGGGATAACACTGCGCCGAGCTAACTGCTAACTGCGGCCAAAATTCCCTCAGGAGAGCCTTCGGGAATTGGCCTTCGTAAGCAGTGGATCTCGGCTCCGCTAAAAGCATCCCTGAAATGTTTGTTCATAGATATGCCCCGCTTCCCGGCTGTTTTTTGGCAAATACTTCCTGATAAATATATGCTTTTTGGATGAATTTCAAGGTAAATATATGCTTTCCGGATGAATTTCGCGGTAAATATTTGATTTCTGGATGAATCTAGCGGTAAATATTTGATTTCTGGATGAATCTCATGGTAAATATTTGATTTCTGGATGAATTTCATGGTAAATATATGCTTTCCGGATGAATTCACTGGTAAATATATTTTTCCGAATGAATAAGGGAAGTGTTATTTTTGTCATTTTATCAGACATATTTTTTTAGGTGTTCCGTAAGGTTTTCTTTTATTGTCCGGGTCAGCGTTTGGTCATTTCCGTATTCTGCCAGGATCTCTTCCGCCAGTCCGGGAATGGGGGCGCCGGACTTTGGCATGGTGCAAAGGGCCTCTATGGAGGGTTTAAAGGAACTGCCGTCGGCCGCTGTCTGATAATCCAGAAGCTTATAGCTGCCATCGGCCTGTAGCTCGCAGGTCAGGGATACGGGGATTACGCTGCCTCCTATTTCCTCGGGCTGTTCTCCAAAAAGCCGGTATTGGCCGGTGTAGACCACGGCCAGTAGTTTGCATTGGTTGTTTTCCTCATAGGCTCCGTAGCTGTGAACAGCCCAGAGGGTAAAGCCCTGGGTTTCGCCTTCTTTTCGGCTTTTTTCTGTCTCATAGAGTAGCTTTAAAAGCTTATCCTCTCCCTCATAGGTATAGTCGGGAAGGCATATTTCATTTCCATATTTTTCCAGTTCTCCGTCCAGGTACCGGAGCATATACCAGGACAGCATTTGGTATTTCTCTATATTTTCCCGTCCCTGCTCCTGTTGGGCCTGGAGAGCCTCCCCCTTTACGGCCTCATACCATTGCTGCCCGGATTCGTAGGGAAAGGGCTCGGCGGCTTTTCCCATACAATGGCGGCAGAATTCTGCCATAAGACGCCCGGAAAGGCCTGTCTGTCCCCCCTGCTCAAACTGGTCAAAACAGTAAGCCATGGCAGCCTGGGGCTGCTCCAACAGCTTTTGAAAGGCCTCGGGCTGGGCGTCCAGATAAGCCTGGGGATCGCTGTGGGGCAGGTTTTGATCCGTCAGGATGGCAAAAAGCTCCGGCATCCGCTCCCGGGCCGGACGGGTATCCC
This sequence comes from uncultured Lachnospiraceae bacterium, assembly GCA_947574135.1. GTDB lineage: Bacteria > Bacillota > Clostridia > Lachnospirales > Lachnospiraceae > RGIG4284. The sequence goes on from CANPIM010000002.1 coordinate 90,255, forward strand.
AGGCTTTTGGATCCGGAACCCAAATGTCCGCCTGCTTTTCCCCATCCAAGTCCGCTTCTTCCCCCTTATGCCCGGCTACAAGCCATTCTGCATCGCCGGTATTCTCCAAAAGAGCGCTTCTCATCAAGGCCATGTGTGAGGGCTCGCCTTCCTTTCCATTCAGCAAAAGACCTGCGCCCAGAACGAAAATCACTGCCACCGCCCCACAGCCGGCCAAAAGAGAGGGCTTTTCATATTGCAGGATATGGCGGATTCTCCTTTTAGGATTCCCCTCACCGAAGGCCGCAGGCACCCGGCCCGGCAGGGAATGCCCCAGGGACAGGCGCATAAGAGCAGCGGAGTAGTCCTCCCGTACTCCCCGGCCTAGCCTGGCAAGCACACCCTCGTCACAGGCCATCTCCAAATCCTGAGCCGCCAGATAAAAGGCCAGCCACACCAAAGGGTGAAACCAATATAGACATAAAGTCAAAAAGCCCAGCGCCTTCCACAGGGGATCTCTTCTTTTGATATGGGTTTGCTCATGACATAAAATATAGAGGAGCTCCTCCTTTTTAAGCCCCTTGGGAAGGTAAATCCGGGGGCAGATAATTCCCAGCACAAAGGGCATCTCCAGCCCGGGGACCTGCCAGATTCTTTCTGTCTTTTGGGAAAGCCTTTCGGCTATGGCCAAAGCCTCCGGCTCCAGGGGCTCCCTTCCCAGGTGCAGGCGCCCTCGCAAAAGCCAAAGGCCCCGAAGGTTCCAGAAAAGGAGCCCCAAAGAGCCTGCAAGCCACAGAGTGGAGCCCCATTCCATCCAGGGGGAAGGAGACATTTTTTGTTCTGTTTCTTCTATTATATATGTGGTGTCCGCCTTAGATACCGTCTCCGAATTGCCGTTCCCTGACGGACTGTCCGCCGCTTCCCAGACGGACGGTTTCTCCCAAGGCTCCGGCTCCTGTTCCCCGGGCTGCTGCCATGGATATGCAGGCGCTTTTTGCCCAAATTGCCACCCTGCTCCCTCCGCCATTTCCTGTTGGAATTGCTGCCACTCCTGCACACCCAATCCCCCGGAGCCCTCTGCCCCTTCCCTTAGGCCGCCTTCCTCTCTCCCTTCCAGACCGCTCCATCTACGAGCCCAGCCCCGGATCTCCTCCGGTATCAGGCTTGGCCCAGCAAGGGGAAGAGCCGGGCACAAGAGACGAATCAGCACCGGCAGCCAGAGAAGGCACAGATAGCGCCTGGGAACTCTTTGCAGCAAAAATCGGACAAAAATCACCACCGGAATCACCCAGACAGCCAATAGGCTCCGGCTCCATACATTCTGAAACAGCATGGTCATGCCCTCACCCCTCTCTGCTCTTCTGAATCATCTGCTCCAGCTCCCCAATCTCCCGGCTGCTCAGCTTTTTTCTGCTGGTAAAGGCTGCCAGAAAGAGAGGCAGAGAGCCCCCGAAGGTCTCCTCCACAAACTGCTCACTCTGCATGGCCCGGTACTCTTCCTCCTTGACCCGGGCCGTCACCACACCCCCTTGATTGACAAACAGACCCTTCTCACACAGTCTGCGAAGCATGGTGTAGGTGGTGGACTTCTGCCAGCTTAGCCTTTCCCTGCACAGCCTTACCAGCTCCCCGGAGGGAACAGGCTCCTGCTCCCAGATGATTTTTGCAAACTGCAGCTCCATATTTCCCAGGCGAGAGAGCGCTGTCCCTTTTTGCGTTTTTGATTCCATAAGCTTCCCCTCTTGATATTTTACACCTTTATCCCCTCTCTCAACCCTGTGTTCTCTGGCTAAGAGAAGGGATACAATGCTGTTTAAAGTGGTTTACATCTATTAGACCTATTATTAGTTTACATGATGTAAACCAAAAATACAAGAGAAAAATTTGTGAGTTAGAAAGAAATCTGCTATAATGGGCGCAAATGCCTGTCAGAAGCAGAAAGTTCGCCGGTAAAAGATATCAAACATGGCAAAAAGCCAAAAAAACAGGAATAGACACGGTTGTCTGGTGCTAAAACAGCGGCATTTCTCACTTTGTGTCGTGTTCCTCTGCGCCAGAAAAAGGTAATCTGTATGTGAAAGGAGGAAAGCATGTGAATCCAAAAGAGATAGGAGCTTTTTTGAAACAGCTTCGCAATGAAAAAGGAATCACGCAGGAGCAGTTGGCAGAAATTCTGGGGGTTTCAGGAAGAACCGTTTCCCGATGGGAAACAGGAACGAATCTGCCTGATCTCAGTGTTTTGGTACAGATTTCTGAATACTACGATGTGGAAATCCAGGAGATTCTAAATGGAGAAAGGAAAAGTGAGAATATGGATAATGAATTAAAAGAAACATTATTAAAGGTTGCCGATTACAATGAACTGGAAAAAAGGAGAGCCGCAAAAGCCGGAAGCCTTTCGTTTAGCATCATGTTTTTGGTATGTGCCTTGACGATTGTTGTGCAAATGCTTATGGGGGGAAGATTTCCCCTGATTATGGGGGAAACAGTAGTTCTGGTTGTTGGAGGATTGATTTACATTGTCTTGGTTGTAAAAAACGGAGCATGGAATGGAGCAATGGCAAAAAGCACCCCGAAGAAAGACTTGATTATCAGTTTGCTATGTGTGGGAATATTCAGTATGGTATTTTTCGTGATAATAAAGAAAAATGTGGCTGCTCTGCAAGCCGTTGGATTATCCGTTTGTTTTTTTGTCATTCTTTCGGCATTATCCTATGTTTTGCTCAGGGGGCTTTCGCGTCTTTCCCAGAAAAAGTCTGACAAATGGAAGGACTGAAAGGCAGGGCTTATGCATTTGTAATGGGTGTTTTTAGCAAGGGGGCAGGCATCCCCAATGACGCCTGCCCCCTGTCTTTCTATATATTCCTTTCCCCCCAGCTCTCCTTTACCGCCAGAGCAATGGAAACCTCCGGCCTAGAATAGGGAATCAGGGTTGCCTGCAATGCGTGATAAATGTCCGGCTTTCCCGGCCAAACCGTACCGATAACCCGATTCTCCCTGTCCAACTGGTGAAACCAGGATCCATGGACATGGTCCAGCACCTTCTGGTCCAGATACTCCATAAATTCTGCATAATCCCGGGCATACGCCTCTTTTCCTGTGACCCGGTACAATACGGCGGAGGTATTGATGGCCTCGGCCAGCGTCCAATGCATCCTGTCATGGACCACCGGCTTTCCCTCCCAGTCTGTGGTATAGACAAGTCCGGGAGCCCCGTCAGCCATCCAGGCATCCGAAACGGCTCTCCGAAACAACTGCTCTGCCGCATCCAGATAAGCTTCCCGTTTCCTTGGGTCCTCCCTGCAGGCGGAGAGAGCCCACTGGGTAATCAGACGGCTCCACTCAATGCCATGCCCCGGCGTGGCCCCGTAGGGCTTAAAGGGATCGTCCGGCCGTTCCTGGTTGCAGGCAAGATCCATGGTCCAGTCTTTGGTAAAGTGCTCCGGGATCCTCCACTGATTTTCCCGGGCCCATTCCACCGTGCGCCCAATAATCCGCCCGGCCCGCTCCCGGTACTCCTCCCTTCCGGCCACGTCTGCCACCGCCAAAAAGGCCTCCACCGTGTGCATATTGGCATTCATGCCCCGGTAGTCATCCAGCTGGGTAAATTCCGTATTCCAGGTATCGCAGGAAAGGCCCTCCGCCTCATTCCAAAACCGGAGATCGTAGAGCGATAAGGCCTCCTCCAAAAGCTCCTTTGCCCCTGACACTCCCGCCAGCATCCCGGAGGTGGCTGCCAAAATCACAAAGGCATGGGCATAGCAAAGCTTACCGGGCAGGGGATCCCCCTCCCGATTTAGTCCCGCATACCAGCCTCCGTGCTCCCGATCCTTAAGCTCTCCCCTAAGCCCTTTGATAGCAGCCTTTGCAAGCTCCCCACTTCCCTCATGCCCCAGAAACATTCCTATACTGTACACATGCGCCATGCGGGAGGTCACATAGGTCTCCCGAGCCTTCTCCTTGCAGGGCGTGCCATCCTCCCCCAGGTAGTAGGAGCTGCCTCCCGGAGCGGCAAACTTATGCCCAAAACGGAGCAAACCCTCCCGGATTTGCTCCAAAAACGCTTTATTTTCCTCTGTGTCAATCTGATATTTTCTGCTCTCTCTCTCCACTTTCTGCCTTCTCCCTTCCCCTTAAAGAGCTTTTCCAGGGCATCCTCCTTTTCTCCTGTCCCTGGGACTTACTATCATTCTAACATTTCGGAATCTTTTGTCAACTTTTTTTCTCCAGATAGCGTATCATGGCATAGGCCGCCTTTTTTGCCTCCTCCACGGCATGGACCACGGTTTTGGGCCCGTGCACCACATCCCCGGCCGCAAACACGCCCTCCCGGGTGGTCATATGATTTTCGTCTGTAATCAAAAGCCCCTTCTCCGAGCCTTCCAGGTTGTGGGTGGTCATAATAAGCTTATTCTTAGGGCCCTGGCTCACGGAGATAATGGTGGAATCCGCGTACACCTGCTCCCGTTCCTCCCCATAGCCCACAACCCTGTCGTTTTCGTCAAACACAGAATTCTTAAATACGGGTCCCAATGGGGTGATCTCCTCAATGGCCTTCCCATATACAAACTCCGCCCCGTCCAGCCGGGCATACCGCATTTCATGAGAGCTGGCCGTAGCATTTTTCCCTCTGGCATAGAGGGTCACCTTCTGAGCTCCGTTGCGGAAGGCTGTGCGGGCCACATCCATGGCCACATTTCCCATTCCGATTATAGCCACATTCTCTCCCAGATCATAGGCAGAGGGATTTACCAGGTAGGAAATGCCGAAATGCACGCTGGCCAGGCACTCCCCCTTAATGCCCAGGGTCTTGGGACGCCAAACACCGGTTCCCACAAACACAGCCCCATAGCCGTCCCGGAAAAGATTCTCAATATTCAAAGCCCCGCCCATTACCGTATTGGGCCGAATCTGAATGCCCATTTTCAGCATATTCTCCTTATAGCGGGTGAGAACGGTTTTTGGCAGGCGAAAATCCGGTATCCCGTACTGCATCATGCCGCCGATTTTGTCCTTTTCCTCAAAAATAGTGACCCCGTAGCCTGCCCGGGCCAGAATTATGGCGGCCGTCATCCCCGCAGGCCCGCTGCCAATCACCGCCACGGTCTGATCCTTTTTTTCAATCTTAGGAATGGTCATCCGATCCAGATACGTGCCGGAAACATACTTCTCAATCTCATAGAACTGCACCGGCGCTCCCTTCTTTCCCAACACGCAGTGGCCGGCACACTGGGTCTCATGATTGCAGACCGCAGCGCAGACCGCAGACATGGGATTGTTTTCAAAAAGCTCCTTCCCCGCCTCCATCAGCTTATTCTCCTTAAAAAGCTGAATCATCCGGGGTATGGGCGTATGAATGGGACAATGCTCCTGGCAGAGAGGCTTTTTGCAGTTGAGACACCGCTCCGCCTCATTTTCAATATGTAAGCTCATGGAATTTCCCCCTTTGCTATCCAAGCAGGCCTGCCTTTTTCATCTCTGTGCGCATTTTGTCAAGAGCCGCTCCCTTGGGCGTGGGTAAATTGGGCCGGTAGGGTACTCCCACGGAAAGGCCCCGCAGGCCTGCCATATCCTTGGCAGCCACCGGGAAGCTGGCCCCGTCCATGGCCAACCGCACCGGATTCAATTTAAACTGGGCCTCCAGGGATCCTGCCAGATCCCCCGCCATATATTTGTTGTAAATATCCGTAATCAGCTCCGGCATAAAATTGGCCGCCGTGCACACGCCTCCCACAGCCCCATGGCACAGGGAGGCATACAGCAGAGTATCCTTGCCTCCGAACACCCGAAAGCCCACGTCCCGGGTCCGCCGGATAAATTCTGCCGTCTGGGTAATATCCCCGCTGGTGTCCTTCATGCCCACAATGTTCTCCACCTCATGAGCCAGACGCTCCACCAGATTTCCGGACATGGTGTAGCCCACCCGGCCGGGGTTGTTGTAGAGGAGCACAGGGGTTTCCGGCACAGCCCTGGCAATGGTCTTAAAATGCTCATAGAGCTCTTCCTCTGTGGGCTTTAAAAACATGGGCTGGAGAATGGAAATTCCCGCTGCTCCATGCCTCACGGCTGTCCGTGCCAGGCGGACACACTTTTTGGTGCTGATGGCCCCGATTCCGAAATAGACGGGTACCCGGCCGGCAGCCTGATCCACCATAATCTGAAGGCCCCGCTCCATCTCCTCCTCCTCCACGGCATAAAACTCTCCATTGCTGCCAAAGGCCAGGATTCCCAGCACGCCTCCAGCAATCACATAATCCACCTGTCTGCGCATCAGCGCCTCATCGATCCGTTCCTCCTCATCAATAGGAGTGAGAATGGGCACAATCACGCCCTTGATAAACTCCGTATTCATCCCGGTTCCTCCTGGTTTTCCAACTCTTTTTTCTATCTTTTCCAAATTCAAGCTTTATCTAAGCCTACCGCACCAGGCAGGGCTTCTTGGCGTTGAAGGTCCATCCGGGGATGAGATACTGCATCACCACCGAGTCATCCCGGCCTCCCAGGCAATTCTCCATATAGAGGGCATGGGCCTTTTTCACCTGCTCCATATCCACCTCAATGCCAAGGCCCGGCTTCCTGGGAACCTCCACACAGCCGTCCTTGATCTCCAGAGGCTCCTTGGTCAGCCGCTCCAGACCCTCCTGCCAGATCCAGTGGGTATCTAAGGCGTTATATTCTCCGGGAACCGCCGCTCCCACCTGGGTAAACATGGCCAGGGAGATATCAAAGTGATTGTTGGAGTGGGAGCCCCAGGTATAGCCAAAGTCATGACACATCTGGGCCACCCGCACAGACCCGCTCATGGTCCAGAAATGGGGATCCGCCAGAATGATATCCACTGCCTGGGATTCCAGAGAATGGCCCACCTCTCTCCAGTCTGTGGCAATCATATTGGTGGCCGTGGGGAAGCCGGTCCTTCTGCGAAACTCGCTCATAATCTCCCGGCCGGAATACACCCCTTCTGCGCCGCAGGGATCCTCGCAGTAGGTCAGGATTCCCTCCATGCCCTTCACATATTCCATGGCCTCCTTGAGAAGCCAGCCTCCATTGGGATCCAAATCAATCCGTGCCTCAGGAAAGGCCTTCTTAAGCTCCCGGATCACCTCCATCTCCTCATCTCCGGGGAGCACGCCTCCTTTAAGCTTAAAGTCCTGAAAGCCGTACTTTTCATGGGTAGCCCGGGCAAAGGCCACGATTTTGTCGGCTGTCAGGGCCTCCTCATGGCGAAGGCGATACCAGGCACAGTCGCTCTCCCTCTCCTCGTCATAGGGAAGATCCGTCTTTTTCCGATCTCCCACAAAAAACAGATATCCCAGCATCCGCACCTTATCCCTCTGCTGTCCGTCTCCCAAAAGCTCACACACGGGAACTCCCAGCTGCTTTCCCAAGAGATCCAGGCAGGGGGCCTCAATGGCCGTGCACACATGGACGCCGGTGCGCAGATCAAAGGTCTGATTTCCCCGCACATCCACCTCGCCCCGGGAGTCCAGATACCGCCGCACCTTTAAAAGCGTGCTCTTGTACTCCTCCACCCGGGTGCCCTCCACGATGGATACGCACTCCTGCAAAGCCTTTGTAATCTTCTCCCCGCCCGGCACCTCGCCCACGCCGGTTTCCCCGTTGTCTCCATGAAGAATCACAATATTTCTGGTAAAAAAGGGCGCATGGGCGCCGCTTAAATTCAGCTCCATACAATCCTTGCCCGCCACCGGAAAAACCTCCATTTTCACAATCCTTGCCATTTTGAAACTCCCCTTTCTTTTCATTCCTCTACTTCTCGTATGGTCTGTGTGGTTTTCCGGGCCTTTTATCCATCTCTGCCCGGCCTGCCTCTCATATTTCTATTGTAAGATAAATTACCGAAAAAAACCATTGGCACAATCTCTAAAATAAACAGGCTATTTTGATCAGGTCTCTAAAATTTCAAATACTGCAATTTTTATTTCACAAAACTTTCATTTTTATTTCACTTTTAAGGCAATTCTTTGCACAAAAATCCAAACAGACGGAATCCCATACTCTCCCTTCTCCTATCTCTTCTCATAATTGGCCGTAATCCCGTACTTTTTCATCCGTCTCCAAAGCGTGGTGGTACTGATCCCAAGCTCCGAAGCTGCCAGCTGCCGGTTCCCGCCGTGCCGCTCCAAAACTGCACTGAGCTTGGCAGCCTGGGGGGACTTGTACACCACGATCTCCTTCTCTCCCTCCCGTTCCCGAATGCCGGGATACAATTCCCCGTACAACCGCTCCAGCAGCACCTCATCCACCCTTCGCTTTTCCGCCTCCAAAACCAGCCTTTCGCAAAAGGTCCGAACCTGTAGGAGATTTCCCCTCCACACAAGCTCTCTAAGGCACTGGTATGCCCCTTCGGTAAGCGCCAGATGCTTATTGTATTTCCGGGAATATTCCTTAAAATATCCGTTGAAATACCGGACCAGATCCTCCGGTCTCTGGTTCAAATTCGGTATCTCCACCGTAAGCCCCTGGAGCAGATAAAAAAATTTCCGATTAAAATTTCCAGTTTTTTCCAAATACGAAAGATTTTCTGTAGTAAAACCGATGATCCGAACATCCGGGGTGTCAAAAGGCAACGCATCCGTCCTTGTGACAGCTCCCCCCTGGAGGATTCTCCCCAGCTGATGCTGTACCGGCAGGGTCAGCTGCTCGATATGTTCCATAAAAAGAGTCCCATGATTGGCCTTGGCCAGGATTCCCATTCTCCGCAACTCCCCCTCCGGCCATGTAGGGTAATTGCCAAAAAGCGCCTCTCCCTGTTGCTCCCTCTCCAGAGTTCCCACATCCACGGTGAGAAAGGGCCCCGATTTTCTGGCACTGTTATTGTGAATCGCCTGGGCCACGGAAAAGTATTCCGTTCCCTCCTCCCCGTAGAGCAGGATAGGACTGTCAGACAGGGCATATTCCCGGGCTCTTTCCAGGGCCTTCTTCATGGCCTCATTCTCTGTTTCCAAGGTCTGAAAGGTGGCGCGGGCGGTAAAGCCGGAAAGAAAAGGATTTTGCCCCCCTGCACGGGCATGGCTCCTCTCCATACTCTCGTGTACCTTATACAGGGACAAAATGGCGCCTGTCACCCCACCGTCATAGGAAATGGGGGCCATTACCAGCATAAAGGCCTGCTGGCGAAGGGTCACGGACACCGTATAATTTTCCCTCTTCCCGGAAAGAATCTTTTCCACTGCCTCCCTGTCAAACTCCGGAAAGGCCTTCTCCAGGGGCAGCCCCACCACCTCCTCCGCGCTTTTTCCCAGAAGATTCTCCACCAGCTTATTGATCACAATCACGGTTCCCGCCTGGTTGATCTTGATAATTCCCCCAAAGGAGGTGTCCAGAACCGTCTCAAACTGGGCGGCATTTTGCATCTCCGCCTCCGCCGCATAAGCCATGCCCCGGGCCGTGAGCAAGGCCTCCCGAAGGGATTCCTCTGAAAAAGAAAAGAGTAAAGAGGGATACCCCATTTTTTCCGCCTCCCGGCAGGTAATCTCTCCGCCAATAATCAAATCCGGCTTTCGTCGGGACAGCTCTCTAAGACAGGGGACCGTATCCTCCATTTTGCTCAGATATTTCACCACAAGCTCCACATCCAAAAGCTCTCCCATATGAGACAG
>CANPIM010000003.1 GCA_947574135.1 uncultured Lachnospiraceae bacterium
AAAGAGAAACGGGCCAAGGTGGAGGAGCGTGTGGCTGCGCTTCACGAAAGGTATATGGGACACTGGCTGTCAGCGGGATTTTTTACCCGCCGGATTTTGCAGGCATATCCCCATATAAAATCTCACAGACAGGCTTTGCGGGACAGAGCCCGCAGAAAAGATGCCGGGGAATAAGGGAAACAGATAAAGCGAGGAATAGAAAAGATGGCATATTCTACATTTCAGGGAGGCGTACATCCCTTTAAAGGAAAACGTATGTCAAAGGATAAATTTATCCTGGAGTATCTGCCAAAGGGAGAGGTGGTTTATCCCCTTTCTCAGCATATAGGGGCGCCGGCCCGCCCTGTGGTGAAGATAGGAGATCGGGTGCTGGTGGGACAGAAAATTGCGGAGGCCTCCGGCTATGTGTCAGCCCCGGTGCACGCCTCTGTATCCGGAACCGTAAAGGCCATGGAGCTTCGTTTAACGGCAGCTGGCCAGCCTGCTCCCTGTATTGTGGTGGAGAATGACGAGTGGTATGAGGAAGTGGAATACCCGCCGACAGAGCCGGTGGAGAGCCTGACCCGGGAGGAAATCCTGGAGCTTATTCGGGAGGCCGGCGTGGTGGGCATGGGAGGCGCGGGCTTCCCCACCCATGTGAAGCTGGCGGTGAAAAATCCCAGCCGGATTCGGTACGTCATCGTAAACTGTTCCGAGTGTGAGCCTTATCTGACCAGCGATTACCGGCGAATGGTGGAAAATCCCGATTGGCTGATTCTGGGACTGAAGGTGCTTTTGCAGCTCTTTGACAAGGCGGTGGGGATTCTGGCAGTGGAGGATCACAAGCGGGATGCCATTACGGCTCTGCAGATGGCCTCGGGAAATGAACCTCGAATGGAGGTCCATGTGCTGCAGACCAAATATCCCCAGGGCTGTGAGCGGATGCTGGTGTATGCCTGCACAGGTCGGGAGATCAATTCCTCCATGCTGCCTGCGGATGTAGGCTGCGTGGTAAACAATGTGGATACCATCTGTGCCATTTACCAGGCAGTGTATTTGAGGCGGCCTTTGACCCGCCGCATTGTCACCGTTACGGGGGATGCCATTGCGGACCCCTGCAATTTTGATGTGTGTATTGGGACCAGCTATAAGGAGCTGGTAATGGCGGCCGGAGGCTTTCGGCGGGAGCCCAAGAAAATGATTTCCGGAGGCCCTATGATGGGGCAGAGCCTTGCCTCCTTAGGCGTACCGGTGGTGAAAACCTCCTCTGCCCTGGTCTGTCTGAGTAAGGATGAGGTAGCCAGCGCCAATCCCAGTCCCTGTATTCACTGTGGGTACTGTGTGACGGCCTGCCCGGAGCGGCTGATCCCGTCTAAGCTTGCGGATTATGCGGAGCGGTTTCAGGAGGAGCCCTTCCGGAAATTATATGGGATGGAATGCATGGAGTGTGGCAGCTGTAGCTTTGTGTGTCCGGCCAAACGGCAGCTGACCCAGTCTATCCGGGCCTTTCGCCGGGAGCTGCTGGCAAGGGGAAAGAAATAGGAGGAGCGATTGTTATGGAAAAATTAATGCATATTTCGGCCACTCCTCATGTCCGTTCACAGATGAGCACAGGGCGAATCATGCAGATTGTGCTTTTGTCTCTGGTGCCGGCTTCGGTCTTTGGGGTGGTTCATTTTGGGATGCAGGCCCTGTATCACATGCTGGTGTGCATGGGAACCTGCGTGGTCACGGAATTTTTATATGAGGCATTTGCGGACAGACCGGTGCGGATCTGGGATTGCAGCTCCTTGGTGACCGGGCTTTTGCTGGCATTATCTTTGCCGGTTTCCGCGCCCCTCTGGGTAGGAGCCCTGGGAAGCGTGTTTGCCATTCTTGTGATTAAAATGCTGTTCGGAGGCATCGGACAAAATATTGTCAATCCGGCTCTGGGAGCCCGCTGCTTTTTAATGCTTTCCTTTGCAGGCATTATGACGAATTTTTCGGCTGACGGTATCAGCGGCCCTACGCCCCTGGCACTTTTGAGAGCCGGAGAGGCCGTGGATCCGCTGGACATGCTGTTGGGAAATACAGCGGGGACCATTGGGGAGACCTGTGTGGTGGCTCTTGTTTTCGGAGCCATGCTTCTTCTGCTGTTTGGCATTATCGATCTGCGCATTCCTGCCAGCTATCTCATAAGCTTTTCGCTGTTTTCCGTGTTTTTTGCCGGGCGGGGCTTTGATGCGGTTTATCTGGTATCCCAGCTCTGCGGGGGTGGCCTGATGCTGGGAGCCTGGTTTATGGCCACGGATTTTGTCACCTCCCCCATTACCCCACGGGGAAAAATTCTCTACGGGGTGCTATTGGGAATACTCACAGGGGTGTTCCGGATCTGGGGCGGCAGCGGGGAGGGGGTCTCCTACGCAATTCTTCTGGGAAATCTGTCGGTTCCTCTGCTGGAGAAGATCACGGTTCCAAGAGCCTTTGGATGCAGGAGGGGAAAGCGCTGAGATGATTGGATATGTGAGAGGGCTTGTGGCGTATGTGGAGCCGGAGGATGGTCTGGTAGTGGTGGAGGTCGGAGGCATTGGCTATAATATTCAGGTATCCGGCAAGGAATTTTCCCTGCTTCCTGGCCGGGGAAATGAGATAAGGCTGCATACCTATCTCCAGGTGCGGGAGGATGCCATGCAGCTTTTTGGTTTTTTGGATCGGGAGGATCTGAAATTTTTCCGATTGCTGATTGGGGTGAACGGCATTGGTCCCAAGGCAGCGCTGGGGATTCTCTCTGTGTTTGGGGCGGATGAGCTGCGCTTTGCCATTCTGGCTGACGATGCAAAGACCATTTCCCGTGCACCGGGAATCGGAGCCAAGACAGCCCGGAAGCTGATTTTGGAGCTTAAGGATAAGCTTTCCCTGGATGATGCCTTTGAAAAGAAGCTGGCGCACCAGCAGGAGGGAATATCTCCCAAGAGCGCCGGAGACGGCAGCGAGGAGGAGGCTATACAGGCGCTGGTGGCCCTGGGATATTCGGCCTCGGATGCCCTGAAGGCAGTTCGGCAGGTGGAGGGGGCGGCGGACATGGAAGTGGAGGAGATTCTGAAGGCAGCCCTGAAGCATATGGCATTTCTGTAGTCAGGATACAGAGGCGCATGGGTTGCAGGCAGAACAAAAATGAGGAGGACATATGGCCAGACGGATTATTACCACGGACGCCACAGAGGAGGACATTAAGATTGAATATAGCCTGCGGCCTCAGCTGTTGCGGGAATACATCGGTCAGGAGAAGGCAAAGGCCAATCTGAAAATATATATTGAGGCGGCAAAGGGCCGGGGAGAGGCCCTGGACCATGTGCTGTTTTACGGACCTCCAGGCCTGGGAAAGACCACATTGGCAGGGATTATTGCCAATGAGATGGGGGTTCATATGAAGGTAACCAGCGGTCCTGCCATAGAAAAGCCCGGGGAAATGGCGGCGATTTTGAATAATCTCCAGGAGGGGGACGTGCTTTTTGTGGATGAGATCCACCGGCTGAACCGGCAGGTGGAGGAGGTTCTCTATCCGGCTATGGAGGACTATGCCATTGATATTGTCGTTGGAAAGGGCGCCACAGCCCGATCCATTCGCCTGGATCTGCCCCATTTTACCCTGATTGGGGCCACCACCCGGGCCGGGCTTTTGACAGCCCCTCTGCGGGATCGGTTTGGAGTGGTGCATCATCTGGAGTTTTATACAGAGGAGGAGCTTCAGGTGATTGTGACCCGGTCCGCCCAGGTGCTGCAGGTGGAAATTGACGGAGAGGGAGCCCTGGAAATTGCCCGTCGGTCCCGGGGAACCCCAAGGCTGGCCAACCGGCTGTTAAAGCGGGTGCGGGATTTTGCCCAGGTGAAATACGACGGGAAAATTTCCGGGGAAATTGCCAGGTTTGCTCTGGATCTGCTGGAGGTGGATAAAAATGGCCTGGATCAGACAGACCGGCTGATTCTGCGGACCATGATGGAGAAATTTGCCGGGGGACCGGTAGGGCTGGATACCTTGGCTGCGGCTATTGGGGAGGATGCAGGGACCATTGAGGATGTGTATGAGCCGTTTCTCATAAAAAATGGTTTTATCAACCGGACACCACGGGGCCGGGTGGTTTCAGAGCTGGCCTACCTGCACCTGGGTTAGCCGGGACAAAAATATTCATTGCTTTTGGGTGGGCAGATAGGGTATACTGTAGAAAAGAGATACCGGGGCTGTGATCCAGTGGGGCTGGCCGTGGGACTGTGAGTAAAAAATACGAGGGCGTGGGATATGGCATCGAAAAACATTGCAGAGGTAGTGATTGCCGGGAGAGTTCTAAAAATTACAGGCTATGAGAGCACAGAGTATCTGCATCAGGTTGCGGCCTATATCAATGATAAGATCGGGGAATTTGAGCAGCTGGAGGGCTACCGCAGGCAGTCCAGCGATCAGAAGCAAATTATGATCTATATGAATCTTGCGGATGATTTCTTCAAGGCCAGGCGCCAGGCGGATCAGCAGAAGCAGGAGCTGGAAAAAAAGGAAAAGGAAATGTACAGCCTAAAGCATGATCTGGTTGAGAGCCAAATGGCTCATGAGAATCTGGAGAGAAGCTCCAGGGAGGAGCAGGAGAGACTTTCTCAGGAGGCAAAGGATAAGCTTGAGAGCGCCAAAAAGACCTGGAAGGAAAAGCAGGAGCAGCAGGAGCAGGAGCTTCGGGAGAGCTTAGCCCGGGAGTATGAGGAAAAGCTTGCGGCTGTCAGCGAAGAGCTTCGGGCCCAGGCGGAGAAGGCAGAGGCGGAGCTTCGGACCCAGGCAGAAAAGGCGGAGGCGGAGCTTCGGACCCAGGCAGAAAAGACGGAGGCGGAGCTTCGGGAGAGTCTGAGGAAGGAATACGAGAAGAAGCTTTTGACTGCGGAGGAGAAAAAGGGAGAGTCCCACCAGGAGGCTGAGGGGCTTCGGGCGCAGATTCGGGAGCTGCGTCATGAGATTATGAAGCTGGAGGCCGAGGCCAGAGGCCGGGGAAACAAAAATTACGGAAATCGTTCGAATGGAAATTAGCGTGGAAGCTTAAACACAGTGGAGAATAACAGACACAGGGGAAAGAAACCGCCGCAAAAGAAGGGAACCAGGAAGAGAGGGGATGGATTTGCAGCGGTTTTTTTGTATGACGGAGAGGACAGAGGAATGAAAAAAAAGGTAGAGCTTTTGGCGCCAGCCGGATCCTGGGAGAGTATGCAGGCCGCCATAAGTGCGGGAGCAGATGCAGTTTATATGGGGGGACTTCGGTTTGGGGCGAGAGCCTATGCAGATAATCTTGATCAGGAGAAGCTTCTGCGAGCCATTGATTATGTGCATCTCCATGGAGGACGGTTATATTTAACGGTAAATACGCTTCTGAAGGAGGAGGAGCTGGAGGGATTGACCGGGTACCTTCGGCCCTATTATCTTCAGGGATTGGATGGGGTGATTGTACAGGACCTGGGAGTCTGGGAGCATATCCGCCGGGAGTTCCCCGGACTTCCCCTCCATGTGAGTACCCAGATGACCCTCCTGGGGGCGGAGGGAGCCGCTTTGCTAAAGGAGCTTGGAGCTTCCCGGATTGTTCCGGCCCGGGAGCTGTCTCTGAAGGAAATCCGTGCCATAAAGCAAAAGGCAGACATTGAGGTGGAGACCTTCATCCACGGAGCCCTGTGTTACTGCTATTCCGGCCAATGTCTGTTTAGCAGCCTCCTGGGAGGACGCAGCGGAAACCGGGGACGGTGTGCCCAGCCCTGCCGTCTCCCCTATCAGGCCTTTGAGGAGATCAGGGGAAAGAGAAATAGAATCTCCCGAAAGGGGGAGGAATATCTCTTAAGTCCCCGGGATCTCTGTACCGTAGAGCTGATTCCAGAGCTTTTGGAGGCGGGGATTGATTCGTTTAAAATTGAGGGCCGGATGAAGCGGCCGGAGTACACGGCCGGTGTGGTGCAGGTATACCGGAAATATATCGACCAATATGAGGAGCGGGGCCGGGAGGGATACCGGGTGGAGCCGGAGGATAGGGAGATTCTTAGCGCCCTGTATAACCGGGGAGGCTTTACAGCGGGTTATTACCGACAAAAGAATGGCAGGGACATGATTTCCCTGGTGCGGCCCAACCACTTTGAGGAGATGTCTGGCTCAAAGGAGGATCGGGGGCTTTGGGAGCGGCGCCGGTATGAGGAGCTCCTGGACAAGCTTGGAAGAGCCTATGTGGAGCAGGAGAAAAAGGAAAAAATTCAGGGAACCTTAAGGGTTTTCAAAGAAAAGCCCAAGGTTCTTCTGTTAAAATGGAAGGATATCCAGATTCAGGTAGAGGGAGAGCCGGCGCAGGAGCCCAAGAACCGGCCGATGACGGAGACGGAAATCCGCAAACAAATGGAAAAGACGGGAAATACTCCCTTTGTGTGGGAGCGGCTGGTTATTGAGACAGAAGTCCCTGTGTTTCTTCCCCTGCAAAGCTTAAACGAGCTGCGCCGCCGGGGGCTTTCGGAGTTGGAGAAAAGGATCTGTGAGAAATGGCGCAGAAAGGAGCAGGAGATCCCGGATGCTGCGCGGACAGCCCAGGGGGAGGTGTCGGGAGGAGCAGCCGGTCAAGGCCTGGAAGGAGTCCCGGCTGATGGAAGGATAGAAAGAAGGGAAAAAGCAGGGGGACAGCAGGGAGGAATGGGATGGACACCGGCCCTTCGGGTGCAGGTGGATGAGCCCTGGATGCTGGATCGGGTGCTTAAGGAGCCCCTGGTGGACGGGGTGTATGTAGACGGAGAGGTCTTTTTTCAGCCTTTGCCTGGCCGGGAGAGGAAGGTCCTGACCGGGGCGGAGGTGGCCGAGCGCTGTAGGAAGGCCGGGAAGAAGTGTTATCTGGTGATGCCGGATATTTTCCGTGAGGAGCAGAAAAGCTTTTATGAGACCTGGTATCCGGAGCTTTTGCAAGCCGGCTTTCAGGGAATGCTGGTGCGGAACCTGGATGAGGTGCAGTTTTTGCGTGAGAGAGGCTATGAGGGAGAATGGATTCCCGATACCAAGCTTTATACCTTTAATCAGGAGGCACGCCAGGTTTTGGTGAAGCTTGGAGCGTCTTTTTCCACTCTGCCCTGTGAGCTCAACGAGCGGGAGCTGCAAAGAAGAGGCTGCCGGGGGGATGAGCTGGTGGTGTACGGCTATCAGCCTATGATGGTTACGGCCAACTGTGTGGCTAAGACCCTGGGGAGCTGTAAAAAGGAGCCGGGATTTTTGTATCTTCAGGATCGATATCGGAAGATGTTTCCTGTGAGGCGGTGCTGCGCCAGCTGTTATAATATTATTTACAACAGTGCACCTTTGTATCTTCTGGACTGTGTGAGGGAGCTTTCCCGCCTGCAGCCGGGAAGCATTCGCCTGCATTTTACCATGGAGGATGAAAAAAACCTGGGAAGTATTCTTGAGGAGGCGGTGAAGGTTTTCAAGCTGGGGGCATCTCCGTCCCTTTCTCCGGAGGCATTTACCCGGGGACATCTGAAACGAGGAGTAGAGTAGATGACCAATTTGATTGTGGAGCTGTCCAAATATGGTCTGGCTATTTTGGCGGCGCTCTATACGCTTATGAGCTTTTTCATATTAAAACAGAAGGGGGCCGGGCAGGAAAAAGGCTTTGGGCTGCAGCGGGTGATTTTGTTCTTTTTGCATTTTCTGGCCTATGCGGTGATGTATTTGCAGGCGGAAAATGATAAGCTTCTGGTCTTTTATGTGGCCCAGGTGCTGCTGGTGTCCCTGGTTCAGATTTTGTTCCAGGCTGTGTATCCGGGAACCAACCGGCTTGTGCTGAACAATATGTGCTTTTTGCTGTCCGTGGGGTTTATTGTGCTCACCCGTCTGTCCTATGACGGGGCGGTGAAGCAGTTCCAGATTGCTCTGGCGTCATTGCTGGTGTGTTTTTTTGTACCCTTTCTCATCCGGAAGCTTGGGTTTTTATCCCGAATTTCCTGGCTGTATGGGGGCGTGGGCCTGTTCCTTTTGGTGATGGTGATGCTGTTTGGAAAAAACAGCAATGGAGCAAAGCTGGCGTTAAGTCTGGGAAACAATTTTGCCTTACAGCCCTCAGAGTTTGTAAAAATTTTGTTTGCACTGTTTACAGCCTCCCGCCTGGCCAAATCCACGGCTCTTTGGGATGTGGCAGTAACCAGTCTTGTGGCTGGGGCCCATGTGGTGATTCTGGTGCTCTCCAAGGATCTGGGAGGCGCTTTGATATTTTTTGTCATGTATCTCATTGTGCTGTATGTGGCGGCGAAAAGGCCTTTGTATCTCTTTGGCGGCCTGGCGGCCGGGTGTGTGGCTTCCTTTGTCGCCTACCAGTTGTTTGCCCATGTGCGGGTGCGGGTGCTGGCCTGGAGCGATCCCTTTTCTTATATTGATAAGGAGGGCTATCAGATCACCCAGTCTTTGTTTGCCATTGGGACCGGCGGGTGGTTTGGCATGGGACTTTTTCAGGGAACCCCCAATAAGATTCCCTATGTGGAGCAGGATTTCGTTTTTTCAGCCGTGGCCGAGGAGCTGGGAGGCATTTTTGCCATCTGTCTGATTCTGGTTTGTCTCAGCAGCTTTTTGATGTTTGTGAATATTGCCATGCAGCTTCGAGAGCCTTTTTATCGGCTGGCTGCCCTGGGGCTTGGAACGCTGTACGGTTTTCAGGTGTTTTTGACCATTGGCGGGGGGATCAAATGCATACCCTCCACAGGCGTAACCCTGCCCCTGGTGAGCTATGGGGGAAGCTCTCTCTTAGCCAGCCTTCTGAGCTTTTCCATTATTCAGGGTATGTATCTGTTGCGGGAGGATGAGGAGACCAAAATTGAAAAAGAAAAGCGCGTCCCCAAAAGGGAAAAGACTAAAAAAATCAAAAAAGAATCATGAGATGGCCATGGTCACCTACCTGTTTACAGGCCTCTTTACCCTGCTTATCGGGTATCTGGTGTATTTTGAAGGGGTTTTGCGTGTGGATGTGATCAACAATCCCTATAATTCCAGGCAGGAGACCTTTGCGGAGCATGTGATTCGAGGGAAAATTCTGGCTTCGGACGGCACGGTGCTGGCGGAGACTCTGGTGGCCCCGGATGGCACGGAGACTCGTTCCTACCCTTATGGGGCGATCTTTGCCCATGTGGTAGGCTATGGGAGCCACGGACGCTCCGGGGTGGAGGCCCTGGGAAATTTTAATCTCCTGACCTCCAATGCATTTTTGCCGGAACGCATTACCCGGGAGCTGAAGGAGGAAAAAAATGTGGGGGATAATCTGGTGACGACCTTGGACATGGATTTGCAGCGAGCCGCCTTTGCAGCCCTGGGGGATCAGCGAGGGGCTGTGGTGGCCCTGGAGCCCTCCACAGGGAAGATTCTCTGTATGGTGTCCAAGCCGGATTTTGATCCCAATGAGATTGCCAGTCAGTGGGAGCATTGGAATTCCCTGGAATCCCAGGACAGCGTGCTCTACAACCGTGCCACCCAGGGGCTCTATGCGCCGGGATCGGTGTTTAAGGTGGTGACTCTTTTGGCTTACTTAAGGGAGAATCCGGAGGCGGAGGAGACCACCTTCTCATGCAGCGGTTCCCTCACCCAGGGGGAGTATACCATCAGCTGTTATGGAAAAAAGGCCCACGGCACCCAGTCTCTACAGAAGGCCTTTGCCAATTCCTGCAATACGGCCTTTTCCCAGATCGGCCTGGAATTGGATCTCACAGCCTTTTCCCGGACCTGTGACGGCTTACTTTTCGGAAAGGAGCTGCCTGTGCCCATTCCCTATTCCATCAGCTCCTTTGCCCTGAAGCCAGGGGCCGGGGATCATGAGAGAATGATGACAGCTATGGGGCAGGGACAGACCATGGTTTCCCCCATGCATATGGCGCTGATTACCTCCAGCATTGCCAACCATGGGGTTCTCATGGAGCCCTACCTCATTGACCGGGTGGAGAATTATACCGGGGAGCTGGTGCGTACCTGGAAGCCCAGAGTCTATGGAGCCCTGATGACAGATATGGAATCCCAAAAGCTTACGGAGTATATGGAGCAGGTGGTTGAGGAGGGAACGGCCAAGAGCTTAAAAAACCTGCCAATTTCTGTGGCCGGAAAAACGGGAAGCGCCGAGTACAGCAGTGACAAGAGCAAGAGTCATGCCTGGTTCATAGGCTTTACCACGGAGGAGGAGCGGGATTTGGCGGTCTGCGTGCTGGTAGAGGGGGCTGGCTCCGGCGGAGAGCACGCGGTGCCCATTGCCCGGGTATTGTTTGAGGCGTATTATTCGGGGAGGCGGGATAGTGAGAATGATTGACGAAAAAGCCAAATTATGCTAGACTAAATATGGCAAAAAGAGATGCAAAAAGTGTCTGGTTTCTCAGGCGGTTTTGCCTGGGAAACCAGAAAAAGGAAATTGGGTGAGAATCCCAAGCGATCCGGTCACTGTAAACAGGGAGCAATATTCAGCTCTTTTTCGGGAGCCTGCCAGGGGGCAGGAAAAGGAAAGGGGAAACGCCATTGCCGAGGGGCGAGAAGGCGGAGTAGAGCGAGGAGCTGTAAGCCAGGAAGCCTGCTTTTTGCGGAGAGATGGATGCTTCCGAGGAAAGCAGTTCAAGGTGTGACACTTGCCCCAGAGTGAATAGACTTTGGCGGCCAAAAGAAGTGAAAAACCCATGTGACTGCATGGGCTTTTTTTAATGGTACAAATTTGAAGCTGTCTGGTAAAGTCGCGAAGGCGCACGAGAGGAACTTTCAGACGTGTACTTTCGCATGAAAGTTCCTCTCAAAGAGTGTGCGCCGAAGGGACTTTACCCTTCAGTGCCATTGCGCAGCGATTTAAATAGGAGAAACATATGAAGGGAAAGCTATATGGCATTGGTGTAGGCCCGGGGGATCCGGAGCTTCTGACCCTGAAAGCAAAACGGATTCTGGATGGGGCGGAGATTATCGCCGTACCGGTAAAGGCAGCCGGGGAGGAGAGCACAGCCCTGGAGATTATCCGGCCGGTCATAGATATAAGAGAGAAAAGATGCATGGAGGTTGTATTTCAGATGCATCCTCAGGAGGAGGAGCGCCGTCGCTGCCGCCGGGAGGCCTGTGAACAGCTGGTAGGGGAGCTTTCCCAGGGAAAAACCATTGCTATGATCACCCTGGGAGACGTGTCTGTCTACAGCACCTATATGTATGTGAACCAATACGTGGCCCAGGCAGGTTATGAGACAGAGATTATCCCGGGAATCCCCTCCTTTTGCAGCGGAGCCGCTGCGGCCCAGCTCCCCCTTATGGAGGGAAAGGAATCCCTGGCCATCATTCCTTCTGCCCGGGATACCAAAAATCTGGCCATTGCCCTGGATCAGTTTGAAAACCTGGTCATTATGAAAGCCGGAAACAGCATGGAAAAGCTGATGGACATGTTTTTGGAACGCCAGATCCCTCCGGAAAGCGCCACCGTAATCTCCTGCGTCGGCATGCCCGGAGAATACATCGGCCCCATAGACACCCAGCGGGAATACAGCTACTTTACCACCATAATCATAAAAAAGAACAGGGAGAAAAAAGGGTAATCAAGGAAATAAAAGAATAAGTAGGGCTATTTTAAGGAAGCAAAGACAACAACAAATATTTTCAAAAAATATATACAAAAGAAAAAATACATATAAAACAAAGAAAATCAACAAATTAAAAGTATATACAAAATAAAGAAAGTCTACAAAATAAAAAACACTGAACGAAAGGAGCCGCTGTTGGAAATGGCTCAAAGAACAGCGGTATCGGAGGGGGCATCTCCCTAAGCAAACCATGCAGGGACGCTTTTTATGAAGGCGAAAAACACATCTTAAGGAAACATATGCGCGAATGCGTTACTGATCGTCTTAGTTTGAGTTAAAAGTTAGTTCGCCGGAATATTGTCCCGTTTGTGTGGGAGATGCCCCCTCCGATACCGCGTCCCTTAACCACAAAAAACAGCCACCCAAACACATGATATCATTCATCGGCGCAGGCCCCGGAGACCCGGATCTCCTGACCATCAAAGGAAAAAAACTCATAGACAGCGCGGACATTATTATTTACGCCGGCTCTCTGGTAAACCCCCAGGTATTAAAGGATGCAAAGCCGGAGGCCAAAATCTATAACAGCGCCTCCATGAACCTGGAGGAGGTGCTCAAGGTTATGGAGGAGGGGGAGGCCCAGGGAAAAAAGGTCGTCCGGGTACACACAGGAGATCCGGCCATTTTTGGCGCTCACCGGGAGCAGATGGACGCCCTGGAGCGAAAGGGGATTTCCTATGAGGTGATACCTGGCGTCAGCTCCTTTCTGGCGGCGGCCGCAGCCCTGAAAAAGGAATACACCCTGCCTGGAGTAAGCCAGACGGTAATCCTTACCCGCATGGAGGGCCGCACCCCTATGCCGCCCAAGGAGAAGCTTCAGGATTTGGCCCGACACAATGCCACCCTGATTATCTTTCTGAGTGTTGGCATGATGGAGGAATTATCCCACATCCTGCAGCAGGAGTATCGCCCGGACACTCCTGTGGCCGTGGTGTACAAGGCTTCCTGGGAGGATCAAAAGATTGTACAGGGAACGCTGAGGGACATTGCCGGGAAGGTGAAAGAGGCCGGAATTAAAAAGACGGCGCTGACGGTGGTGGGAGACTTCCTGGGAGATGCATACGAGCTGTCCAAGCTTTACGATAAAACCTTTACCCATGAATTTCGCAAGGGAGTGAACCCATAGGATGAGCATCCAGTTAATCAGCATCAGTCATAAAAATGCGCCCCTCTCTGTCCGGAATCTCTTTGCCTTTACCGAGGAGCAGCAGGTGCATCTCATGAAGGCCCTGCTCACAGAGGGCGGCGCGGCGGAAAGCATTGTCATAAGCACCTGCAACCGAACAGAAATTTATACTTATACACCTCCGGGGGAGGGAGAGCGCACTTTTTCCAGGATGCAGGAATTGATTCTAAAGGAGGCCAGGGCCTGGCAGGAGGAGCATATTACCGATTATCTGCGCTTTTATCAGGACAGCAAGGCCATTCATCATCTGTTTCTGGTGGCGGCCGGGCTGGATTCCATGGTGGTGGGGGAGGATCAGATACTGGGACAGGTGAAACGGGCCCAGGAGCAGGCCATGGAGGCGGGAACGGTGGGAAAATATCTGAATACCTTTTTCCGCTATGCCATTACAGGGGCCAAGCGGGTGAAAACAGAGACAGAGCTTTCCCGTACCTCAGTGTCCACGGCAACTTTAGCGTTAAAGGCCGGGGAGGAGCGTCTGGGCTCTCTGGAGGGAAAAAAAGTCATGGTGATGGGAGGCACAGGTCAGATCGGGGGCATTGTGCTGAAAAACCTGTACAGCATGAAGGGGGTTCACATTTACAGTACCCTGCGAAATGTTTCCCTGTCCCATGAATGTCATGCGAAAAATCAGTCCGCAACCGTCATAGACTATAAGGAGCGCTATGGGTATTTGGATGAAATGGATGTGATTATCAGCGCTACGGCCAGCCCTCATTACACGCTGACCTACGACAAAACCGCCCACAGGCTGCAGGAGAAAAAGCCCCGGGTTTTCGTGGATTTGGCAGTACCTCCGGATATAGAGGAACGAATCGGGGGTCTTCCGGACACCTGGCTTTACAATATGGACGATTTCGCCCGGCTGGCCCGGGAAAACAATGCCATGAAGGAACAGGCTGCCCGGGAAGCAGGGGGCATTCTGGAAGAATGCGAGCAGGATTTTGGCCGCTGGCTGGTGTTCCAGCAGTCCGCTCCCATATTGGAGGAGGTAAAGGGCTGGATGCTAAGAGAGGCAGAGAAAAAAGGCTTTGCCAAGGCCATTGACAAGTTCTTTTACCGTCTGCGGGAGCAGGCCCTGCCCCAGGACCTGGAGGCATTTTTTGCAGACATCCGGGATATGGAACGATAGCCCAGGAAAAGTGCGCCGAAGGGACATTCCCCTTTAGAGCTATCGCGCAGCGATTTCAAATAGGAGGAAATGGGATGGGAAATTTGTTTGTGGTGGGTTTTGGGCCCGGGGGCTATGCCCATATGACGGCTAAGGCCATCGAGGTTATAGAGAAGGCGGATCTGATCACTGGCTATACTACCTATGTGGAGATGCTAAAGGAGATCTTTCCGGATAAAACCTATCTGGCCACCCCTATGATGCAAGAGGTGAAGCGCTGCCGTATGGCCGTGGAGGAGGCCATGAAGGATCAGACGGTGGCAATGGTGAGCTCCGGGGACAGCGGCATCTACGGCATGGCAGGCATTGTGTATCAGGTGGCGGAGGAAATGCAGGCGGATATTTCCATTGAGACTGTGCCGGGAGTGACGGCAGCCAGTGCGGCGGCCTCTGTGCTGGGGGCTCCCCTGATGCACGATTTTGCAGTGATTAGCCTCAGCGATTTGATGACGCCCCTGGAGCTTATCTGGAAGCGGATTGCTTGTGCAGGGCAGGGGGATCTGGTGGTGTGCCTCTACAATCCCAAGAGCAAAAAGCGAACCACCTATGTGGAGCGGGCCGCAGAAATACTGATGGAGTACCGAAGCCCTGACACGCCGGTGGGCATTGTGCGCCATGCGGGCCGGAAGGAGGAGAGCAGCCTTATCACCACCCTGGAAAAGCTTAAGGATGCGGAGATTGATATGTTCAGTGTGGTGATTATCGGAAATTCCCAGAGCTATGTAAGTCAGGAAAAAATGATTACCCCCAGGGGGTATCAACTATGAGGATTCGAATTGGAACCAGAAAGAGCCGGCTGGCTCTGGTACAGACCTGTCTGGTAAGGGATAAGATTCGGGAGGCCTTTCCGGAGGCAGAGGTGGAGCTGGTGGAGCTTTCCACCAAAGGGGATGAGCAGCTTCATCGTTCTCTGGCGTCCTTTGGAGGAAAGGGCGTGTTTACAAAGGAGCTGGAGGAGGCTCTTTTAAGGGAGGAGATTGATCTGGCGGTGCACAGCGCCAAGGATATGCCCATGGAATTTCCGGAGGGACTGGGAATCGGGGCAGTGCTGGAGCGGGCGGATGCGCGGGATGTGTTTGTGACCACCACGGGGAAAAAGCTTGCAGAGCTTCCGGAGGGAAGTGTGGTGGGGACCAGCTCTCTGCGCCGGGAGCTACAGGTAAGGGAGATCAATCCCAAGGTAAAAATTTCCATGCTCCGGGGAAATGTGCAGACCAGGCTGGGGAAGCTTAAGGAAGGGCATTACGACGGAATTCTCCTGGCGGCAGCAGGGCTTTCCCGCCTGGGGATTTCAGCAGGGGAGGGATTGTTCTTTCAATATCTCGATCCCAAGACCTTTCTGCCGGCAGTAGGGCAGGGGATCCTGGCGGTGGAGGCCAAGGAGGGACGGTTTTCCCAGGTGCTCTCTGCCATTCATTCTCCGGAGGCGGAGCGTCTGCTGTTGGCGGAGAGAAGCTATCTTGGAGCCATTGGGGGCAGCTGCAATGCGCCGGCTGCCGGATACTGCCAATATAAGGAGCAGGGACTTTCCATGCAGGTGTTTTATGCGGCGGACGGAAAGCACGGCGTGGGCGCCCAGGGATTTTTGCCTGCGGAAAAGGCGGGGTCTCTGGAGGAGGTCCGAAACTTTGGGGTTCGCCTGGCTTGGGAGGTAAAAAAGGTGTGTCCGCGTAACACGGACAGACGGGAAAAGGGCATGGTCTGGCTGGTGGGCGCCGGTCCCGGGGATGCGGGGCTTATCAGTCAGAAGGGACTGGAGCTTATACGCCGGGCAGACGTGCTGGTCTATGACAACCTTATTTCCAGCAGCCTCCTCAATGAGGCGCGGGAGGATGCGGAGCTTATCTATGCGGGAAAGCGCTCCTCCCATCATCACCTGCGCCAGGAGGAGACCAACAAGCTTCTGGTGGAAAAGGCCAGGGAGAAAAAGCTGGTGGTGCGTTTAAAAGGGGGAGATCCCTTTATTTTCGGCCGGGGCGGCGAGGAAGCTGAGGAGCTTTCAGAGGCGGGAATTTCCTTTGGGGTGGTTCCGGGAATATCCTCCTCCTACGGGGCGGCCGCCTACGCGGGAATTCCCGTGACCCACCGGGACTTTGCCTCCTCCCTCCATGTGATTACCGGTCATGAGAGCAATACCAAGGAAGGGCTTAAGCTTGATTACGCCACCCTGGCCCGGGAGGAGGGGACCTTGGTATTCCTGATGGGGCTTGGAAATCTCTCCCATATTGCAAAAAGCCTTATGGAAAAGGGAAAGGCGCCGGAAACGCCGGCTGCTGTGATTCAGTCCGGAACCACCTGTCGGCAGCGCTGTGTGACGGGAACCCTGGAAACCATTGTAGAGCAGGTAAAAGAGGCAGGGCTTCAGACGCCGGCAGCCACGGTGATCGGCCCGGTGGCCCGGCTTCGGGAGAAGCTTACCTGGTTTGGAAAAGAGCCTCTTTTTGGAGCCCGGGTGCTTCTGACCGGTACCAAGGGCATGTGTCAGAAGCAGGCGCAGGTCTTGCGGGAGGCGGGAGCAGAGCCCATATCCTTTAGCCTGATTCGCACAGAGGCATTGGAGGGACCAGAGCTTGACAAAGCCTTTGCAGAACTTAAGAGCTACGACTGGCTGGTATTTACCAGCAGCAGCGGGGTGGAGATCTTTTTCTCTTATCTCAAAAGGCGGGCCGTAGATATTCGTCAGCTGTGGGGGACCCAAATTGCCGTTATCGGGGAGGGGACCAGGGAAGCCCTTCTGGAACGGGGTGTTTGGCCGGATTTTGTTCCGGAAAAATTTTCCAGCCGGGATTTGGCCCGGGAATGGATTCCCCTTTTAAAGGCCCGGGAGGGGAAGGAGCCGCCCCGGGTACTTCTTATGCGGGCGCAGGAGGCCTCCAGAGAGCTTCCGGATGCCCTTTCGAAGGCGGGGATTCCTTATGAGGCAGTGGCCCTTTACCGGACGACTGTGGACGGACGGAAGGCGGAGGAGCTGAACCGGATTCTGCCGGAGATGGATTATGTAACCTTTGCCAGTGCCTCGGCCGTAAGAGCCTTTGGGGGAATGCTGGAGAGTATGGAGGGACTTCCCCGGGTTGTCTGTATAGGACCTGTGACGGAAGGGGCGGCCCGAAAGGCCGGTATTCCCGTGTATGCCTCCGCAGAGGTTTACACGGCGCAGGGGATCCGGGATGTGATTAGCCGGGACTGGATAAAAGGATGAAAGAATTTGGAGTGAGAAGGTTTGAATAAAGAGGATTGCGCAAGAATCATGCAGGAGCTGCCCAAGGGCAGACTGATCTGTGAGATGCACAGAAGCGATTATAGCGGGATTTTTCTTCAGGTGCTGGCAGCAGACGTAATCGGAAAACCACTTTATAATTTGTTGCGGAAAAATGGAAACTGCGAACTGATTGAGAGATACTGTGACGTCATAGAACAGATGTGGCGGGAGGGAGACCAGGAAGTCATCCAGGTGTTGGAGATGACCATTTTGGAGCATCTGTCAGAGGACGCGGCCGTTTGGCAGAGATTTGGGGAGTATATTTCGGATGCCTTCCGAAGCTATGTGAATGAGGAAGTGATGGAAGGCAATATTATGATGAGCGGAGTGGAAAAGCTTGAGGGCTCCGGAAGCGGAAACAGGGAGACGAAAGACTTTTACCAAAATACCGGCGGAGAAAGGGAGCTTTGGTGAAGGCCCGGACAGGAGCAGGGCCTTTCCGGAATGAGGAGAGACG
Source organism: uncultured Lachnospiraceae bacterium (assembly GCA_947574135.1). Taxonomy (GTDB): domain Bacteria; phylum Bacillota; class Clostridia; order Lachnospirales; family Lachnospiraceae; genus RGIG4284. Next base: position 17,651 of record CANPIM010000003.1, read on the forward strand.
GACAGCTATGGAGACACAGAAGATACAGACAGAGGGAACGCGGCTGCTTCACGGCGGGGATCTTTACGGAGCGGCAAGGGCTGTGGGCTGCAAAGAGGGGGAGCTTTTGGATTTTTCCTCCAACATCAATCCTCTTGGGGTGCAGCCCAAAGTAAGGCGGGCCATCTGTGAGAGCATGGAGGGGGTGGAGCAATATCCGGACCCTCTGTGCCGTCGGCTGGTGCAGGCCATAGCCAGGCGGGAGCAGGTGCATCCGGAGCAGGTGCTCTGCGGCAGCGGTGGGGCGGATCTCATCTATCGGTTTGCCTATGCCCGGCGACCCAAAAAGGCTCTGCTTCCGGCGCCTACCTTTGGAGAATATGAGGAGGCTCTGATCCAGACGGGGACAGAGCCCCTGTTTTATGAGCTAAATCAGGAAAGGCAGGGGGAAAGCGGAATGCTGGAGGCCCTGACACCAGAGCTGGACGCAGTGTTTTTTTGCAATCCCAACAATCCCACAGGGCTTTTGACGCATCGGGACTTTCTCTTGGGGCTGGTGGAAAAGGCGGCCGGGATGGGGATTTTTGTTTTTCTGGACGAGTGCTTTCTGGACTTTTCGGAGGATGGGGAGAGCTTTTCTCTTATTAAATATTTGGAAAAATTTTCCAATCTTATTTTACTCCGATCCTTTACCAAAATGTATGCCATTCCGGGGCTTCGTTTAGGCTATGTGCTCTCGGACAACCGGAAGCTTTTGGAGGCTATGCGCCGGGCCGGACAGCCCTGGGCTGTGGGTGGACTGGCCCAGGCGGCGGGACTGGCGGCTTTGGAGGATAGGGACTTTCCCGCCCGGACTAGGGAGCTGGTAGGCCGGGAGCGGGCCTTTCTCAGGCAGGGGCTTCGGAAGCTTGGACTTCAGGTTTATGAAGGGGCGGCCAATTATCTGTGCTTTCGGGCGCCGGGGGAGACCAGGCTCTATGAGAAGCTTCTGAGGCAGGGAATTCTCATTCGCCGGTGTGATAATTATCGGGGGCTTTCCAGGGAGCACTACCGGGTGGCCGTTCGGGGGCGGGAGGAAAATAAACGGCTTCTTGCGGCCCTTGTGCAGGTGGGCCTAACAGAGGGAAGGCAGAAAGACGCTCTGTCCTAAGAGGGAAAAGAGAAGGAAATAAAAATACCAGGAAAGAGAGGCAGCATGAGAGGAAAAGCAAAGGTAATCATGGTCCAGGGCACCATGTCAAACTCAGGGAAGAGCTTTCTGACAGCCGGACTTTGCCGGGTTTTTCGGCAGGACGGGTATCGGGTGGCCCCCTTTAAGTCCCAGAATATGGCCCTGAACTCCTATATTACGGAGGACGGACTGGAGATTGGACGGGCCCAGGCCATGCAGGCGGAGGCAGCGGGGATTGCCCCCACAGTAGACATGAATCCCATTTTGCTCAAGCCCACCAGCCATATGGGCAGCCAGATCATTGTAAACGGACAGGTGCTGGGGAATATGAAGGCCATGGACTACTACGCCAATAAATCCCGGCTGATGGGGGATGTAAAGGGCGCCTACGACAGGCTGAGCAAGGAATACGATGTGATTGTCATAGAGGGCGCGGGAAGTCCGGCGGAGATTAACCTCAGGGAAAATGACATTGTGAATATGGGACTGGCCCGTATGGTGGGAGCGCCGGTGCTGTTGGTGGGAGATATTGACAGAGGCGGGGTGTTTGCGGCTCTGTACGGAACGGTGAAGCTTCTGGAGGAGCAGGAGCAGCGGTATATCAAGGGATTGGTCATTAATAAATTCCGGGGGGATTTAAAGATCCTGGAGCCGGGTCTTGGAATGATAGAGGAGCGGGTGGGAATCCCTGTAGTGGGTGTGGTTCCCCTGGAGGAGCTGGACATTGACGATGAGGACAGCCTTTCCGACCGGCTCAACCGAACGGAGATCGGGGCCGGGGCGGACATTGCGGTGGTGCATCTGCCCCACATCTCGAATTTCACGGATTTTGGAGCGTTTGAGCGCATGGAGGGCGTCTCTCTCCGGTATGTAAAGGAGGCGACACGTCTGGGACATCCGGATCTGGTGATTCTTCCGGGAACCAAAAATACCATGGACGATCTTTTGTGGATGCGAAAAACCGGCATGGAGGCCGTGATTCTGCGGCTGTCCCAGCAGGGAGTGCCTGTGATTGGCATCTGTGGCGGCTTTCAAATGCTGGGGGAGGAGCTTTCGGATCCCTGGGAGGTGGAGCACGGGGGAAGCTTACGGGGCATGGGACTTCTGAAGGCCCGGACGGAATTTTCCAGGGAAAAGACGCGCACCCGCATAAAGGGAGAATGGATGGAGCAGATTCCCCTGTTTGGGGATTGTGAGGAAGGGGAAGTGACAGGTTATGAGATTCACATGGGGCAGACGGAAAATCTGGGAGGCTGCCGGGAGCTTATCCGGCTGGAGAACGGACGCACAGACGGGCTGTCCAATGGGGAGGGCACGGTGTTTGGCTCCTATCTCCACGGTCTTTTTGACACGCCGGGGCTGGCGGAGGCCTTGTGCGGACAGCTCATGCGGGAAAAGGGGCTCGATCCCCTAAGCTGGCAGTTTGATCTGGAGGCCTACAAGGAGGAGCAGTACGATAAGCTTGCGGATCTGGTGCGCCGATCCCTGGACATGAAAAAAATCTACGAGATACTGGAGGCGGGAGTGGAAGATGAAGAATAAGCATTTGGAACGGATTCAGATTGTGGCGCCCATGGAGATTGAGAGCCGCAGTATGGAGATCATTGCCGGGGAGCTTCAGGGACGGACCTGGCCGGAGCCGGAATTTTCCATAGTGAAGCGATGCATTCACACTTCCGCGGATTTTGATTACGCAGACAACCTGTGTTTTTCCCCGGATGCGGCCAGACTTGGGGAAAAGCTTTTGCAGGGGGGAGCCTCCATAGTGACAGACACCCGCATGGCGGCTGCCGGCATTAACAAGAAAAAGCTTGGGGAATATGGGGGAGAGGTATTCTGCTTTATGGATGCGCCGGATGTGGCGGAGGAGGCAAAAAGACGGGGCTGTACCCGGGCCACTGTTTGTATGGAGCGGGGGATGGAGCTTCCCGGGGAGGTGATATTTGCCATTGGCAATGCGCCCACGGCCCTGATTCGCCTTTATGAGCTCATAGAAGAGGGAAAAAAGAAGCCAGCCCTGATTATCGGCGCGCCGGTGGGCTTTGTCAACGTGGTGGAGGCCAAGGAGCTGATTATGGAGGCCGGTGTGCCCTACATTGTGCCCCGGGGTCGAAAGGGCGGCAGCAATATCGCCGCTGCTATCTGCAACGCCCTGCTGTACCAGGGGGGACGGTAAATGAAATAGAAGCGCTGGGAGACCAGACGCATGGGAGACCAGGGCCACGGGAGGCCCGGATGCGGTACTTCCAACAGGAGGATTGGTATGAATTTGGAGACGGAGTTAAATAATGTGATCCGGGGGATACAGCCCCTGGATGCAAAGGCCATGGAGGCGGCCTGGCGGCATTGGGATTCTCTGTGCAAGCCTCTGCGGGCCATGGGGATGCTGGAGGAGATGGTGGTCCAGCTGGCAGGAATTTACGGGAATCCCAGGCCCAAGCTTGAGAAGTCTGCGGTGATTGTCATGGGAGCGGACAATGGCGTGGTGGCGGAGGGCGTCACCCAGACGGGCAGCGAGGTGACGGCCCAGGTGCTGGAAAATATGGGGGACCATATGTCCTCCGTATGTATTATGGCAAGCCTTCACGGCACGGAGGTGATTCCCGTAAATGTGGGGATGCTGGTGGACGGAAAGCATCCCCGGATTATCAACAAGCCGGTAAAATACGGCACTGATAACATGACCAAGGGACCGGCTATGAGCCGGGAGGAGGCCCTTCGGGGAATTCTGGTGGGTGTGGAGACGGTGGAGGAGCTGTATGCCCAGGGCTACCGGCTGTTTCTCACCGGGGAAATGGGAATCGGAAACACCACCACCAGCTCTGCCTGTGCCTCTGTTTTGCTGCATCAGCCGGTGGAGATGATGACCGGCCGGGGCGCCGGGCTGTCCAGTGAGGGCCTGCAAAAGAAAATAGGGGCCATTCACAGGGCTATTGAGATAAACCGGCCGGATCCGGAGGATGTGATAGATGTGTTGGCCAAGGTGGGAGGTCTGGACATTGCGGGAATGATAGGCTGTTATCTGGGGGCTGCCTGCCACCGGACACCGGTGGTCATTGACGGGTTTATTTCCTCTGTGGCTGCCTATATGGCCGCTGTGCTGGCCCCGGGGGCCAAAGAATATATGGTGCCGGCCCACTGCTCCGCAGAGCCTGCGGGGAAGCTAATGCTGGAGGCTCTGGGCATGAAGGCGCCTCTCCACGCGGAAATGCGTCTGGGGGAGGGGACCGGAGGGGTGGCGGTTTTAAGCCTTTACCAGTATGCCCTGGCCATCTACGACCGGATGCCAAGCTTTGCCCAGGGGAATGTGGAGGAGTATACCCACCAGAACTAATGTTTGAAAAAGGGAAGGCGACAGAATTATGAAGCAGAAAAAGGAAATCCGGCCCTATACCCACAGAGCCCAATACTATGAGACGGATCAGATGGGCTTTGTCCATCACTCCAACTATATCCGCTGGTTTGAGGAAGCCCGGTGTGATTTTATGGAGCAGATGGGAATGGGCTACCGGGAAATGGAGGAGGCGGGAATTTTAAGTCCAGTGCTTGCTGTCCAGTGTGAATACAAGGCCTCCGTCTATTTTCGGGATGTGGTGGAGATCCGGCTGAAAATAAAGGCCTACAACGGCATAAAGCTTACCATCGGCTATGAGATCACGGACCAGGCCACCGGGGAGCTTAGGACCACCGGGGAAACCCGGCATTGCTTCCTTGACCGGCAGGGAAAGCTTCTGTCTCTAAAGAGGGCCCATGCGGCCTTCCACCAGATGTTTCTCCTGGCTTACGGCTGGGAGCAGGAAGCAGAGGGAGAAAAAGAGAGCAGGTTTTAGGGAGCTTACGGTATGCTGGAAGAATATGTGACAAAAAATAATAAAAGGCTTCGCCTGGGCTATACCACGGGCTCCTGCGCGGCCGGGGCGGCGAAGGCCGCAGCGCTTTATCTGCTGTCCGGGCAGCCGGTGCCCTGTGTGGAGCTTCTGACCCCCAAGGGAATCCTGCTGCGCCTGGAGGTGCTGGATGCAAGGAGAGGGCAGAACTGGGCCAGCTGCGCCATTGAAAAGGACGGGGGCGATGACCCGGATGTCACCCATGGCCTGCTGGTTTATGCAAGGGTATCCATGTCAGAGAATCCGGGGGAAACTCAGATTTCCATTGAAGGCGGTCCCGGAGTGGGACGGGTGACCCGAAAAGGGCTGGATCAGCCGGTGGGGGCGGCGGCCATTAACCGGGTGCCCCGGGCTATGATTGGCAAGGCCCTGGAGGAGATCCGCTCTCAGTTTGGGGAAAGCCGGGGACTTCGGGTGGTGATCTCCATTCCCGGGGGAGAGGAGGCGGCGAAAAAGACCTTTAATCCCCGACTGGGTATTGCAGGCGGCCTGTCTGTGCTGGGGACCAGCGGCATTGTGGAGCCCATGAGCGAGGCGGCCCTCATTGCCAGCATAGAGACGGAGATCCGCATGCAGCTGGCAAACGGAAAAAGGGATCTTCTCCTGGTGCCGGGAAATTACGGCACGGAATTTCTGGGGGAGGTTCGCCGGGAGCTTCTGGATGAGGCGATAAAATGCAGCAATTTCCTGGGGGAAGCTTTGGACGTGGCAGTGTCGGAGGGCGCCAGGAGTGTGCTGCTGGTGGGACACATTGGGAAATTTGTAAAGCTGGCGGCGGGGATTATGAATACCCATTCCCGAAACGCCGACGGACGGATGGAAATTCTGACAGCCCATGCAGCCCTTCATGGGGGAGACCGGAACCTGTGCCAAAGCCTTATGGGCTGCGTAACCACGGATGAGGCCCTGGATCTTTTGGAGGAGGCCGGGCTTTTGCAGCCGGTGATGCAGGGATTGATGGAACGAATGGAGTATTATGTAAACCATAGATGCTATGGAAACCTGGAGACAGGCATTGTAACCTTTTCCAGAGAGCGGGGGCTTCTGGGAGAAATGGGGCAGGTGGAAGAGCTGTTTGGACGACTGGAGGCACAGAGAAGAGCATGCGGGCAGCAATCATAGGATTTACCCGCTCCGGCTGTACCTATGCCAGGAGCATACAGGGAGAGCTGAGACGGCGGGGCTGGGAGAGCCAGGCCTATGGGAAATGCGCCTGTGCCCGGGAGTGCCAGGTACAGCCGGTGGAGGAATCCTTAAGGGATTGGACTGGCCGGCATTTTGGGGAAAAGGAGGCCCTGATCTTTGTGGGAGCCACCGGCATTGCCGTGCGCGGCATTGCCCCCTTTGTCAAAAGCAAGCTTACGGATCCGGCAGTGGTGTGCATAGACGAGCAGGCACGGTTCGTGATCTCCTTACTCTCCGGACATGTGGGGGGCGCCAATGCCCTGGCCGGAGAGCTGGCCCAATATCTGGGAGCCGTTCCGGTGATCACCACAGCCACGGATCTCAGACAAAAATTTGCGGTGGACGTCTTTGCAAGGGAGCGCAGGCTGGCCCTCTCGGACAAGACCCTGGCCAAGGAAATCTCGGCTGCTCTTTTGGAGGATCAGCCGGTGGGGCTGTACAGTGATTTTCCGGTTCAGGGAGAGCTGCCCGCCGGGCTGGTGTGGCGCCGGGAGGATGGGCCGGCTCTTGGGATTGCTGTCACTGCAAAAACCAATGGCACCCCCTTTGCCCGAACCCTACGGCTGTTTCCCCCTGTGGTGGTGCTGGGCATGGGCTGCCGGAGAGGGGCTTCCCTGGAGGCGATTCGGGCTTTGGCTAAGAAGGCCTTAAGAGAGAGGGGGATTTCCCGGCACAGCCTGCGGGCTTTGGCCTCCATTGACTTAAAAAGCCAGGAGCCTGGCCTTTTGGCTCTGGCCCGGGAATGGGAGATTCCCTTTCTCACCTATTCTGCCGGGGAGCTTCTCAAGGTGGAGTATAAGGAGGAGCTTTTGGAGTCGGAGTTTGTGCGGCAGGTGACGGGTGTGGGCAATGTGTGTGAGCGTGCGGCTCTCAAGGCCGCCCGGGAAGGGAGCCTTCTCTTGAGAAAAATGGCGGAAAACGGGGTTACGGCAGCCCTTGCCCAGGACAGGTATGTGCTTACCCTTACCGGGACACAGGAGCCGGGGGCAGACAGGGAGGAACCGGAGGCAGACAGGGAGGAGCGAGGATGAGGCAGATAATAATTTTCGCAGGAACCACCGAGGGACGCACGCTGGCCTGGGAGCTTGGCCGGCAGGGGGTGTCTTTGCTGGTCTGTACGGCCACGGAATACGGGGGTCGGCTGGTAGAGCAGGATCGGGAGAGATGGTGCGAGGAGGAGAAGGGGGCTCTTAAGGTTCACGCCGGGCGTTTAACCGAGGAGGAGATGGAGGAGCTGTTTCGAAAGGAGCAGCCGGAGCTGGTGTTGGACGCCACACACCCCTATGCCGCCCTGGCATCGGAAAATATTCACAGGGCCTGTGAGAGGAGCGGGAGAGAGTATCTGCGGCTTATCCGCCGGGAGGTGCCAGCGCCGGAGGAGGAATGTATCCGGGTGGCGGACACCCGGGAGGCTGTGGCGTATCTAAGGCAGACCACGGGAAATGTGCTCCTCACCACAGGCAGCAAGGAGCTTATGGCCTTTACGGAGCTTCCGGATTATGCGGAGCGGCTCTATGCCCGGGTGCTGTCCACCCCGGAGGTGGCAGAGGCCTGCAGCCGTATGGGCTTTCAGGGCCAGCATCTCATCTGTATGCAGGGGCCCTTTTCCCGGGAGCTTAATATAGCCATGCTGCGCCAGGTGGACGCCCGCTATCTGGTAACCAAGGAGTCCGGAAAAGCCGGCGGTTTTCCGGAAAAGCTGGCAGCGGCCCGGGAGGCGGGAGCACAGGTGATCCTTATCGGTCGGCCCCCGGAGCAGCCGGGGGAGAGCCTGGAAAGCGTCTGTAAAATTCTGGAAAAGCGTTTCCGGCTTTCCCGGGCGCTTATCCCTGCGGATCAAGGCGTGGAGCTCCTGGAAAAGGGGAAAGCCTTAGCCGGCCAAGGAGTGGAGCTCTTGGAAAAGGAGAAAGCCTTAGCCGGCCAAGGAGTGGAGCTGCGGGAAAAGGAGGCCTCTGAGGGGAAAGTCTTAGCCGGCCAAGGATTGGAGCTCCTGGAAAAGAATTCCCCCCGGCAGGTGATTTTGGCCGGCATCGGCATGGGGGTGCGGGAAAATATGACCCGGGAGGTCTGGGAGGCCTGTCTGAGGGCGGATTGTCTCATTGGGGCTGAACGTATGCTGGAGTGTGTGGAAGGCTTGGGAAAGCCAATGTACGTGTCCTACCGGCCGGCAGAAATCCGGGAGTATCTTTTGGAGCATCCTGCCTATGGATCTGCCGTGGTGCTTCTCTCCGGGGATGTGGGCTTTTACAGCGGGGCCAAGGGCCTTCTGGAGGCCCTAAAGGAGCCGGAATTTCAGGTGTCGCTGCTGCCGGGGATCTCCTCGGTGGTGTATCTGTGCAGCCGGCTAAAGATTTCCTGGGAGGATATCAAGCTTTTAAGCGTCCATGGACGAAGGGAGAATCTGGTGGCGGCCGTGCGGGAAAATCCCAGGGTCTTTACTCTTCTAAGCGGCTCCCAGAGCGTGCAGGAGCTGTGCCGGGAGCTTACGGAGTATGGCCTGGGAGAGGTGGAGCTTATTGTGGGGGAGAAGCTTCACTATGGGGAGGAGCGGCTGGTCCGGGGAAAGGCCCGGGAGCTTACAGAACAAAAGTTCGACTCTCTGTGTGCGGCGTTGCTAGAAAATCCCCAGGCCTGCCGAGGCATACAGGCCTGCCTGGAGGACGAGGCTTTTCTTCGGGGAAAGGCTCCCATGACCAAGAGCGAGGTTCGGGGAGTGTCTGTGGCCAAGCTCAGGCTTACCCGGGACGGGGTGGTTTATGACGTGGGGGCCGGTACCGGCTCCGTGTCGGTGGAGATGGCGTTACAGGTGAGCGAGGGCCTGGTGTACGCGGTGGAAAGACAGGAGGAGGCCGCCGGGCTAATTGAGGAAAATATGCGCCGGTTTGCCGTGCCCAATATCCGGGTCATTCGGGGAAAGGCCCCGGAGGCCTTGCGGGATCTGCCTGTCCCCACCCACGCCTTTATCGGGGGATCCGCCGGAAAGCTTAGAGAGATCCTGGCGCTTTTATTGGAGAAAAATCCCCGCATCCGGGTGGTGATCAATGCGGTGACCCTGGAAACTCTGGGGGAGATGGAGCGGTGCCTTAGGGAGCTGCCCTTTGAGGAGGTGGAAATCCTTCAGCTGACTGTGGCAAAGGCCCGGACCCTGGGAGGATATCATCTCATGACCGGGCAGAATCCGGTGTATATCATATCCTGCACGGGAAGGGGAGAGTGAGCCATGAATTGTCCAAGAGTCATGCTGGCGGCTCCGGCCAGCGGCAGCGGAAAGACCCTGATCACCTGCGGCATTCTGCAGGCTCTGGTAAACCGGGGCCTTGGAACCGCATCCTTCAAATGTGGGCCGGATTATATTGATCCCATGTTTCACCAGCGGGTAATTGGCGCCAAATCCCGAAACCTGGACACCTTTTTTACAGATCCGGAAACCACCCGCTATCTTTTCGGACATGGAGCGGCGGGACAGGATATTTCCGTAGTGGAGGGAGTGATGGGATACTACGACGGCCTGGGAGGGACGACCCTTACAGGAAGCTCCTTTGACGTAGCCCGGACTTTACAGATTCCCACTGTGCTTATTATAAACTGCAAGGGCCAGAGCCTGTCTGTGCTGGCCGTATTAAAGGGCTTTTTGGAATATGAGCAGCCCAGCATGATCAAGGGAGTTATCCTGAACCGAATGTCTCCCATGCTTTATGGGAACATTCGGGAGATAATAGAACGTCAGTTTGGGTTGCGCGTGCTGGGCTATGTGCCCCAGGTGGAGGAGCTACGCCTGGAAAGCCGCCATCTGGGCCTGGTGCTGCCCCATGAGGTGGAGAGGCTAAAAGAGGGATTGCAAAAACTGGCGGGGATTTTGGAGGAGACCCTGGATTTGGACGGCCTTATAGCCCTTTCCCGGGAAGCGCCGCCCCTGGCATTCCAAAGGCCGGCATTTTTCCGGAAGCAGGGAAAAAGAGAGCCCATTCCCATTGCTGTGGCAGAGGATGAAGCCTTTTGCTTTACCTACCGGGACAATCTGGAGCTTTTGGAGGAGCTGGGAGCCAGGCTTGTCTCCTTTTCCCCTCTGGAGGACAGGGAGCTCCCCAAGGGCTGCCGGGGCATGCTCTTGAGCGGGGGCTATCCGGAGCTTTATGCCGGGAGGCTCAGCGAAAATAAATCCATGCGTCAGGCCATCCGTCAGGCCCTGGAGAGGGGCATGCCCTGTATGGCAGAGTGCGGCGGTTTTTTATACCTCCATGAGGAGCTGGAGGGGACAGAAGGGGTGAGCTATCCCATGGTGGGTGCCATTTCAGGAAGGGCCTACCCCACAGGGAAGCTTGGCCGGTTTGGCTATATTACCCTGACGGCCCAGGAGGATCAGCTGCTGCTCTCAAAGGGAGAGCAGGTGCGGGGCCATGAGTTCCACTATTGGGAGAGTGAAAACTGTGGGGAGAGCTTTAGGGCCCAAAAGCCTGTGGGGAAGCGGGAATGGCTCTGCGGCCACGGAACCGAAGCTTTGTACGCAGGCTTTCCCCATGTGTTTTATTACTCCAATCCCCAGGCGGCGCTCAATTTTCTAAAGAAATGTGAGGAATATTCATGTTTATTCTAGTGACAGGCGGCAGCGGCAGCGGAAAGTCGGAATATGCGGAAAACCGGGCAGTGGAGCTTTCCAGGCCGGAGGGTCTGAAGCTCTCTTATATTGCCACCATGTTTCCCTTTGACCAGGAGAGCCGGGAGAGGATTTTAAGGCATCGGGCCATGCGAAGGGACAAGCACTTTATCACCTGGGAGCAATACACGGACCTTAAAAGTTTGTGCCTGCCCGAAAAGGGAGTGGTTCTGCTGGAATGCATGTCTAACCTGGTGGCCAATGAGATCTACCGACCGGAGGGTGCGGGAGAGAAAGCCGTGGAGGAGATCTGGGCAGGGGTTAGGGGGCTTCTGGAGAAATGTGTCCATCTGGTGGTGGTGACCAACGAGATATTTTCCGACGGCATTCATTATGGGGAGGAAACCCGCTGGTATCAACAGGTCTTAGGGGAAATCAACGGCCGTATGGCCGGGAGGGCGGATCAGGTGGTGGAGGTGGTCTACGGAATCCCGGTGGTGCATAAGGAAGGGCAGGAAGGAGTCGAAGATGAGACAGCTTTGGAATAGCTTTAAAATAGCGTTTGCCATGTATTCCAAGATTCCTATGCTGCGGGCAGACTGGAGTAAGGAAAATATGCGGTATGTCATGTGCTTCTTTCCCCTTGTGGGGGTCTGTACGGGGGCTTTGCAGCTGGGCTGGGGATATATGGCCCCCCGGCTCTGCCAGAATTTCCTTCTGCCGGCTGTGGGACACGTGCTTATCCCGGTGCTGGTCACAGGCGGAATTCATCTGGACGGGCTTTTGGACACGGCCGACGCCCTGAGTTCCTATCAGCCTATGGAGCGGAAGCTGGAGATTCTCAAGGATTCCCACGCGGGAGCCTTTGCCATTATAGTGGGTATCTGCTACTTTCTCCTGTGTCTGGGGGTGTGGAGTGAGCTTGGCCCGGAGCAGCTGCCGGTGCTGGGGGTGGGCTATGTGCTGTCCCGGGCCTTGAGCGGCCTGGCCGTGGTAAGCTTTCCCTGTGCCAAAAATACCGGGCTGGTGGCTATGTTTTCCGATGCAGCCCAAAAAGCCCGGGTGCGGGGCACCATGCTTGTATTTGTGGCTGTGTGCAGTGTGGGAGCCCTTGCCTTCAATAAGACCTATGGCCTGGCACTGCTTGTGGGAGCGGCCGTTAGCTTTTTGCATTATTATCATATGTCAAAAAAACAGTTTGGAGGCATTACCGGAGATCTGGCGGGATACTTTGTCCAGATCTGCGAGTTGCTCATGGCAATCTGCGTGCTGGCGGCTGCGCGGATAGGAGGAATGGGATGAAGCTTATTATTGGAGGAGCCTTCCAGGGGAAACAGGCATATGCCCGAAATATTTTTCCCATGGAAGAGGAGCAGATCATAGATGGGGCGGACTGTGGGAGAGAGGCGATTTTTACAGCAGGAATGGTGCTGCATTTTCACGAATATATCCGGCGTTTTTTGGAGGAAGAGGCCTTTTTGCAGGAGCTGCCGGAAGCGCTTAGGAAAAGAAATCCCAAGGTGGTGCTGGTGATCAATGAGCTGGGCTGTGGGGTAGTCCCCATGGATGCCTTTGACAGAAAATATCGGGAGAGAGCAGGGCGCGTTTGCTGTGCTCTGGCCAGGGAGGCGCAGGAGGTACACCGGGTGCTCTGCGGAATCGGCACTGTGATCAAAGAAGGGAAGGAAGAGAAAGGTGCTTAGGCTATACTTTATCCGGCATGGAAAGACCTTTGGAAATACCCTGGGGCGGTATATTGGAACAACGGACGAGCCGCTCTCTAAGGAGGGGCAGGAGATGCTAAGAAATGGGAGTTATCCCCGGGTGAGCGCGGTTTATTGCAGTCCTCTCCGGCGTTGTCTGGAGACGGCTGGTCTTATTTATCCCGACCTGTCGCCCCGGGTGGAGCCTCTTCTTCGGGAATGTGATTTCGGAGAGTTTGAGAACAGGAATTATCAGGAGCTTTCGGGAAATTCTGCCTATCAGGCCTGGGTGGACAGCAACGGACAGCTGCCCTTTCCCGGGGGAGAAAGCAGGGAGGCCTTTCGGAAGAGATGTGAAAAAGGCTTTCGCAGGGTATTGGCGGAGGTGGTCCGAAGTAGGCAGACCCTCCGGCAGAGGGAATCCAAAGGAGAGGAATCAAAAGACGTGAGTGTGGCTCTGATAGTCCATGGGGGGACGATTATGAGTATTCTGGAGGCTTTCGGAAATCCCAAAAGGGAATTTTACCACTGGCAGGTGGGAAATGGAGAGGGCTTTGGAGCGCTCCTGGAAGAGGAAGCATATGAAAAAAGAGATGAGGTAAGAGTATATGAGATTCACCCTATCAGCCCTTTTGCTGGGCTTTCTGTTTGATCTGGCCTTTGGGGATCCCCACGGGCTCTATCATCCGGTACAGGCCATAGGGAAGCTTATTACGGTTCTGGAAAGGCTTCTTCGCCGGCTCTTTCCAAAGACCAAAGGGGGAGAGCTGGCGGCAGGGGTTTTTCTGGTGCTTCTGGTTACCGGGATTTCCACGGCAGTGCCGGCTCTTTTGCTCTATGGAGCCGGTAAAATTCACAGGAGCCTCTCTTTTGCCCTCTGTACCCTGTTTTCCTATCAGATTCTGGCCACCCGCAGTCTCAGGGATGAGAGCATGAAGGTATACCGGCAGCTGGTAAAGGGGGATTTGCAGGAGGCCAGGAGAGCGGTGTCCATGATTGTGGGCCGGGACACAGAGAGCCTTGACGAGAAGGGGGTGGCCAAGGCAGCCATTGAGACGGTGGCGGAAAATACCTCTGACGGGGTTCTTGCGCCCCTTTTCTTTTTGATCCTGGGAGGTCCCGTACTGGGATTTTTTTACAAATCCATCAACACCATGGATTCCATGGTGGGATATAAAAATGAGACTTATCTGTACTTTGGACGGGCGGCGGCCCGTCTGGACGACCTGGTAAACTATGTGCCTGCCCGTCTGTCGGCCCTTTTGATGATAGTAGCCACGCTGTTTACCTCCTTTCAGACAGGGAATGCCTGGAAAATTTACCGAAGAGACAGACGGAATCACGCCAGTCCCAATTCCGCCCATACGGAGGCGGTTATGGCCGGTGCTTTGGGCCTTGAGTTGGCAGGAGATGCATTTTATTTTGGAAAACGGTATGAAAAACCCACCATTGGTGATAGAATAAGAGAGGTGGAGCCAGAGGATATCCGCCGGGCCAATGTACTTTTGTATGTCACGGCTTTTTTAACCATGAGCCTGGCTGTGCTGAGCTTTGTGGCCTGGGACCTTTGCCGGATATTTTTGTAGGCAGCTTAGGGGGGCAGAAAAAAGGAAAAGAGGAAGAAAGATGAAACAGGGTTTGCTGCATATTTACTGTGGGGACGGAAAGGGAAAGTCCACGGCAGCTGTGGGGCTTGCGGTTCGCGCCCTTGGCAGCGGGATGAAGGTATTATTCTGCCAATGCATGAAAAACGGCACCTCCGGCGAGGTGGCCATGCTGAAAAAGCTGGGCGCCACCTATTGCTGCTGTGAGAAAGCATTTGGATTTTTCTGGAACATGAATGAGGAGGAGAAAAAGCAGGCGGCCTGCGCCTACACCGGCCTCCTTCAGGAGGTGACAGACAGAGCCTTGAGGGAAGGTGTGGATCTTTTGGTTATTGACGAATTTATGAGCGCCTACAATCATAGCCTTTTAGACAGGGAGGCGGCATTAGAATTTCTGAAAAATCGGCCCGCAAAGCTGGAGGTGGTGCTAACCGGGCGGGACCCGGCTTCGGAGCTTTTGGAGCTGGCGGACTATGTATCGGAGATTCGGAAGGTCAAGCATCCCTTTGACCAGGGAATTCCTGCCCGAAAAGGCATTGAGCTGTAGCTTAAAGAACTGGAGACAGAAAAGGAGAATAACAGGTGGAACGGATTGCAGTGATAACGGACAGCAACAGTGGACTTCGTCAGGAGCAGGCAAGGGAATATGGGATACACATTCTGCCCCTGATTTTTGAGGTGGGAGGGAAGGAGTATGAGGAAGGGGTCTCTCTCACGGAGGAGCGATTTTTTGGCGCGCTGGAGGCAGGAGAGGAGGTAAGCACCTCTCAGCCCTCCATTGCGCAGCTGATGGAGCTGTGGGACGGCCTTCTGGAGAGCTATGAGAAGATCCTACACATTCCCATGACACGGGCCTTAAGCGGCAGCTATGAAACGGCGGCGGGTCTCAGTCAGGAATATGAGGGGCGGGTGCTGGTGGTGGATGGCCGGCGCATTTCCGCAACCCTGGAAAATATGGTGATTCATGCAGCCCGGCTGGTACAGGAGGGATGGTCGGCGGAGGATATCCGGGAGCATTTGGAAAAAATTTCTCTGGATGCATCTATTTACATAACCGTGGATTCTCTTCGGTATCTGAAAAAAGGCGGCCGCATTAGCGGTGTGGAGGCCATGGCCGGGGAGATTCTTAATATCCGGCCTGTGATCCAGATCAAGGGCGGCCTTTTGGAGGTACATAGCAAGGTGCGGGGCCGGAAAAAGGCCAAGGCCGCCATGGAGGAGCTGCTTAAGGAGGACTGGGAGCGGCTTGCGGCTGCGCACGGGGAGGAGCGTCTGCATTTGGCGGTGGGGCATGCCAATGCCCTTGCAGAGGCCGAAGAGTGGAGGGAGGAGTTAAAGCAGCATTTTCCGGGAAAGGAAATCAAGTTGGTAAAGCTGCCCATGAGCATTTGCTGCCATGTAGGTCCCGGCACCATAGGAGTGGCGGTGGACGCGGAGTAAAAAATTTCCAAAAAAAATTTTAACAGCAAATTTTGAACAAAAAATTCCAGAAGAAACCTCTGGACATTTTGCCAAAAGGGAGTTATGATAGGAAAGGTTGAGGGCAGAGATGTATCAGGAATCAGGAGGAGATAACTTTGAGGAAGAAATCGCATATTTCCCTGGCAAAGTATATTGTGGAGGATATGCAGATACCGGCTATGGAGGAGCATCGGAAGGCTTTTTATCTGGGAAGCATTTTACCGGATTGTGTACCTTCCTTTCTGACCACCAAGCATGAATTTGACCAGACCTTTCATTTGGTAAAGAATCGGATATCTGGCCTTTTGGAGGATGATAAAGGGTTGGAGGAGCACGCCCGGGTGTTTATGCGGAGGCTTGGGGAGGTGCTTCATTATCTGGCAGACTATTTTACATTTCCCCACAATAAGATTTATCCGGGGAATATTAAGGACCATTGCTATTATGAGAAGGAGCTGAAATTTAAGCTTCGGGAATATGTGAGCAGTGGGGAGATCCTTCAGGAGCCCATAGAGATGCCGGGACTCTGGACCAAGGAGGCTGTTTTCCAGTTTATTGAGAATGCTCACGCGGAATATCTTCGGATGAAGCATTCCGTGGAGGAGGACTGCATGTATATTGTGCGGATCTGCCACCAGGTGGTACAGGCCATTCTGCAGATTCGAGAGCCGCAGGCTGCATAGAGAATAGAAAAAGGGTATGACAGACAACCGTTCGTCGGTTCTGCCATACCCTTATTTTTCTTTTACAGGAAATTGTGTCCTGTACAGGAAAAGTCCTCCAGGGAGGGGATGCGCTGCGCAACTGCGCTCCGCCTGCCTACTTCAGAATGGAGCTGGGCACATAGCCCTCCACCCGCTTTCCGTCCTGTTCAAAGGAGATCTTGGTCCATTTTGCCCCGTCCTCACCGGTTACCTCTTTGATAATGCTGACCTTGGTGCCATTGGAGAGGGTGGTGCGCACATCTGCGTAGGGAGAGGCATAGCTTCGCACCTGGGCCACGCCGCCGCCGGAGCTGGGAGGGGTGGGATTGGAGGGGGTGGTGGTAGTGCCGCCGCCGGATCCCCCCAGATTCAGGAGATCACTGCGAATATAGCCCTCCATGGTCGTGCCGTTTAAGGTATAGGAAATCTTGTACCATTTCTTTCCGTCATCCCCGGTTTTTTCAGAAATTAAAGTAACCACCGTACCGGCGGAGAGCTTGCTGCGCACATCCCCATTGGGAGAGGCGTAGGATCGGATATTGGCTACAGTGGGTATCACTGTGGCCGTGCCGTTGACGGGGGTGGGTGCGCCGGGAACCGTGCCCGGGGTGGTGGTTACCGTAGGGTCGGGTCCTGTGGGGCTTGTCCCGTCAGCCAGCAGATCTCCCCGGATATAGCCTTCTCCGGAGACACCGTTGCTGTTGTAGGATACCTTATACCAGGTCCGCCCGTCGGTTTGTCCTGTGGCGGACTTGATCACGGTTACATTGGTTCCCCGTACCAGACGAGCACGAACATCCCCGTTGGTGGAGGCATAGGTCCGCACCAGAGCCACGTTGGTGTTGATATACTTGGAGGCTCCGGAAGCCGTGGATCCTGTGTTGGTGGTCGTGGTGGTCACGGTGGATCCCGCAGGGGCCGCTGTAAGCAGATCGCTGCGGATATAGCCCTCCTTGGCGGAGCCGTTTTCCTGATAGGAAACCTTGGACCATTTCCGTCCGTCGTCAGCCGCCTGCTCGTTTACCAGGGTTACCACGGTGCCCTTAAAAAGCCGCGTGAGAATTTCCGCCTTGGTGGAAGGATAGGAGCGCACAATGGCAGCATTGGGCACAATGCTCTTTAAGGAGCTGTTCGTGGAGCCCCCGGGGCTGGCCGTGGAACCGGTGGAACCGGCTACATTGACCAGATCCGCCCGCACATAGCCTTCCTTGGCATCCCCGCCATAGGCAAAGTATACGTTATACCATTTCATGCCATCCGTCCCGGTGGTTTCCGAGAGAATGGTGACCTTACTGCCCTGGCTCAGCTTGCACACCACAGAAGAGCCGGTGGAGGCCTGGCTGCGCACGTTGAGAATTCTATTTTTTACCGTCCCGGTGGAACGGGCCGCAAAGCTTATGGAAGCAGAAAACAGAGTCCAGACGCAGCTGCATGCCAAAACCAGACACAGCAGGCGCCGGATATGGTTTGTCTTAGATATGTTCATTCAAAATCCCCCCTTGTACAATCACGGCTCCCCAAAAAAGAGCCGCGTAAAACGTCTATATGCAAATAGTATAGACATTGTGAGAGGAAAAAGCAAGTAAGGGGTAAAAATCCTAAGAAAGTTTTAAAAAATTTGTCAATTTTTCACTGTCTTTCCTCACTGCTTTTGCTCCCGGGCTCTACAGCTGCCGAAGGCCGGTGATATCCGAATCGATAACCAGGGAATAGTTGGTGTAGTATACCACAAAGCCGGGCTTGCTTCCCCCGGGCTTTTTCACGTTTTTCCGCTGGAGATAATCCACCTCCACCTTTTCGCTGTCCCGGTTTTTGGAGTAGTAGGCGGCCAGCCGTCCCGCCTCCTCAAAGGTTCGATCCGGAAGCTCCTGGCCCTCGGTCTTGACAATCACATGGGAGCCGGGAACGCCCTTGGCATGGAACCACCAGTCCTGCCCGGTGGCCAGGCGGAAGGTAAGTTCCTCATTCTGGAAATTATTCTTTCCCACGTACATATGAAAGCCGTCGCTGGAGAGATAGTGGAAGGGACGGGAGGTAATCTTGGGCTTTTTGCCATCCCCCCGGCGCTTCCGGATATAGCCGTATTCCACAAGCTCCTCCCGTATCTGGACCAGATCCTCCTCGAGAACCGCAATATCCAGGGCTGTGCGGATGGATTCCAGGTGCTGGATTTCCTCCTGGGTTTCCGCAAGAAGCTTGGTGACAGCCTCGTAGGTGCGTTTTAGCTTGTTATATCGCTCAAAATATTTCTGCGCATTCTCCTGGGGACTTAGCAGGGGATTCAGAGGAATGGTGATTTCCGTATTCGTGTAATAATTCAGGGCTGTCAGGCTTTTGCTTCCCGGCTCCAGCTGGTAGCCATAGGTGTTGAGAAGCTCCCCGTAAACCTTGTATTTGTCCCGTTTTTCCGTGTCCGTAAGCTGCCGGTACTGGAGATCGTATTTTTTTTGATTCCGCTCCAGGGCTGTCTGGACGATCCGCCGCAGATCCGCAGATTTCTGCCGGATGCGGGTTATGGCATTTTTGGAGGCATAATAGGTCTCCAGAAGGGCGGAGACACTTTGAAAGGATTGGCTTTCCAGCTCCTGATACAGGGAGAGGGGAAGGCAGGCAAACTCTAAGGGCTCCTTTCCCTGGTAGACAATCCGGGGGGAAAATTGTCCCAGCTTAATATCCAGCAGCATGCCCTCCAGGGCATGGCCCAGACGTTGCTTCTCCTCTCCCTCCAGGGAAACCGCGGATCGATCCGAATCTATTCCCGCCCGAAAGCAAAGCTCCTCGGCCATAAGGGGAGAGAACCCGGTGAGAGTGGTATAGACGGCCTTGGAAAGCTTAAGAGCCTTTTTGGAAATGGCCGATAGCATCTCTTCCTGCAGGGCCGTAAGGGGGTTAAGCTTCTCCTGGGTTTCTGCAATAAAGTAGGGCCGGCCGGGCAATACCTCCCGCACAGAACTGACGGCGGAGGAGACATGCTTGATGCTGTCCAGGATCATGCCCTCCTCATTGCAGAAAATGAGATTGCTGTGCTTTCCCATAAGCTCCACAATGAGAACCTTTTTGCACAGATCTCCCAGCTCATTGAGGTGCTCAATCTCCAGATGAAGAATGCGCTCCAGGGAGGGCTGGGTCACAGAGAGAATCCGCCCGCCTCCTATATGCTTGCGAAGGAGCATACAAAAATTGGGGGCCGTCATGGGGCTGGGTTTATTTTTCTCTGTGAGATAGGCCAGAGGAAGGCTGGCGCTGGCCGAGAGAAGCAGCCGGTATTGTCCGCCTGTGTTTTTAACGGTCAGCAAAAGCTCGTCGGCCTCCGGCTGTGCGATTTTTGTGATCCGCCCGCCGGTGAGAGCCTGGGACAGCTCCTCTTTCAGGGCGGCTATGGTGATTCCGTCGAAGGACATGTTTGGGACCTCCTTAAATTATAGTAATGAGTAGAATGTGCGCCGGACGCGGTTCTGAGGGGATACTTTTGCAGCAGTTTAACAGTTTAGTGGCATAAAACATCCCTTCAAGTATACTTGACGCCACCTGAAATTTCAAGTATAATATAATTAATTATGTTCACATATAGAGCAACCACAGAGAAACGAGAGACAAATAACCATGGTTAAGAGTATGACAGGGTTTGGCAGATGTGAGGTGTCCGAGGGGGAGCGGCGGATCACCGTGGAGATGAAATCTGTCAACCACAGATATTTGGACATGAATGTAAAAATGCCCAAGAAGCTGAATTTTTTTGAGTCCGCAGTCCGCAGCTTTTTAAAGAATTCCCTCCAAAGGGGAAAGGTGGATGTGTTTATCACTTATGAGGATCTGACGGAGAGCAATCTGACCCTGCACTATAACAGGGCCGTTGCGGCGGAATATTGGCAGTATCTCAATCAGATGGCCCAGGAGTTTGGCATTGCCAATGATGTGCAGGCAGGGGGACTTTCCCGGTATCCGGAAGTTTTGGTGATGGAGGAGCAGCAGGTAGACGAAAAGGAGCTTTGGCAGCTTTTGGAGCGGGCCCTGCAGGGAGCCTGCGAGCAGTTTGTCAAGACCCGCACCACGGAGGGAGAGAGCCTGAAGCGGGATCTGCTTTTAAAGCTTGATGAGATGGCTGTCCATGTGGATTTTATTGAGGAGAGAGCGCCTCAGATTTTGGCAGAGTACAGGCAGAAGCTGGAGAATAAGGTCCAGGAGCTTTTAAAGGATGCCCAGATAGAGGAGAGCCGTCTGGCGGCGGAGGTGATTCTCTATGCAGATAAGATCTGCGTGGATGAGGAGACCGTGCGCCTGCGCAGTCATATGGAGCATACCAGGGCTACCTTAGCCGGAGAGGACAGTGTGGGTCGCAAGCTTGACTTTATTGCCCAGGAGATGAACCGGGAAGCCAACACCATTTTGTCCAAGGCCAATGATCTGGAGATTTCCAACCATGCCATTGAATTGAAAACAGGCATAGAAAAAATCCGAGAGCAGATTCAAAATATCGAATAAGGGGAATGCTATATGGCAGGAAAAGGAATTTTGCTGGTGGTGTCCGGCTTTTCAGGAGCCGGAAAGGGAACGCTTCTGCAAAAGCTGTTGGAAAAATATGACACCTATGTGCTTTCTATATCTGCAACCACCCGAAGCCCCAGGGAAGGGGAGGTGGATGGAAGGGAGTATTTTTTCCGGAGCAGAGAGGAATTTGAGGCCATGATTGCGGCCGGAGAGCTTATTGAGTATGCCTGTTATGTGGGAAATTATTACGGAACTCCCAAGGCCTATGTGGAGGAGCAGCTGGCACTGGGAAAGGATGTGATCCTGGAGATTGAGATTCAGGGAGCCCGGAAGATTAAGGAGTGCTATCCGGATTCGGTTCTGCTGTTTTTGTCTCCTCCCAGCGCCGAGGAGCTAAGGCGCCGGCTGACAGGCCGTGGGACAGAGAGCATGGAGGTTATTGAAAACCGGCTTTCCCGGGCTGCCCAGGAGGCGCAGGGCATAGAGGATTACGACTATTTTGTGATCAATGACAATATCGAGGACTGCGTGCAGCAGGTACACCAGATTTTGGAGAGTGAGCATTCCAGAAGCTTCCGAAACGGGGAGCGGATTGGAAAAATTCGGGAAGAGGTCGGAAAATTTCAGAAATAGCCAGGAATGCTTTCACAGGAAGCACACCCGGAGGTTTCAGAGATAATTTATGCCATTTATAATGGTATGGTTCATAAATAAGAAAGGAACAGGTGAAGAGTTATGTTACATCCCTCATACACAGATTTAATGAAGGCCGTAAACGGCGATATGGAAGGCGATACCCCGGTGGTAAACAGCCGGTATTCCATTGTGCTGGCCACAGCTAAGAGAGCCCGGCAGCTGATTGCGGGAGAGATGCCACTGGTGGAAGGAGAAAACAGAAAGCCCCTTTCCGTGGCTGTGGATGAGTTGAACAGTGGGCAGATTAAGATCATGTCCGAGGAGTCTTTGGAGGAATAAAAAGAGCAGGATAGGCGGCAGGTTCTTTGGAGCCTGCTTTTCTATTTTGGGAAATAAAAAGAGCTGTTACTTAAGTGGCTGATTTAGCTACTTTTGTAACAGCTTTTTTGTAAACAACGCTTCCTTATAAAAAGGGCTTTTATTTCTTAGAATATAAAATTCTGCGAATGACCTGTACGCTAACAGGCCATCTACATTAAACATGATATCGTAAAATCTGTCAACCCTTTTTTGAAATATACGCCTCAAAGCGGGAATTCCAAAGGGATATTACCAACTCATTTATATAGATTACATTGTTTATATCGGCTTATTTTTTAGTTTTATAATAGGCGATGGCTTATTTTTTGGTTTTTTCAGATCCAATAGCCGTCAAAATTCTAGTCAGAAAAGGAGGTACGAGTATGCCAAAAACAGGCGAAAATATTTACAAAAGAAAGGATGGACGATGGGAAGGTCGTTACAAAAAGGAGCGGATCAATGGAAAAATACACTATGGTGTAGTCTATGCAAGGACTTACCGGGATGTAAAGGCAAAGCTGGATGAGGCGAAAAGAGCCATGGAAATCGGGAAGCTGCCCACAGGGAAAGCCGGTAAGGTTCAGGAGATTGGGAGCCAGTGGCTTTCCGAGGTAAGGCTGACCTTAAAGGAATCCTCGCAAAACAAATATGAGGATCTCCTTCGCCGTTATATATTGCCGGCGTTGGGAGAAAGGGAGTTATCAGAAATTACAAATCAACATATCAGCATTTTTATCAATGATCTGCTTACGGACGGAGGGGAGAAGGGACAGGGGCTTTCCCCTGCCACGGTGGCGGAAATATTGTCCGTTTTAAACGGAATCCGGGTGTATGCCTTGCGCAGGGATTGCACTGTTCTTTTTTCCACAGAGTGTGTGAAGCTTAAGCGGGATCCCCATGAGATCCGGGTATTCAGTCTTTGGGAGGAGGAATTGTTGATTCAATATCTTTTGGAGCACATGGATTTTTCCTCCCTGGGGATTTTGTTCTGTCTTTATCTTCTTCAATATTATTTAAAGAAGATAGAAGTAGTAATAGGAAAAAGAATAGTTATTTTTGGAGCAGGAAAAGTAGGTCAGGATTATTATACACAACTTAGTAAATATAGAGAATGTTATATTGTTGCCTGGGTAGATTCTAACTGGGATAAGTATAAATTTGACTATGCAGATGTAATTAAGGCAGAAAGTATTAATACACTGTTATTTGATTTAATTATAATTGCAGTAATAGATGAGAAAATTGGAAAAGAGATTAAGGATTATTTAATAAATAGTGGCGTAGAAGAAAGATATTATGGCAAGAGCCAGGAAAGTATTTTTAGAATAGGAAATAATCATATGAGACTTATTCACTGGTTGACAAAAGCTAGATATAAAATAATGATACAGGCTAAATTACAAGTTTCCGATATTATGTTTGAACATATAATTGAATTTTATTATAAAATACCATGCTTTAGAACTGGAATTATATCTTCAAGGGAACAGAGACCTGTTGTCATTTCTTTAACAACAATTCCATCTCGCTTGGATAAGGCATGGCTTACAATAGAAAGTCTTTTACGGCAGAGTAAAAAGCCAAACAAAATAATTTTGTGGTTGGCAGAGGATGAATTTTAGGGGATAGAAATTCCTGGAATATTGAAAAGACAGCAAAAAAGAGGACTGGAGATTCGATATTGTAAAAACTTGAAGTCCTATAAAAAATTTTATTATACCATGTTAGAGCACCCAAAGGATTATGTACTTGTGGTGGATGATGATTTTAGTTATTCAGAAAGACTATTAGCAGAGATGTTTGAGGTTAGTAACTGCTACCCTGACAGCATCGTGTGTAATCGTGCACATAAGATACGGGCGGATCAAAATGGAGTGTTCCCTTATTTTAGATGGATTTGGTATGAGAATAGAAGAATCCAAGAAGAGAATCCTTCTTTTCATAATTTTTTGACGAGTGGTGGCGGCACTTTATTTCCTGTCTGGCTTTTAGATAAAGAGATTTTCAGAGAAGATATTTTTATGAAACTTGCCCCTACAGCAGATGATGTTTGGCTTAATTTCAATGCATGGAAATCGGGGCTAAAGGTTGCTATGACGAAGGGAGTGCTGGGATATATGATACCTATTCATAGTAGTTCAGATACAGGCCTATACTTAAAAAATATAGGCGAGAAAGCACAATCTGGCGAATGTGAAAATGACTATCAGATCAGGAAGGTTCTCAAATATCTTAATTTAAATATTAACGAATACATATAGGTAAGAGAGATATAATGAAGAAAAAATGGATATTCCTGAATTTTATATTCGGCATTTGTTTTTTTCATAGGTGCTTTTTGTTTAGCAAAAAAAGCTGGCTGTATTATAGTTGAAAAACAACAGAATGTAGAGAAATTCCAAAAATTATTTTCTGTATTAGATGCGTGGGTTAAAAGCAGCAATTATGCGGACTATATCATTGTAGAAAATGCGCTGGATCATTGTATCGATCCCTGGCGAAGTCTGACGGAATGTCTGTATGTTTTAAAGGCAGGGGGGCGCATGTACCTGAACCATCGAAGGGCGGAGGCGGTTTATGAGAACTGGTCCGGACTGCATCGGTGGAATATGGATTGTTGCGATGGAAATTTTTTGATATGGAATAAAGAGAATGCAGTAAATGTTACGGAAAATTTAAAAGATTATGCGGAAATTCGTGTGAGATATGATGACTCTGTTCATATAAGAGAACGCCAAAATGTGGGAGTGGAGATCATCAAAAAAAGGAATTTTGAATTGGGCGATTTTTTTGATTTGCGTAACGAGGATATTATTTTAACAAGGTTTATTGATAAACTCATGGAAAAGCTGGCTTTAGACAGTAGCGCATTTTCGCGTATGCTGGAGAGCGCAGAGCTGATGGGCTAAAAAGTGTTTGGGAAAAAGCAGATGGCAGGAAATAAAATCAAAATATTACATATGACCCCGCCGGATATCAATAACGGAGTATACCATTATATTTTTAATCATATGCGCCATATGGACATGCAAAAATATCAGTTTGCGTTTTTGACAAAGGGTACAAAGGAGCTAAGGCACACAGAAGAATATTATCAGTATGGATTTCCAGTATACGCCATACAGAACAGGCAAAGGGACAGCAGGGAAGGATTACGGCGGGAAGTCATCGATGTCTTAAGTAAGGGATATGATGCCATACACCTTCACACCAGTTCATGGCGGGGATTTTTAATTGAAGAGATTGCTATGGAGATGGGAGTTGGAAAAGTTATTGTCCATTCCCACAGCACAGGGATTGATGTGTTAGATGAGGATGAGCGGAAAAAACAGGCAAAGGAGCATGAGGAGTATAAGAATCAGTTTTCCTTGGAATATGCCACGGATGTCTGTGCCTGTTCTGCTCTGGCAGCAGACTGGCTCTTTGGTCCTGGGATACCAAGAGAGCAGATTCAAATATTGCCAAATGCCATAGATGTCAGGAAATATCATTTCCGGCCGGAGAAAAGACAGGAGGTCCGCGCATGCTTAAATCTTGAGAATCGGATTGTGATTGGGAATGTGGGGAGATACAGTTATCAAAAAAATCAGGAATTTTTGCTCAGGGCCTTTGCCAAAGCAAAAGCCTGCAATTCCTCCCTGTTTCTTATTTGTCTGGGGGAAGGCGTGTTGCTGGAGAAGCTGAAAGGCTTGTCCGGGCAATTTGGGATTGAGAACAGCGTTCTGTTTCTGAAATGGACGGATCAGGTGGAAGATTATCTTCAGGCCATGGATGTATTCTGCCTTCCCTCCCGTTTTGAAGGGCTTCCGATTTCGGCAATAGAGGCCCAGGCCGCAGGGTTAAGGTGTCTGATCTCAGAAAATGTGACCAAAGAGGTCCAGATAACGGAGCTGGTAAGCTTTCTTCCATTGGAGGAAACATACTGGGCAGAAGCATTGGCAGAATGCAGGATAGATGTGTACAGGGACAGACAGGATAAAAAAATAGCCCAAGCGGGATATGACATTCGGCTTGCTGCTAAGCGTTTAGAAGAGCTTTATGGAGGTTGAAACAACCGGGCAGCGAGGTTTGTCTTGAAATGAGGTGAAATGGCTACGGTTCATACATACGATTTGAGTAAATATCATGCAGTTGTGGGTTATGGCATAGGGCAGAATTATGAGCAGCTTAAGCAGAGGTTGAATGGCAGGATAACCTTTCATTATCTGGCAGATAAGAAATGGGAGCATTCCCATATTCAGGAATATGACGGTATTCCGGTTATCCATATTCAGGAATTGAGGCAGCTAAAAAATGTACTGGTGGTGCTTTTTCCGAAACTTTATACAGTAAGGGATGTAATCAAACGCGAATTGGCGGAAACAGATATAGATATTTGCTACATTCATGAGTTGCTTCCAATAGAATATTCTGTCGGCAGCGATGAGCTGATAAAACGGCTGCCTGCAACAGAATATACTGATGAATTTCATAACCGAATTGTTTTTGATGAGACGATTCCGTCAAATCTTCATGTGCACTTTTTAGGCCAAAATAATGTACTTAAGTTAGGAAGTAATCTGTCTGTAAATCGTTTGGATATTTATTTTGGCAATAAAGGCATTTTTGAAATTAGGGCTTATACCTCTATCATACAGGCATCTTGCTGGGTATCTGATACTGAGTTGAAAATCGGAGAGGATTGTATGTTTTCTTCAGAAATTGTAATACGAACCCATAATGAACACCATATTTTTGACTGGAATACCTATGAGCGAATGAACCGACCAAAAGACGTGGTCATCGGAAACCAAGTTTGGGTGGGGTATCGGACGGTTTTTCTTGCAGGAACGCATATAGGCACTGGTTCCATTGTAGGTGCAGGTACAGTGACATCCTCTCATTTTGGAGAGCATGTACTGCTTGCAGGATGTCCGGCTAAGGTAATACGTGAGAATGTGTGCTGGAGCCGGGATAATACGGGATATTTTCAGCGCAACCGCCTGGAGGAATGTATTGATCAGAATGCCCTGAAATATATAAAGACTTAGAAAATATACTGTGAAATTGGAAAACTTGAAATGTTCCATAGTTGCTATTGTAAATACATTTGAAGAGTTATACGAAGAAGCATTCGGTCTAAACAGTTAGCAAACAAGCGCACAATAGAGAAAAGAAGTGAAAAGTGCGTATTTATGGCGTTATGTGCCTGAGAGAAGCGAAAGGAATAAATATTAAACATGGAGCAAAATATTTACATCGTCGGCGCTCATTCCCGAGCACAGACATTGGGTACATATCTTGTAAAGCTATATCCGGACATAAAAATTGCAGCATATTTGTATGATAATAAGGAGCCAAATCCTAAGGAAATTGACGGAATCCCCGTGCTTCCCATTGACGAAACCCTACAGCTTCATACGGATTGGCCGGTATACCTGGGAACCAGAGGGATATATTACGGAAAACTCACAGAAAAGCTTCACCACATGGGAATGAAAAACGTGATTCTGGTAACGCCGGAGCTTGACCGGGAGCTTCGCAATCGTTTTCTGGAAATGTATTTTGAAGAGCGGGATCGGGAATATCCAAAATTGGGTTCGGACAAAAACTTTGCACGCATCTATGTGGTCAGATCTGTTTTTGACAAGCCCTTGGGGCAGGACTATAAGCTGTCCAAATTTCAAAGAGAGATTCAGGTGGGGGCTGCGCTTACAGAACAAAGGATCTGTGATCTGACAGACGATGTAGGGGAACAGATCTCAGACAAGAACAGACAATTTTGCGAATTGACAGCCTTATATTGGATATGGAAAAATGCCCGACAGGAAATCGTAGGTCTGGAGCATTACCGGAGGCATTTCCTTCTGGAGGAGAGCTGGCCGTCGGATATGAAGAACAGGGGGATCGACGTTATTTTGCCCACGCCCCCCTATGTGGCTCCCAGCATTGGGAAGAACTACCAAGAGAGACATGTGGCATCTGACTGGGATTTTATGATGGATTATATGAGAAAAATCTATCCGGACGATTATGCGGAAGCGGTTCGCTTTTTTGATACGAATCTCTACTCCCCCTGCAATATGTTTATCATGAAGAAAAAGGTGCTGGACGATCTGTGCGCATGGCTTTTTCCTATTTTGTTCATTTGCGCGGAGCATGGGGGAAAACGGGAGGATGGATATCAGAACCGGTATCCAGGCTTTCTATCGGAGAGACTAATGACCTTTTTCTTTGAGAAAAGACGGAACCAATACCGAATAGTGTATGCGGACAAAAGCTTTCTGGAATGAGTAATCAGGAAAATACTGACAGGTAAATGTGTCCAGGCGTGGGCGAAGGCGTCCAGCGTCTGCAAAATGAAAGCTTTCTTATCAATGATAGAAAGTTCTGGCAGAATGTGTTTTGCCGGAGATTATTGAGAAAGGTAAGGAATGCAAACCATGCAATTTGATTTAATGGCTTCCATGATGTGCGCCAACTACGGACATTTGGAGCAGGAAGTAAAAAATTTAGAAGAAGGCGGCATTGATTCCTTCCACATTGATATTATGGATGGCCGCTATGTTCCCAATTTTGCCATGTCCCTAAACGATATGCGCTACATAGCCAGCGCTACAAAGAAACCGCTGGATGTCCATCTCATGATTGAACATCCAAACAATCATATCAACCTGTTTTTACAGTACCTGCGTCCGGGAGATACGGTTTACATTCATCCGGAGGCAGAATATCACCCGTCCACTACTTTGCAGGCTATTATCAATGCCAAAATGATACCCGGAATCGCCATCAATCCCGGCACCTCCGTGGAAACCGTCATGGAAATGCTCCGCATTGTAAAAAAGGTCCTGGTTATGTCCGTGAATCCCGGAAACGCAGGACAAATGTACCTGCCCTACGTGGGCAAGAAAATCACAAAGCTTTTATCCATGAAAGAGGATATGGATTTTGAAATCTATTGGGACGGCGCCTGTAGCGCAGACAAGATTCTGGAATATGCCCCCAAAGGGGTCAAAGGCTTTGTTCTGGGAACCACTCTATTGTTTGGAAGGGATCGATCTTATAAGGAAGTATTGCAGGATACCCGGGAAATTAGGTTTTAATGCAGGGGAGGGATCGCATTGAGGAAAAGAATCAAAGGGAAGAAAAGACGAAAAAGCTATGCATGGTTTGGACTGTCTGGCTTTCTGCTGTTTGCCGGCTTTTTTATGGCGCCGGCCATGTCTGGGAAAGTCCAGGCGGGAGAAGCCAAAGCTTATACTGATCAGATATTTCAGGTGCTTTTTCCCACAAATATGGAGCATGTATTCGATTTTATCATGGATCCCCAGGAACTAATTTTGCAGACCCATGCGGCGGCCTACGGGAATCTTTCCTTTGAAGAGGGGGCAACCCTCTTTTTCCGGAGATATGAGGAAGGGGCTGGGGTAGATTACAGCAGCTCCAGTGATGCCCTTGTGATTACCAATATGGGAAGGGCAGATGTGGAGATTGTGGTGACAGCCAGTATTTCGCCGGACTCTCTGGGAGCCATTGCTATGACGGATGACGGAACCTTTGAGGAGGATACAAGGGCCAGCCTATATCTGGCTTTGACAGATGGGGAACAACGGGTGCCTATCGACGGAGAGAGTGGTGCCATGATCAGTGCCATACTGACCGGTCTGGAGGAAAACGGAGAACCCAGAGAATACCGCTTTTGGCTGGAGGGAGCAGTAAATCGCAACGGAGACTGGTCTGAGATAGGAGGAGCAGATCCCAGGGTAACGGTTACATGGAGTACGGCGACCATGAAAGAGGAGCTTGAAGAGGAGCAGACGATTAAAGAGGAAGGGACCTTGCCGGATGGAAAAGAATTAGAGGGGAAGCCGGAGGGAGAGGAATTACAGGAGACGCCGGAGGAGGAGAAAAATCTGACGGAGACGGGAACTACAGAGACAAAGAAGGATGTAGAAAAACAAGAAACATCGGGAAACCAAGGAAATGCAGGGAAACCGGAAGAACCGGGAACTACAGAAAATCCTGGGGAATCCGAAGCTCCGGGAGTCCAGGAAAATCCTGAAGAATCCGTAGTACCAGGAAACATGGAAAACCCTGGGAAACCAGAAGGGCCAGGAGCTGTGGAAGATTTCGGGAAAACAGAAACACCAGGAGCCCAAGAAAACTCAGAGAAACCAGAAGGATCAGGAGCCCCAAAGGATTCAGGAAAATCAGAAATGTCAGGAACTCCGGAAAACCAGGAGAAAAGAACTGAGGACAAGATAAAGGAACTTCGCACAGGAGGACCCCAAACCCCATGAACATCGCACTCATCCTATCCGGCGGCACCGGCACAAGGCTTGGGACGGATATCCCCAGGCAATATATTGAGGCAGGCGGGCAGCCCATTCTCTCCTATTCCCTGGAGACCCTGTCTGTCCATGCTGAAATTGACGCACTCCAGATTGTGGCAGATCCGTCCTGGCAGAGAAGGATTCAGGAGTGGCTGAAAACAGCAGACAAAAAGGAAAAATTTCGGGGATTTTTTCTTCCGGGATGGAACCGGCAGCTTTCCATTTTAGAGGGATTGAAGGATATCCGGAAATATGCAGAGGATTCCGATTATATATTGATTCACGATGCGGCCCGTCCCCTGCTTTCCCCACAGCAGATTACGGACTGCCTGGAGCAGGTAAGGGGACATGAAGGGCTGATGCCGGTTCTTCCCATGAAGGATACGGTTTATCTGTGCCGGGACGGGAAGCATGTGACAGAGCTTCTGGACCGAAGCGCAGTTTATGCGGGACAAGCCCCGGAGGTGTTTCGACTGGGAAGCTATTATGAGGCCAATCGGAAGCTTTTGCCAGAAGAAATCTGCGCTATCCATGGTTCTACGGAGCCGGCGGTCCTGGCCGGACTGGACATTGTGACCATTCCGGGAGATGAGAAAAATTTTAAGATCACAACCAGGGAGGACTTGGAGCGATTTTGCCGTGCGATAGAACGAGAATCAAAGAGTGTTCTGTAGAACGAGATAAAAGGGATATAACAAAAGGGATAAAACAAAAGGGCAGCAGAAAGGAGTACCTTATGAGAGCGTGGGTTTTGCATGGAATCGGTGATTTGCGATTAGAAACAGTAAAACCTCCCCGTCCAGGCAGCGGGGAGGTTTTGGTATCTGTAAAGGCAGCAGGGATCTGCGGCTCGGACATTCCCAGGATATTTGATACAGGAGCCCATGTGCATCCACTTATCCCGGGCCATGAATTTGCCGGTGTGGTGGAGGATTTGGGACAAGGTGTGGATCCGGCCTGGCGAAAGAAGAGAGTCGGTATCTTTCCCCTGCTTCCCTGTCAAAAATGCCTTCCCTGTGAAAGGGGCGCTTATGAGCTGTGCCGCTCCTACCGTTATCTGGGTTCCCGCTGCAATGGGGGCTTTGCAGAGTATGTGGCTGTACCTGCATGGAATCTGGTGGAGCTGCCGAAGAACGTATCCTTTGAGGAGGCAGCCATGCTGGAGCCTATGGCCGTGGCGGTGCATGCCCTGCGCCGGGGGACGGAAGAGCTTACCCTGGATATGGACGCTCCTGTGGCCGTGTGCGGGCTGGGTCCCATTGGATTATTGCTGGTAATGTTTTTGCTGGAGGCAGGCTACAGGAACCTCTACGCGGTGGGGAAAAAGGAATCGCAGAAGGCCAGGGCCGTATCCATGGGAATCCTGCCGGACCATTATTTGGACAGCAGGACCTCCCGTCCGGAGGAGTGCCTGAAAAGCTGTGGGGACGGTATGGCAATTTTCTTTGAATGTACTGGCAGGAGCCATGTGACGGCCATGGGGGTGGAGTGCGCAAGACCGGCCGGAAGGGTGGTTCTTGTGGGGAATCCCTGTTCCCATGTGACCTTTGAAAAGGAGATCTATTGGAGGATCCTGCGAAATCAGCTCACAGTCATTGGCACGTGGAATTCCTCCTTTGCCGGGGAAGGAGAGAATGACTGGGATTATGTGCTGGAGCGTCTGGAAACTGGCTGTATTGCTCCTGCCGGGCTTATTTCGCACCGTTTTTCCCTGGAAAGATTAAGGGAGGGCTTGGCGGTTATGAGGGAAAAGAAGGAGGATTCCTGCAAAATTATGATAGAAATGAACGGAGAGCCTTGCATTTCTTTTCCTGAGAGAGAAAGTTTTCCCTCCGATTGCTTTTATTTTCCAGCAGAAGATGGTATACTAAAAGACAAATGTGAAGAGCGGTGATAAAAGCCGGGCTCTTTTACGGACCCAGGCAGGGATTGGCAGGTGTCCGAAAAATATATGAATATACGGATAGGAGTGCAGGAATGACGGTAGAACGAGTACAGGCATATGAATTAATAGAAAAGAGGGAGATCAGGGAGCTGGATTCCACCGGCTATCTCTTCCGCCATAAAAAGACAAGGGCCAGGGTTTGTGTTCTGGAAAATCAGGATCCCAACAAGGTATTTTATATTGGCTTTCGGACCCCGGCTCCCAATGACACCGGGGTGCCCCATATTATGGAGCATTCCGTACTATGCGGTTCCCGGCAGTTTCCGGCCAAGGATCCCTTTGTGGAGCTGGCCAAGGGATCTCTCAACACCTTTTTAAATGCCATGACCTACCCGGATAAGACGGTATATCCGGTGGCCAGCTGCAATGACCAGGATTTCCAGAACCTGATGCATGTGTATCTGGATGCAGTGTTTTATCCCAATATTTATGAGAGAAAGGAGATCTTTCTCCAGGAGGGCTGGCATTATGAGATGGAGGATCCCGAAGGGTCCCTTTCCCTAAACGGCGTGGTTTACAACGAGATGAAGGGTGCCTTTTCCTCCCCGGAGGGCGTGCTGGATCGGGAGATCCTGGCCTCTCTGTATCCGGATACCACCTATGCCAATGAGTCCGGCGGGGACCCGGATTTTATTCCGGAGCTGAAATACAGTGAGTTTCTGGATTTCCACAGCCGGTATTATCATCCCTCCAACAGCTATATCTACCTGTATGGAGACTGTGATATGAAGGAGAAGCTTGTCTGGCTGGACAAGGAGTATTTGAGCAGCTACGATCACCTGCCGGTGGATTCCACCATAAGCCTCCAGAAGCCCTTTGACCGGATGGTGGAGGTGAGCCGCGCCTATTCCATTTCCGCGGAGGAGACCGTGGAGGACAATACCTACCTCTCCTACAATAAGTCTGTAGGCACCACCCTGGATGACAAGCTCTATCTGGCCATGCAGGTGGTTGAGTATGTGCTTTTGTCCGCACCGGGAGCGCCCTTAAAGCAGGCCCTCCTGGATGCCGGCATTGGCAAGGATATTTTAAGCTCCTACGATAACGGGGTACGGCAGCCGGTTTTTTCTATTATTGCAAAAAATACCAATGCTTCCAGGAAGGAAGAATTTGTGAAAACCATTGAGGAGACCCTTTCTTGCATTGTGGAGCAGGGAATTGACCAGAAGGCTCTGGAGGCAGGGATTAATTTCTTCGAATTCCGCTATAGGGAGGCGGACTTTGGGAATTATCCTCCGGGCTTGATGTACGGACTTCAGGCCTTGGACAGCTGGCTCTATGGGGATGATCAGGTATTTCTCCATCTGGAAGCCCTGGACAACTTTGGGTTTCTGCGGGAGCAGGTGGGAAAGGGATACTTTGAGGGCCTGATTCGCACCTGGCTTCTTGAGAATCCCCACGGCTCTGTGGTGATCATTGCACCGGAGCAGGGGTTAACGGCCAAAATGGATCAGCAGCTGGAGGAGAAGCTGGAGGAATACAAGGCATCCTTAAGCCGGGAGGAGCGGGAGGCTCTCGTAGAGGCCACCCACCGGCTTCACGCCTACCAGGAGGAGCCCTCCACTCAGGAGGAACTGGAAAAAATTCCCATGCTGTCCCGGACGGACATTGGAAAGGAGGCCCGTCCCTTTGTAAATGAGGAGCATAAAGCCGGGGATACCACCCTGGTGTTTCATCAGGTTAACACCCATGGCATTGGGTATGTAAGCCTTATATTCCGGGCGGACCGGGTGCCGGAGCGGCTCTATCCCTACATGGGGATACTAAAGGGAATCCTGGGCTTTGTGGATACGGAGCACTATAAATACACGGAATTTTCCAATGAGGTAAACCGAAGAACCGGCGGCATTACCTCCTTTGTAAGCGGCTATGGGGATATGGGGGATCCCCGGGCCTACACGGCTACCTTTGAGGTGCGTGTGAAAACCTTATATGAAAACCTGGAATTTGCCTTTTCCATGCTGGAGGAAATGCTGTGCCGCTCCCGGTTTACCGACGAAAAACGGCTGTATGAGATTGTGGCCCAGGGAAAATCCAGGCTGCAGATGGTGATGAATACGGCGGGCCATTCCATGGCGTCCCTGCGGGCCATGTCCTACTTTTCCCGCTCCTCCTATCTCTGTGATCTCACCGGCGGCGTGGCCTTCTATGAGTGGATCGAGGGACTGGAGGCGGATTTTGCAGGGAAGAAAGAAAGCTTTATCCAGAATCTTCGTGAGCTGGTAGCGCTGTTGATTCGCCGGGAAAATCTGGTGGTCAGCTATACCGGACAAAAGGAAAGCCTTGACAAAGCCCTGGATTGCGCAGAGAAGCTTGCCGGACGGCTGTTTACGGAGCCTGTAAAGACCGGCGGCGTGGACTTTGTGCCTGTGAAGAAAAACGAGGGACTTCGCACCTCCTCCAAGATACAATATGTGGCTATGGCCGGAAACTTCCGGGAGGCAGGGCTGCCCTATACGGGAACCCTAAAGGTGCTGCGGACCATTATGAGCTATGATTACCTGTGGAACCAGATCCGGGTAAAGGGAGGAGCCTATGGCTGTATGAACGGCTATACCAGAAACGGAGACGCTTATCTGGTTTCCTATCGGGATCCCAACCTGGAGAAAACCATCCAGGTCTACAAGGATAGCATGGAATTTGTAAGAAATTTCCAGGTGTCAGAGCGGGATATGACCCGGTTTATTATCGGGACCATCAGCGATATGGATGTGCCTCTGACCCCCCATCTCCAGGGGATCCGTTCCATGGGAGCCTATTTAAGCCACATGACCTTTGCGGATGTACAGAAGGAGCGGGATGAGGTGCTGGCGGCCGACTGTGAGGCGGTGCAGGGCCTGGCCCCCTATCTGGAGGCAGTGCTGAAGCAGGAAAATCTCTGCGTTATTGGAAATGAGGAGAAGCTTAACAGCCAGAGAGAACTGTTTGGGGAGCTTCGAAACCTGTTTCACTAGTCTTAAGAGGAGGCGGTCCCTACACAGCTTTGGAAGGATATGTGGGAAAAGGACGGCAGGAGGAGAGATAGAAGAATGAAGGAAGCGTATAAATCCGGCTTTGCCACCCTGGTAGGCAGGCCCAATGTGGGAAAGTCCACCCTGATGAACCGGCTGATTGGGCAGAAGATTGCCATTACCTCTCCCAAGCCCCAGACCACCCGGAACCGGATTCAGACGGTCTATACCTGCAAGGAGGGACAGATCGTATTTCTGGACACGCCAGGCATTCATAAGGCTAAGAACAAGCTGGGAGAATATATGGTAAATGCGGCAGAGCGCACCTTTCGGGAGGTGGATGTGGTGCTCTGGCTGGTGGAGCCCACGGACTTTGTAGGAGCCGGGGAGCGCCACATTGCGGAGCAGCTGAAAAAGGGAAATGTGCCGGTGATTCTGGTGATCAATAAGGTGGATCAGGTAAAAAGGGAGGCGCTTTTCGGAGTTATTGACATATACCGGAAACTCATGGATTTTGCGGAGGTGGTTCCGGTTTCGGCCCTGAAGGGGGAGAATACGGACACTCTGATCCAACAGATTTTCAAATACCTCCCCTATGGTCCACAGTTTTATGACGAGGACACGGTGACGGATCAGCCCATGCGCCAGATTGTGGCGGAGCTTATCCGGGAAAAGGCCCTGAAATGTCTGGACGAGGAGATTCCCCACGGAATTGCCGTGTCCATCGACCGGATGACGGAGCGCAAGGGGGGAAGCCTGGTAGATATTGACGCCACCATTATCTGTGAGAAGGATTCCCACAAGGGAATTATCATCGGAAAACAGGGGGCTATGCTGAAAAAGATCGGCAGCGCCGCCCGCTACGAGATAGAGAGGCTTTTGGAGGCTAAGGCGAACCTGCAGCTGTGGGTAAAGGTGAAAAGGGACTGGCGGGACAGCGATTATCTCATTAGGAATTTTGGCTATGACAAAAAGGATCTGGAGGAGTAGGCGAAAGGTCTGGCAGGGACCTGTCAAGGCGGTTTTTGCAAATTTCTGCTGGCAGATTTTACGAGGATAGAACCCTGACCTGGGGGAGAAGCTAGTTTTATCAGGATAAAAGGGGCGATGTAAAATGGAAGCAGAGTGGGAGCAGTTTGAACTAACCGGCAGTGTAGAGGCTTACTTAAGCTACAGACAGAAGGACCCGGCGGGGGAGCAGGCCGTGACGGACTGTGCAGAACCCCGGGAAAGCATGGGCGTGGAGAATGAGGGAACAGAAGCATGGGACAGACAGTGAGCCTGATAGGTTTGGTATTGGCAGCCTATCCCTATGGGGACTATGATAAGCGGCTGGTGATGCTGACAAGGGAGCGGGGAAAGGTGACGGTTTTTGCAAAGGGAGCCCGGAGACCCAACAGCTCCCTGTTAGCCGTATCCAAGCCCTTTGTCTTTGGGGAGTTTCTGCTCTATGAGGGACGAAGCTCCTTTAACTTGATGCAGGCCAGGGTTACCCAGTATTTTGAGGAGCTTTCCCAGGATATGGAGGCGGCCTGCTATGGCTGCTATTTTTGTGAGATTGCGGACTATTACACCAGGGAGGCCAACGATGAGGCGGAAATGCTCAAGCTTTTGTATCAGTCCTTGCGGGCTTTGACAAAAAAGAGCATTCCCCGGTCCCTTTCCCGCTGTATCTACGAGCTTCGGGCCCTGGTGATCAACGGGGAATGCCCTGTGGACTTTGAGAAGCTGGAGCTCTCTCCCTCCGCTCTTTACACCCTCCGATACATAACGGCATCTCCCCTGGAAAAGCTCTACACCTTTACGGTGTCCCCGGAGGTGCTGGGAGAGGTGGAGGGGGTGCTGAGGCAATACCGGAAGCTTTATCTGGAGGGACAGTATAAGTCCCTGGAGGTGCTTCGGGTGCTTTCTCAGGAAAAAACGTCTTGAAAAAAAAGGAAAAAGACGTTATACTAAACGTACCCTTTCTTGCCTTTTCAGGAGAGGGGAAAATGGAGGGAGTTCATTATGAAAAAATTTCTACATATAGGAATGTGGATTTTGCTAGTGGTGCTTCTTGTCGGCTGTGCCAAATTTGACCCCCAGGAGGATGCTGTGACCGTGGACAAAAAGGGAAGGGTTGTCCGGGTGTTTGCGGATGAATTTCTGGACGAGGCAGGGCAGGCCTATGACGTGGAGGAGATCAGAGCCATGATGGAGCAGGAGCTGTCCGTCTACAACCGGAAGTTCGGGGTGGATCATGTGATCCTGGAGGAATGTACCTGGGAGAACGGACTCTTGCGGATCCAGATTGCCTGTGACGAGGCCAAGTATTATGTGGACTACTGCGGCTATTACAACGATGACTTTTCCACAGAGGAGACGGATGTGGAGTTCTTTGCAGGCACGGTGGGAGAGGCCGGGGCGTATGATTTCGGTGTTCCCTTTCTAGATACTGCCGGCCAGGCCGTGGAGGCCGGGGAGGTGCTGGAGAATGCCAATAGCCGGGTGATTATTTTAAATGAGCCCATTTTGGTGGAAACCCAGGGGAACATCCTGTATACCAGCAATAATGTGGAGCTTTTGGGAAAAAAGCAGGCCAGGGTAATGGCCAGCGACGGATTGGAGAGAGCCTATATTATTTATAAATAATCCAACGGCAAAGGGACTTTACCCTTCAGAGCCATTGCGCAGCGATTTAAATAAAAAATCAATAGTAAGAGGAGAATAAGTTATGGAAAAAACCATGGAGAAAATTGTGGCCCTGGCCAAGGCCAGAGGCTTTGTGTATCCGGGCTCCGAGATTTATGGCGGACTGGCCAATACCTGGGATTACGGCAATCTGGGCGTGGAGCTGAAAAACAATGTGAAGCGGGCCTGGTGGAAGAAATTTGTCCAGGAGAATCCTCACAATGTGGGCGTGGACTGCGCCATTCTCATGAATCCCCAGACCTGGGTGGCTTCCGGTCATCTGGGAGGCTTTTCGGATCCCTTAATGGACTGCAGGAGCTGCAAGGAGCGGT
The DNA here is from genome assembly GCA_947574135.1 of uncultured Lachnospiraceae bacterium. Lineage (GTDB taxonomy): Bacteria > Bacillota > Clostridia > Lachnospirales > Lachnospiraceae > RGIG4284. The sequence goes on from CANPIM010000003.1 coordinate 55,636, forward strand.
TCCGGGCGGATAAGCTTATCGAGGACTACCTGGAGGAGCAGGGCATGACTATAGAGGGATCGGTGGATGCCTGGAGCCAGGAGGAGATGAAGAACTTTGTGGAGGAGCATCAGATTCCCTGCCCCTCCTGCGGAAAGCATGATTTTACCGATATCCGTCAGTTTAACCTGATGTTTAAGACCTTCCAGGGGGTTACGGAGGATGCCAAGAATACGGTGTATCTCCGCCCGGAGACAGCTCAGGGTATCTTTGTAAACTTTAAGAATGTACAGCGGACCTCCCGGAAAAAGGTGCCCTTTGGCATTGGCCAGATTGGAAAGGCCTTCCGCAACGAGATCACGCCGGGGAACTTTACCTTCCGCACCCGGGAATTTGAGCAGATGGAGCTGGAGTTTTTCTGCAAGCCGGGAACGGATCTGGAGTGGTTCGCCTACTGGAAGCAGTATTGCATTGACTGGCTCAAATCCCTTGGCATGAAGGACGAGGAGCTGCGGGCCAGAGACCATTCTCCCGAGGAGCTGTGCTTCTACAGCAAGGCTACCACGGATCTGGAGTTCCTGTTCCCCTTTGGCTGGGGCGAGCTGTGGGGCATTGCAGACCGGACGGATTATGATTTGACCCAGCACCAGAATGTGTCCGGGGAGGATATGTCCTACTTTGACGATGAGATGAAGGAAAAATATGTGCCCTATGTCATTGAGCCCTCCCTGGGTGCAGATCGGGTAGTGCTGGCCTTCCTGTGCGCGGCCTACGACGAGGAGGAGCTGGAGGGCGGCGATATGCGCACGGTTTTAAGGTTCCATCCGGCCCTGGCTCCCGTAAAGATTGGGGTGCTGCCTTTGTCCAAAAAGCTTAACGAGGGAGCGGAGAAGGTTTATGCCCAGCTCTGCAAGAGCTATACCTGTGAATTTGACGACAGAGGAAATATTGGCAAGCGCTACCGCCGGCAGGATGAGATTGGTACGCCGTTCTGCGTGACCTATGACTTTGAGTCGGAGACTGACGGGGCTGTGACAGTGCGGGATCGGGATTCCATGGCCCAGGAGCGGATTCAGATAGGAGATCTGGAGCGTTACTTTGCAGAGAAGCTGGCCTTCTAAAAGAGGGCGGCAGAAGGGAGAGCGGCGGAGGCTGTTTTCCCCTGAGGACGGTATCACTCTCCCGTACAGTGGCCATGCTCTTCCGGAAGCAGAAGATTCCACCGGGGAAGCTTGGCACGGGGGACTGTGAAATATTTTTAATGAGAGAAAATACGGAGGTAAGAGAAGATGAAGGGAAATATTATCGTAGGTCAGTCCGGCGGACCGACTGCAGTGATTAATTCCAGCCTGGCCGGCGTGGTGAGCGCAGCCATGGAGCTGGGCGTGGAGAAAATCTATGGCATGCATCACGGCATCCAGGGATTTCTGGCAGAGGATATTGTGGATATTCGGGATTATGTGAAGGGTCAGGAGGACATTGAGCTCTTAAAGAGAACGCCCTCCTCCTTCCTGGGCTCCTGCCGTTATAAGCTGCCCAAGATCGAGGGCAACGAGGAAGTTTATGACAAGATGTTTGAGATTATGGAGAAGTACAATATCGAATGTCTGTTCTATATTGGCGGCAATGATTCCATGGACACCATTAAGATGCTGTCCGACTATGCGGCTATGAAGGGAAAGCCCCAGAGATTTATGGGCGTGCCCAAGACCATTGATAACGATCTGCCCATTACGGATCACTGCCCGGGCTACGGCTCTGCTGCCAAATATATTGCGGCTTCCTTAAAGGAGATTATCCGGGACAATGCAAGCTTTGGTATCGAGAAGCCCACGGTTCTCATCTGCGAGATTATGGGACGTCATGCGGGTTGGCTCACCGCTGCGGCTGCTCTGTCCAGAGATGTGGACTGCGAGGGTCCGGATCTTATTTACCTGCCGGAGGTTCCCTTTGACATGGACAAGTTTATGGACAAGGTCAAGGATCTGGCCGCAAAGAAGTCCTCTGTGGTTATCGCCGTGTCCGAGGGCGCAAAGCTAGCCGACGGGCGCTTTGTGTGTGAGCTGGGCAATGCCTCTGATTTTGTGGATGCCTTTGGCCACAAGCAGCTTTCCGGCTGTGCGGCTACCCTGGCCAACAAGGTGGCGGCGGAGACAGGTCTTAAGACCCGGGCCGTGGAGTTTTCCACCCTCCAGAGAGCAGCCACTCATATTGCATCCCTCACCGATATCAACGAGGCCTTCAACGTGGGCTATCTGGCCTGCAAGGCAGCAGACGAGGGCAAGACCGGCATGATGATCACCATCAATGTGGACAGCCGGGCACCTTATCAGGTCTCCTATGGCATCTATGACATTCATGCCATTGCAAATGTGGAGCGTCCTGTTCCCGCCGAGTGGATCACCGAGGACGGCTGCGATGTGAACGAGGGCTATGAGGCCTATGCCCGTCCCCTGATTATGGGAGAGCTGCAGCCCATTATGGTGAACGGACTTCCCCGTCATCTGGTGTTGAAAAGAGATACCTATCGTTAGGACAGAGCTGTCTGCGAGGGCCAAATTTCTCAGAAAAGCAACACGATTTGAGAGAAAATAGAGTAAGAAGATTTTAATACAGAAAATCGGGCGGGAAAACTGCCCGATTTTTCTGGCTTTTCTGTTTTCTTTGAGCCTTTTGCCTGGGGAGACGCTTTTTTGTGAGATTTGTACAGATTTTGTGCATTTTGTGCATTTTTTGTAAAGGTTTCCAAAAATCCCCTTGACAATTTTTGCATATGTGATATGCTAATTATGTGCGCAGGGTTTGGTCGTTGACCACACTAAGGCGCTTTTTTATTTGCCTGAAAAAGCGGGAAGAACGAATATTAGGAGGGAATAAGATGGCAAAATGGGTTTATCTGTTTAAAGAGGGAGACGCCAGTATGAGAAATCTGCTGGGCGGCAAGGGAGCAAACCTGGCGGAGATGACCAACCTGGGGCTTCCGATTCCACAGGGATTTACAGTGACGACCGAGGCTTGCACGGATTATTACGAAAATGACAAACGGATTTCCAGCGAGGTGCTGGGCCAGATTAACGCGGCGCTTGTATTTCTGGAGGGGATGCAGGGAAAGAAATTTGGCGATACGGAGGATCCCCTTTTGGTTTCCGTCCGTTCCGGTGCACGGGCATCCATGCCGGGTATGATGGATACCATCCTGAATCTGGGACTGAACGATGTTTCCGTGGAGGGCTTTGCAAAGAAAACCGGAAATCCCCGGTTTGCGTATGATTCCTACCGCCGGTTTATTCAGATGTATTCCGACGTGGTCATGGAGGTTCCCAAGTCCTACTTTGAGAAGATTATCGATGAGGTGAAGGAAAAGAAGGGGGTCAAGTTTGACACAGAGCTCACTGCGGAGGATTTAAAGGAGCTTATTGCCCGGTTTAAGGCTGTCTACAAGGAGGCCAAGGAGGAGGAATTTCCACAGGATCCCAAGGAACAGCTTTTGGGCGCCGTACAGGCGGTGTTCCGTTCCTGGGACAACCCCCGTGCCATTGTATATCGCCGCATGAACGACATTCCCGGGGACTGGGGAACGGCCGTAAACGTGCAGGCTATGGTATTTGGAAATATGGGCGACACCTCTGGTACCGGTGTGGCCTTTACCCGGAATCCTGCTACCGGTGAGAAGGGGATTTTCGGGGAGTATCTGATCAATGCCCAGGGTGAGGATGTGGTAGCCGGCGTGCGTACCCCTCAGCCCATTACCAAGATGCAGGAGGATCTGCCGGAGTGCTATGAGGAGTTCCTGCGCATTGCCAAGAAGCTTGAGAATCACTACCGGGATATGCAGGATATGGAGTTTACCATTCAGGAGGGCAAGCTTTACTTCCTCCAGACCAGAAGCGGAAAGCGCACGGCTCCTGCGGCTCTGCAGATTGCCTGCGATCTGGTGGATGAGGGCATGATTTCCCAGGAGGAGGCTGTGCTGCGCATTGAGGCCAAGTCTCTGGATCAGCTGCTGCATCCAACCTTTGATCCGGAAGCTTTGAAGGCCGGGGAGGTTATCGGCGAGGCGCTGCCTGCATCTCCGGGTGCGGCGGCCGGCAAGGTATACTTTACCGCTGAGGAGGCCAAGGCAGCCTTTGAGGCTGGAGAGCGGGTTATTCTGGTGCGTCTGGAGACCTCTCCGGAGGATATTGAGGGAATGCATGCGGCCCGTGGTATTCTCACGGTTCGGGGCGGCATGACCAGCCATGCGGCTGTGGTGGCCCGGGGTATGGGAACTTGCTGTGTATCCGGCTGCGGCGAGATCAAGATCTCCGAGGAAGAGAAATGGTTTGAGCTGGGCGGACATCATTTTGTGGAGGGAGATTATATTTCCCTGGACGGCACCACCGGTAAGATCTACAAGGGAGATATCGCTACCAAGGATGCGGCGATCACCGGCAATTTCCAGCGGATTATGGGCTGGGCGGACAAGTTCCGCCGTCTCCAGGTGCGCACCAATGCGGACACCCCGGAGGATACCCAAAATGCAGTGCATCTGGGAGCAGAGGGCATTGGTCTGTGCAGAACAGAACATATGTTCTTTAATCCGGAGCGGATTCCCAAGATTCGCAAGATGATTCTGTCTGACAATCAGGAGGCCAGAGAGGCGGCCCTTATGGAGCTGCTTCCCTTCCAGAAGGAGGACTTTAAGGCTATGTATAAGGCTCTGAAGGGACGTCCCATGACGGTTCGCTATCTGGATCCGCCTCTTCATGAGTTTGTTCCCACCGAGGAGGAGGACATTCGCGCGCTGGCTGAGGACATGGGATTGTCCGTGGAGTCTGTAAAGGCAAAATGTACGGAGCTTCATGAGTTTAATCCCATGATGGGTCACCGCGGCTGCCGTCTGGCTGTTACCTATCCGGAAATCGCCAAGATGCAGACCAGGGCTGTCATGGAGGCGGCCATTGAGGTGGAGCGTGAGGAGGGCTTTGACATTATTCCCGAGATCATGATTCCTCTGGTAGGTGAGCGCAAGGAGCTGAAATTTGTGAAGGAGATCGTGGAGGAGACCGCAGAGCTGGTGAAGAAGGAGAAGGGCTCCGACATCCAGTATCGGGTGGGCACCATGATTGAGATTCCAAGAGCCGCTCTGACCGCGGACGAGATTGCCAAGGAGGCAGAGTTCTTCTCCTTTGGAACCAACGACCTGACCCAGATGACCTTTGGCTTCTCCAGGGATGACTCCGGCAAGTTCCTGGATTCCTACTACAAGGCAAAGATTTACGAGTCCGATCCCTTTGCACGTTTGGATCAGAACGGCGTAGGCAAGCTGGTGCAGATGGCAGCCGAGCTGGGACGCGCTACTCGCCCGGACATCAAGCTTGGAATCTGTGGAGAGCACGGCGGAGATCCCTCTTCCGTGGAATTCTGTCACAGGGTGGGACTGAATTATGTGTCCTGCTCGCCTTACCGGGTGCCCATTGCCAGACTGGCGGCGGCCCAGGCGGCGTTGAATAATAAGTAAAAGAACAAATGTTCTTGCTTTTGCAGAAATGAACCAAATCGAGGACCTTGGAGGAGTGCACCTTCAAGGTCCTCTTTCTCTCCTTTTTCTCCTGGTAGTAGAAAGAGAAAAAATGGGTGTTTTTCAAATAGGTTCTGCTGCCATTTGAGAGTGTGGCTGTAAGGATACTTTTACAGACGTTAATATGCTCACAAATAATAATTGCTTTTAATGTTTCCATGCTCTATCCGAAGAAAACGCTCCAAACATATTTTTCATGTCCGCGGGTGCATTCACACAGCATATTTGCATTCTTTGAAATCTCAGATGCCATAGACCAGGAGCATTTTTCTTTGCCAAGATGTATGACAATGCCATCCTCGGCCTCCGTTATTTTTACTGGCATATTTTCGTTTAGGAAAGCGGCATAATCTGCAAGTGTCGCACAGTTTGAAGCGGCGGCCTTCAACGGAACGATTTCCTCTTCCGCTTTTTTCGTGCGGCACATCCCTTTCCATAGCATTTCAGTATACAGGCGGCATCAGGACTTTGCGTTTCAGTGAGATCAGGCGGAAACTTCCATTTGTTACAGAAGCTAATAGTATTTTCTGATATGGAAGGTGGTGATGAGAGAGGGAAGAGGAGACATAACAGGTATCATAGGAGCCTTGTTTCTTATTATTCCTTAAATAGTAGTATCTATCTGAATCATCATAATCACCATAATAGATAATTGCAAAATCGCATCCATAGCGTATTTTTTTATACTTCTTATCAGCAACCTTTATTGTAATGGCGGATGTTGAGTCTTTAGGAAATGAGTATTGTGTTCCCCGTAATGCCGTTTTAAAGGAATCTATAAAATTTTGCTTAATAATATTCGCTTTGTAATAATACCCATTTCCTGGATGCGGGATAATAAGATTATAGTCAAAATCAAATCCTTTATTTCCGCCTTGGATTCGGGTAACAAGATGCCATCTTCCGCTGCCAATTAGGTGGAACTGGAATGTTAGACCATAGTTTTTTCTCATCTCGATTTGAGTACGCTTAATGATCTCTTCAAGTTCTTTTCTAATGGGGGCATATTCAGACTTTTTTACATATTCATACATATCTTATATCTCCTTCTCGCCCATGCCACCCATACAATTTAAAAATTGTATCATTGTAGAATACCATATTTTGAGGCATTGTCAATACCTGATTTTTCATGGTTATACAGGTTTAGATAAAATCTCATTGCGGATTATAATTTCTCCTTGCAGAAATCCATTGTCTTTTGCATGATATCCTTCAAATTCTCAATGTTTTTCAGCGTATCAGCACATTCGAGGGAATGATTGCATCCTTTCTATTCACCTATGGGAATATGGTTTGTATTTGAAAGTCGGATAATCTCATCTGTATCACTCCATGGATCTGCTGTCCCAATAAATGCGATGGCATGATTTGGAGCAAAAAGAAAAGTCTGTGCCAAAGGAGTATAAAGAATATGTCTTGCTTTTCCTAATCCATATTTCTTAGCATAGGATGCGGCAATAATAGTTCCTATACTCTTGGAAATAAAGAGAACATCATCATATTCAGACCAATCAATATCTGTAAGCTCAGCTTCAGACTGTGAAAACAGTGCTTCATATGCCTCTTTCATTTTCTCTTCATTGCCACGGATATTTCCGGCGTTATATGCGTAGCTCACATTTCTATAATCTTTATATCCAAGCTCACAGGCGATATTTCTACTATAATATAGAAGGGGTTTCTCGCAGTGATACCCAATACCAGGGAAGTAGACAGCTATTTTAGACATAATGTTTCCTTTCAAATAGTGATTCTTGCAAAGCTAAGTTACTGTATAGGACAAATAATAAGAAATTAATCAGGGTAAATTCGTTTACCAAATTCAAAGGCTTCTTGCAGATGGTTTGTTTTATCAATCTGTGGTTTTCCATTGGTATCGCCACATCCGCCGGCAAGAATCATCCCTCTGTCCTTAAATCCAATATAATTCACGATTGCAAACGGATAATAAGAGACAGCCTGTTCAAATGTCCAGAAGAAATCATCTGCTGAGGTCATAAGCAAAGCACAGTCTTTTACGGGATATTTTTCATAATGGATTCCTTTCGTGTCGTTGTAATTCATACTAACATAATCCAAAAGAATACCCCAAATTAATTCGCGTGCATTCTCCATAAGTAATATCTATTATTTTACCATAGATGCCTTTCCAATTCTATGGAAATTGCTTATAAATCGAGTAGAAGAGTAGAATTCCCTCCCCTTCCCTATCCCCAACAATATTACATATCCTTAAGTTTCCACCTATAAAAAGAGAGAGCCCTTTCCTTTTTCTTTACTTATGAAAAAGAGAAAATATGTCGATATATTTATAAAAATGCTGTGCAGAAAATAGGAGACTGGAGACATGATAAACTACATCCAAAATTTAAAAATCAGATTAAAGCTTTACATTCTCATAGGAGTGGCGCTGATTGGTATGCTTATTATCGGCGGTATGTCATTCTATCTTATGGGACGGATGAACGACATGACAACGGATATTTCCACAAGTTGGCTTCCCAGCATTGACACGGCCAGGGATTTAACTGCGACCCTCTCTAATATCCGTCTCAATGAATTGGGATATCTGACGGCCATCTCTGAGGATGTGGAAGAATCTAGCCTGCAGTATCTCCAAAACGAAAAAGAGGATATGGAAAGCCTCTTGACTACATATAAGGAACTGATTGACGAAGAGGAAAGCGGCTTCTATAATACTGCAAAAAATCTCTGGACGCAGTACAGGGAAGCAGATGAGGAAATAATTGCTTTAGCCAAAGAGGGCCACAAAGAGGAGGCCCGGGCCATCCTGGAGGGTGAATGCGTTGAGCTTTACAATTCTTTAAACAGCGCCTTTCAGGAGATTGTCACCTACAATAAAGAGGGCAGTGACGCTGCAACAGAGGAAGGGCTGTTTTTGTACAGAACAGCCACGTATCTCATGGCGGCCATTATCGTTGCCATTATTCTTGTGGGAGTATTCTTTTCCGTTGTGATTGTGCGTCTGATTAAGACCCCGATTTCCGAGATCGAGAAGGCTGCTATTAAAATGGCAGAGGGCGATTTGGATGTAGAGATTTCCTACAACTCGAAGGATGAACTGGGAGTTCTGGCCGCGCAGGTACGCAGATTAATCCGTAAGCTTCAGGTCATTATAGACGATGAGAATAAATTTCTTGCCAAAATGGCGGCCGGAGATTTTACGGTGGATTCTGTCTGTGAGGGAGAATATACGGGGGGCTTCCATCCCCTGCTTGTTTCCTTCCGGGGCATTGCAGAAAAGCTTAACGATACTATGCTGCAAATCAGCCAAAGCTCCTCTCAGGTGGCAAGCGGATCCGAACAGGTATCCAATGGCGCGCAGGCGCTTTCCCAGGGAGCAACCGAGCAGGCCAGCTCCGTGCAGGAGTTGGCAGCCTCCATTAGTGAAATCTCCAACAAGGTGAACGAGAATGCAGACAATGCACAGAAGGCCAATGCAATGGCAGGCAATGTCAGCTCGGAAATGAATGTGAGCAATGAAAAAATGCAACAGATGATACAGGCCATGAGCGATATCACGCAGTGCTCCAATGAAATCGGAAAAATCATTAAGACAATCGAGGATATTGCCTTCCAGACCAATATACTTGCTCTTAATGCGGCCGTAGAGGCGGCTCGTGCAGGAGCGGCCGGAAAAGGGTTTGCCGTAGTAGCTGATGAAGTCCGCAATCTGGCAAGCAAAAGTGCAGAGGCCTCCAAGAACACCTCTGTTTTGATTGAAAATTCATTAAAGGCAGTAGAAAACGGAACGCAGATTGTGGACGAGACAGCCCAGTCTCTGCTGCAGGCTGTGAATGCTGTAAACAATATGACCCACATTATCGGACAGATTTCGGAGGCCAGCAGCGATCAGGCGGCTTCCATCTCGCAGATTACCATAGGAATCGACCAGATTTCCAGCGTTGTACAGACAAACTCAGCCACTGCGGAGGAAAGCGCGGCGGCAAGCGAGGAGCTGTCCAGCCAGTCACAGCTTATGAAGAGCCTTGTGGAAAGGTTTCAGCTGAAAAAGTAATTTTCGGAAAGGTCCTTTACATTTCCGATCTGCTCCGCCAGTTTAAGGGACTAAGGCCGGTATTCTTTTTAAATATCCGGCTGAAGTATCCCTGGTCATGATAGCCCACCAGCTCGCTTATCTGTCCTACCAAAAGCTCCGGACAGTGGGACAGATAATGCTTGGCCCGGGAGATCCGAAGGTTGGTGATAAACTTCAGCGGAGAGACCTGGTATTCCTGCTGGAATATTTTGGTGAGATAGCTGGGGCTGTAATGCATGCTGCTGGCAATCAGGTTGAGATTCACATCGATATTGTAATTGTGGATGAGATATTCCCGAAGCGTGGCGGCAATCTGCTCCGGGGGATTCCGGGTCATGGACTCATTGAAAATATCCCGGTAGGCTTCCATCTGGGCTTGAAACTGCTTCCGAATATTTCCCAGAGCCTGGGTCAGCTCCTCCGGGTCAACGGGCTTTAGAAGATATTCCGATACCTTCAGACGGATAGCCTTTTGGGCATAGGCAAAATCGGAGAAGCCGCTGATAATAATAAATTTTGTCAAAGGGCAGTAATTGCGCACCTGCTCCAGAAGCTCCAGTCCATTCATAACAGGCATACGGATATCTGTAATCAGCAAATCCGGGTAGAGACGGGCAGCCATTTCACAGGCCTCCTCCCCGGTAAGAGCTTTTCCCACCACCTTAAAATCCGGAGCGCAGGCGTGTATCTTTTCCACTAAGTTTTCCAGGAGCAGCTTTTCATCCTCTGCCACAAGAACAGAATATTTCGTGTTTTCCATAAAAATTCCCCTTTTCTAATATTCTACGTTATCCCTTCATCTTTTTCGGTATATCGGCCAATGGTTACCAGGCCGTGATGGTCAGGTGTGTTTCCAAAGGTAAATAAAATCTGTTCCCGACAATATAATTTCCAGCGAATATACACATTCAGTAGTCCCAGGCCATTGATGTTCATCTCAGGCAGCCCGGGCTTTGCGTCTGCTGTTTCCATGTGCCGGCGGATCTGTTCCAGGGCATTCTGGGAAAAGCCGTCCCCGGAATCCCGGATTTCGATTTTCCAGAAATCCTGAGTCACAATGCTTCGGATGGAGATGTGCCAGGGAGGCCTGCAGTTGGTGCCATATTTCAAAGCATTTTCCACAATGGGCTGGATAATAAGCTTGGGAACCGGCACATCCAGAATGGATTCGTCTATGGCAATGGTGTAATCCAGATTCTCCTGGTGGCGGACCTTCATGCAATACAGATATTGTTGCACATAATTGATTTCCTCCCGAAGGGTAACGGGCGCATGGGAGGTGTCGGTAATGTAACGCATAATGCGGGTCAGACTGCGGCAGAGGGTGATAACCTCTTCTGTCTGTTTGCTCTCGGCCAGAATAATAATGCTGGAAAGAGTGTTGTAGTAGAAATGGGGATTGATCTGGGACTGGAGGGCCAGGCTTCGGGATTTCAGCTCCTGAGCCCTGGTGTCCAGAAGCTCATCCATGGAGGATTTCAGATTTCTGCTCATGGTGGTAAAGGCCTGGCTGAGCTCCTCCAGCTCGGCAAAGGTTTTGCCCGGTTTTGCCTGTTGATTTTCATCCAGCGTGGACAGGGCGGTGCTGTGAATCATATTTCCCAATTCCCGGATGGGCTTAATCAGCTGACGGGATGTGACATAAGAAAGGACCAGACAAAAAATGGTAGCCAGAAGGATGGCCGAGAGAATCAGATGCAGCAAATTTTTTGCCGGCATCAGAACCTGGGCCTCTTTTTGCACCAGCATGTAGGTCCAACCGGTATAGGAGGAGGTTTGATGGATGAGCAGCTCCCTGTTTCCCATGACCATGGCTGTATACCAGTTCTTTGGCAAAAATACAAATTATTGGAATTATATTTTTGCTGATATAGTGCTGACCTGTATGCCCGTGTGCCTGGTGTATCTGGTGGGACAGAAATATATTATAGGCGGATTGACCTCCGGGGCGATAAAGGAGTAGTTTTTTGCACACGAGTTGGTCCCTGCAAGGACTAAAGAAATCCGGCCGGCTTCTGGTGCCCAAGCGCGGTTGCATCAGCTGTAAAGTAAAAAAACGACGTACTGTAAAAGTTATGCTACAGTACGTCGTTTTTGAAAGAAAGGATTTCCGGACTATTTCCGTCCGGTATATTCGTCTATAATAGGCGGAATCTGTGCCATCATATTGTCGATATCCTCAAACATGGCGCTTTTGGTAGTTCCAAGCCGGCCGGCCAGGCTAATATGCCTTACCACGTCCTGATACTGATCCTTTAGCTGAACGAAAAAGTCACACAGGATATGGAGTGCAGACTTGGAGGTCCCGATGACATGAGAGATCTCTGTGTGTACATCCGTAGCGCTCTCGGCAGAATGTGTAATCTCGTCAAACATCTCATAGGTCTCATTGACCTTGTCAAAGCTGGCGTCCAGGGCCTTCTGGGAGGAGGAGATGCTGCTGCTCAGCTGTTCTGTTCCCTTTTCCACATCGTGAATACCGGAATCCACTTCCCCAGTCAGCTCCTTGATCTCATCGGCCAGCTTTTTCACCTCCACAGCCACCACGGCAAAGCCTTTTCCGTGCTGGCCGGCCCGGGCGGCCTCAATGGAGGCGTTGATAGCCAAAAGATTGGTCTGCTCGGCAATGGAGACAATCTTGCTGGTACACTGTTTAATCTTAGCCACGGCCTGCTGCAGATCCTCAAAGGTGGTTTCCATCTCTCCAAAATGGGCTTCCACCTGCTTGGAGCTCACCTTCAGCTCCTCCACCTGGTTCTGGGCCTGGGCAACAGAGCCGGCAATGGTTTCCTTTACTGCTACAAACTGCTCGGATGCCTGCTCAATGCTGGTAAAATGCTGGCCAAAATCCTGCAGCTTTCCCTCAAAGCTTTCGGCCTCCGCAAGCACCTTCCCAAAGGAGCTTCCAATTTTTTCCAATTCTCCAAGAGAGCTTACTTCCTTCTGTACAAGCTCTGTGTGGTATTCCTTTAAGGTGTCCATCACATGCAATACCGGTGCCAGGGTAGCCTCCTGTCCGGATGCTTCTGCCACTGTCTGCCTGTTCTTTTTTCCAAACAGCATGATTTTTCCTCCCCCTATTCAAATACTACGCAGGACATAGACTGGTTTACGAAACGGTTGTTGTAATGCTCTCCGTACCCTACCAGGCCTGCGTGGCAGCCTAATGCGCTCATATCCTTCAGGTATTCCTGCATATATTGATTGTCATTAAACAATAAATAGCGGAACAGACAGTTTACAGAAAATACCGCGGAAATCCGGGGAAAATCCTGCTGTATCTTTTTTATGGTGTTCTTTACCGTGGCCTTGTAGTCGCCTAATTGCAGCAAAACCAGCACGTCGGAGTCATTTACCTGTCTGAAGCAGGCCAGCCCCTCGCCCACCACTTCCTTGATGGATACGATACAGATGTCATCTCCGTTAAGCTTTCCAAAGGGGTTTTTAAAGGTCTGAGTCTGAATTTGCTCTTGGGAAATATGTAATATATTTTGGTACACCTGCCGGGCCGGCTGGCCGTTCAGGGAACCAATAAGGTATTTGGATTTGTCTGTATGGGAAGCGATAAAGCGATACCCCTTCATCTGCTGGTAAATATTCTCCTTGTAGGCCTTTACCCGGCCGTTCAGGTTTCGAATGAGTCCGTAGGCCACGGCGTCCTTGTAAACGCGTCCATTGGCGGACACCTTGTTGGCATCCCCGGTTCCTCCGATAAGGGAGATCCCTCTGTGCTTCAAAACGGAATAAATGGTGGTAAGCACACAGGCGTCGTTTCCGGAGCAGAAATCAATGCAGACCGTATCCTCCCGAGAGCCGCCCACCTTTCTGGTATCCTGAATCAGCCGATCAATATATTTCACAGGCATCACAGAGACCTCCTCCAATACATTGACGGCCACGCTGATGCCCTCTGAAAATGCAATCACGCCCACACCCTTTTCCACCACAGTGGTATCATAGCACATACCGATGCATCCGATGCTGGGCACGCCGGGATAAAGCTTCTCCAGCTGACTCACGTGGGCTTCAAACTGTTCTCCGGTGGAAAACAGCATAATAAACTGAGGATTCGCCAATCCACGGACCGCTTCTGCCAAATTTCCATGCTGGCTCTTTCCAAAAAACTGTCTCATGACATCGCTCCTTTTTATCTGATACTTTACGAAATTTCTGTATTAAGAATAAAGGGAGTTTGCTACCTTTTTGGTCTATGGATACAAAAATGTCGTTATCGAATGTATTATATGGTATTTCCTGTAAAACGTCAATAAGAAACGGCCAATTCAGGCTTGACAAAACAGCCAATTCAGGCTTGACAGAAGGAGATGTATGCAGGTATAGCAGGGAATACCGCTTCTTCAAGATGTGGAAGGGATCAAGGAAAAATGGACAAAAAGTAATGGCGTAAATCCAAAATAGGGTTTATAATGACAAAAACGGGATGTGAAGGGGGGATGGCATGATGGATGGCACGGTGACAGAAAAGATTTTGAAGGTACAGATGCTGGGAGGATTTTCCATGTACTACGGCGGGGAGGCGGTGACCCTGAATAAAATAGGAAGCTCCAAATCCGTTCGTCTCCTGCAGATGCTTCTATTGTCTCTGCAGGGAGGGATTTCCAAGAATGAGCTTATGGATAACCTGTATGGCTGGAATGAGAGGACGGACGGGGCAAACCGCAATAAGAACCTGAACAATCTTATTTACCGGCTTAGGGGGCAGCTGTCCGTCTGCGGCCTTCCGGAGGAGGAATATGTGGACATCACCGAGGGGATGTGCAGCTTTAAGAGCCAGATTCCCCTGGAGCTGGATACCTGGCAGTTTGAGGAGGCCGTAAAGCAGGCGAAAAATTCGGGGGGGTAAAACGCATTGAGCTGCTCTCCAGAGCCAATGAAATGTACTGCGGAGAGCTGCTTCCCGCTAATTTGTCTGATATGTGGTTTTACCATAAGAGCAGGTACTTCAAGGAGCTTTATAACTACACCATTGAGGAGCTGGAGAAGGAGTTTTTAAGGACCCGGGACTACAAGAACCGTCTGCTTCTCTATTCCCGGGCAGCCGCCATCTATCCCTTTGACAACTGGCAGACAAAGCTTATCCGCTGCAACCTGGAGGTATACCGCTATGAGGAGGCTATGGATATCTACAACCATACCATGGAGCTGTATGCTAGGGAGATGGGGACGCCTCCCGCGGCGGAGATGCAGGAATGCTTTGAGAAGCTGGAGCTCATGGATGAGAATCACCGGAGAGATGCCAGGGATATGGACAGCTGGCGGGATATGGACCGGATTTTTTCCGGCAGACGGGAGGACATTAAGCGGGCTATATTCCAGGAGGAGAGCAGGGCTGGAGCCTATTATTGTGCCTATCCTAGCTTTGTGGATTACTGCCGCCTGGTGGCCAGGAGCATGGAGCGCAGTAAGTTTCAGGCCGTGCTGATGTTTCTCACCTTAAGCCGAAGGGGAAAGAAGGGAGAGCATAGGCAGATGGATTTGGGAGAGCAGATGCAGCTTTTAAAGACCGCCATCGGAGACTCTCTGCGGACCGGGGATGCCTACACCCGATATGGAAACCGGCATTTTATTTTGATGCTTATTAAGGCGGAGACTGCGGCCTGCAGCGCCATTTTTCAGCGCATTGAGGCCGCCTATGCCAAATGCTCCGGCAAGGGCGAGCTGTGGTATTACGCGGATATGACCCAGCGACTGGAGGAGGCGATCCCGTAATCTTATAAGGAAAAGGAACAGAATAGAGTGGATTTGCGCGGCGCAGGGATACCCTGCGCTGTTTTTTTTCGCTCTTTTTAAAAACATAAGAAATCATGGGATAAGAGGCCATTGGCAGGATACCCTCATTGTTATAATAAGTTACAGAAAAGGCAACACATACACACAGGAAAGGATACGATGGTGACGGAACAGAGGGAGGAACGAAAGATTGTGAGAGTTCCCTATCCTGCAAACGGGGTGCTGGTTATCTGTGACACCCAGGAAAAGCTTTATGTGCAGGTGGAGGATGTAAGTCCACTGGGCGTGGGAGTTCAAATGGAATCGGACAGCCCGGATATTTTAGGAAGGGATATTATTCTGGTGACAGAGACCATGATTATGTACGCAGATGTGGCGCGCCAGGAAAAGCAGGCGGACGGAAGCTACCGGGTGGGCGTGGCTGCCCGGAAGTTTTCAAGGGACGTATTGCAGTATCTTTTCGATAATATTGCATTGGATAAAGAAAATAATCAGGAGGAAACAGAACATGCGTAATGGATTAGTGAACAGGAAGGTTGTAAATTCTATTGGGATTGGAATCATGGCGTTTGTTACGGCTGCTTCGCCGGCCTTGACGGTTTTGGCAGAGGGGGAGCAGGAGCAGGTGCCAAATACAGACAGCAACAATACCACAGCAGAGGCGCCTGTGGAGACAGAGCAAAGGGATGTTGAGCCCAGCCAGGCTACGGAGGCCATTGGGGAGGCTCAAGAGGCGGTTGACGCTGCTGTGAATGAGGTGGCTGAAGAAGAGGATAAAACAGACAGGGAAGAAACCATTGAGGATTCCTTAGAAGCTTCCGGCGAGGCAGTTGGAACGGTTGGAGGCGCTGTTGAGGAGCTGGATAAGTTAAATCAGGATGTAAAGGATACCAACGCAGAGCTGGAGGACTTGGCAACGGATGAGCATGTAGAGGAAGCTGTGGACAATGCCTCAGATGCTGAGGAAAAGATAAATGAGGCGGCATCCTCCATTGCAGGAAATGCAGAGAAGGCGGAGGAGGAAGCCAAGGCAGCGGAAGATGCACAGAAGGTTACCTACGAAAGCAGCGCAGAGGCCCAGGCTGCAAAGGAGCAGGCGCAGGTAAATGCGGAAAATGCCCAGGCTGAGCTTACACAGGCCGAAGAGGCCAATAAGGAGGCTGCAGCTGCGGCGGCTAATGCGGAGGCTGCCGTCACATTTTTAGAGGAACAGAAAAATCAGGCCCAGAAAGCCGTAGAAAAAGCAGAGGGCCAGGTGGCCGCGGCGCAGGCGGCCCTGGAGGCTATTCGTGCGGAATACGGAATAAAAGACAAGTATAGCGTTACAGGACTTAAGGGAGAGGCGTGGACCGCTTATAATGAGGCATGGACCGCATTTCAAGAGGCGGAAAAAAATCTGAAGGATGCCGAGCAGAAAGAGGCGGACACCAAGACAGCTTTAGAAAAGGCACAGGGGGAAGAAGCCGATGCAAAAGCGGCGTTGGCAGAGGCGGAAAAAGGTTTGGTAGAGGCACAGGACGCCTGTGACCGTGCGGCAGAGGAGCGCTTAAGAGCTGAGCAGGCTGCTGCTGAGGCTGAAAGGAAAGAGAAAGAGCTGCAGGCGGATTATGATAAAAAGACAGAGGAATGGAAGGCCGCAAATATGGCGGCTATGAATGCAGCTGCGGATCTAAAGACTGCTCGGGATGAGTTGGCAAAGCTTCAGGATGAGGTGACAGAAGCCCAAGAGAAGGTATTGAGTGCGGAGGATGCGCTTGAGACCTTTACGAAGGAGCATGAAATAGCAAAGGGTTTATTGGATCAGGCGGCCGCACAGCAGATAGCTACGGAAGATACATTTGGCCAGTGGAAGGAAGATCCGAAGGGAGATGGTGTGTGGGATGCATATGTTAAGGCATCCAATCAACAGGCAGAGACGATGATTAAATATCAGCTGCTCCAGAAGGGGATCGATGTAAGTAAGGTTACATTTGGCCAGTGGGTTTCGGATAAAAAAGACGATAATCATGTACTGGTGATGTACGACGGAAAGCCCTATGGGTATTTTGATTATAAGATGGATACGGAAGGAGAGAATTCCACAGGGAAGCTTACCATAGTGGAAAAGACGCCCATTTATGTGGGTGGGGGCACGGAGCTGAAGGTAACCGTGGAAGATGGTGAGACAAAATACTCCATTCATGGAGTGGAGGTAGATGCGGACAGGATTACTGGCGATATAGAAAGCGGGTATACGCTGAAAGACGGAACGGTGATTGAGACATATGAATGTAATCTTTTAGCCAAAGGAAGCTTAGTTGTTAAAACCGCTTATGGAAAAACAACCTATACCAGATATTTTGAAAGCGGGGCGAGGGATACTCGAGAAATAACAGACGTCAAGATTGTGGATGGAAAATTAATCAGCTTTAAGTTTGCATCAGAATTAGGTACAAAGACTCCCGATGAGGGGAAACGTATCGAAATAAAATATGAGGACGAAAAATATTCCAATACCAATAAGTTTACAGGCAAAGGCACGGAGGGCTTAAGTGATAACGGTTTAAACGAGGCTGCAAAAAAATATAAGGAAGATGTAGAGAGCTTAAATGGGAATATCACAGAGGCTAAGTCAGAGCTTACTGGCGCCGAAGAGAAGGCGGCGAAAAAGGAAGAAGCAGTATCGGCAACGGAAAAGATAAGCATTGAGCTTAAGGCCACAAGTGCTGCGTTAAATGAGATCAGGAAGGAGGCAGGAGATGCCTTAGAGGAGGCCAAGGGAGAAACCAAATCAGCAAATTCCGCCTTAACAGCTGCAAGCGCTAATTTAATAGGCAGCGCCGGCGCCCTGCAGAATGCAAAAGATGCATTGGACAAGAAAAAGGAGCTTGCTTCTGCCCTGGAGTTGGCTGTACAGAAAGCTGAGAATGATGCAAATGCAGCGGGAGCTAAGAAGGTATTTGCCAGTGCATTGAATGTTGCTGTTAAGGAGGCATACGAAAAGGTAAATGCAGCTCTGAAAGCACTCTCAGATTTGACTGCAAACGAAAGCATTAATAGGAAAGCATATGAGGAGCTGGAGGCTCAATATAACCAAGCTGTAAAAGATTGTGAAGCTGCGCTTATAGCAAAGGGAGTTTCCGACGAAAACCTTAAGCTGGTAAGAGATGCAGAGGCCCGGGCCCGTGCAGCCGCAAATGCCACATTTGCATACAACACCCCCTCAACCACCCCAGGCGGTGAGACCGACCCGGATGATGGAACGGGAACCGGCAGCGGAACGGGGACTGGTGACGGAACGGGAACCGGCGGCGAAACTGGTGGAACGAATGATGGAACGGGAACCGGCGGCGGAACAGGAACGGGCGATGGCACCACAACCGGTGGCGAAACCGGTGGAACGGGAACCGGCGGCGGTGCCGGAGCAGGCGGCGGAGCAACAACTGGCGGCGGAGCAGATGGAGCAGGAACCGGCGGTGAAGCCGGAGCAGGGGGAGCCCCAGCCCAGACAGCTCCCGTGGCAACGCCCACGACGGCAGCACTTCCGGCAGCACCTGCTGCAACGGGAACAGCGCCCCTGGAGGCCGAGGAGGCTCTGACCACCATGGATGAGGAGGAGGTTCCTCTGGCCGGACCTGGATTGCAGGCACAGGAGGCCGCTGGTGAAGAGGATGCCAAAAAGGGCGATGGGCTTTTGAATCTGGAGGAGGAAGAGGTTCCTCTGGCAAACATAAGCCTGCAGGCCGAGAAACAGAATATGAATTGGTGGTGGCTGCTGGTGGTGGTACTTCTTGGGGGAACAGGACTTGAGATGTACAGAAGGCACCAGAAGAAGCTGGCGAAAGTGGAAGAACGTGAGAGATAAAAGATAAGAAATGAAGCGAAACCTCCAAAGGGATGTGAGATTGGATTGCACCCTTTGGAGGTTTTTCAAATAGTGGAAGATGGACGGTCCCTTCCACTTGTATAAAGCCGGAAAAAAGAATATAATAATAGAAACGAGAAACGCCTGTAAGCAATGGCGAAGGCAACGGAGGAAAAATGGCAGTAAAAGAATACGTAAAGGACCAAACCAAAAGCCGGATGAAGCTGCCCCGGCCTTATCAGGTGCTTATTTACAATGACGATTTTACCCCCATGGATTTTGTGGTGGAGGTGTTGGTACAGATATTCGGCAAGGAAGAGCAGGAGGCCGTAAGATTGATGCTCCAGGTTCATGAGGGCAGCTGTGCGGTGGCCGGGGTTTATCCCAGGGATATTGCTCTGACCAAGGCCAGGGAGGCTACCGGCTGGGCTCGGCAGGAGGGGCATCCCTTAAAGGTGGAGGCTGTCTGTCAGCCTTAGGGGAGACTGGAAAAGGAAAGGGAAAAAGGACAGGACGAGGCTATGGAGCTTACCAAGGGTATGCAGCAGGTGCTGGAGCGGGGCGTGCAGCTGGCGCAGGAGAGGCGGCACCGCTACTTTATGCCGGAGCATATGATATATGGGATGACATTTGACCCGGGATTTTCCCGGGAATATACAGCCAGGGGAGGGGATGTAAGGCGTCTCCGGCAGGAGCTGGAGGATTTTTTAAAGGAGCAGGCCGGGACGGCCGGGGAGGGCATGGGTCCACTTCCCACTGAAGGGGCAGAACAAGTGTTTGCTACACTCGGCGCCCAGGTCCACTCCAGCGGCAGAAAGGCGGCGGATGTGAGCCATCTCTTGGCGGCCATTATGCAGCTGGAGGACAGCTATGGCCTTTACTATCTGGCAGTGCAGGAGGTAGACCTGATCGAGGTGGTGGGAGAGATGTCCCGGGACAGCCTGACTGCGGAGCGGGGGAGCCTGCCGGTTGGGGCCGGAAGCTATGAGGGCGAGGATTCTTGCGGCAAAAGAGGGAGCCAGGAAGGAGAGAGTTCTTGCGGCAAAAGAGGGGGCCAGGAAGGAGAGAGCTCTTGCGGCAAAAGAGAGAGCCATGAGGAAGAGGATTCTTTAGGCAAAAGAGAGAGCCGGGAAGGAGCGGATTTTTCCGGCCAGAGCTGGAAACGATTTCTGGAGGATATGCAGGAAACCTGCCAGAGGCAAAATCCCCTGATCGGCCGGGAGGAGGAGCTGGAGCGAACCATTCAGATTCTCTGCCGGAAGGACAAAAATAATGTGCTTCACATTGGGGAGCCTGGAGTGGGAAAGACGGCCCTGGCCTACGGGCTGGCCCAGCGGATTGGAAAGGGGCAGGTGCCGGAGCCCCTTTTACATGCCCGGCTTTATGCCCTGGATCTGGGTGGGCTTCTTGCGGGAACCCAGTACCGGGGGGACTTTGAGAAGCGGTTCAAGGAGGTTATGGAGGGTCTTGACAGGGAGGAGCGGCCCATTCTCTATATAGACGAGATTCACAATATAGTGGGGGCCGGGGCCGTAAGCGGGGGAAGCCTGGACGCGGCCAATCTCCTGAAGCCCTATCTGGAGGCCGGTCATATTCGGTTTATCGGAGCCACCACCTATGAGGAGTACAAAAAGCATTTCTCCGGAAGCAAGAGCCTGGTGCGCCGGTTTCGGAATGTGGATATCAAGGAGCCAGGGATGGCGGAGGCCGTGGAGATTCTCAAGGGGCTGAAATCTGCATATGAAAAATTTCATGGAGTGAAATACCGCCCAGGGGTATTGGAGCATGCGGTGGAGGTCAGTAGCCGGTATATGAATGAGCGGTTTTTGCCGGATAAGGCCATTGATCTCATGGACGAGGCGGGCGCCTACCGGAGGCTCCATCCCCTGGAGCAGAAATCCCAGACCGTAAACAAGGCCCTTGTGGATGAGGTGCTGGCCCGGATTTTGGGTATCCCGGTGCAGCGGGTGGAAAAGGGAGAGGCGGAAAAGCTGTATTCCCTGGAGGGACAGCTGAAAAAGCAGATCTTTGGCCAGGACGAGGCGGTGAGCCAGGTGGTCAATGCGGTGAAATTCTCTCGGGCAGGGCTGAATGAGGAGAGCAAGCCCATTGCCTCCTTCCTCTTTGTGGGGGCCACGGGGGTGGGAAAGACCGAGCTGGCTAAGGCTTTGGCTAAAGAGCTGGGGGTGGATTTTATCCGCTTTGACATGAGTGAGTATGCGGAGAAGCATACGGTAGCCAAGCTTATCGGGGCGCCGGCCGGATATGTGGGATATGAGGAGGGCGGCATTCTCACAGAGGAGATTCGCCGTCACCCCCACGGAGTGCTGCTTCTGGATGAGATCGAGAAGGCCCACAGAGATATTTTCAATGTGCTCCTCCAGGTGATGGATTACGCCACCCTTACGGACAATCAGGGAAGAAAGGCGGATTTTCGCAATATAATTCTCATTATGACCTCTAATGCAGGGGCCGGTCAGGTGGGAAAGAGCTCCATAGGCTTTGGGAGCCAGCGGGTAAATATGGGAGCATTGACCGATGCGGTCAACAAAACCTTTCAGCCGGAATTTCGGAATCGGCTCAGTCGCATTGTGCTGTTTCGCAGCATGGATGAGGAGATGGCCCGGCAGATCACGGAAAAGAAGCTGGGACAGCTAAAAGAGAAGCTACTTCGAAGAAAGGTGGAGCTCACGGTGACGCCGGAGGCAGCGGAATTCCTGAAAAAGGCCGGGATTACCCAGGAATACGGGGCCCGGGAGATCGAGCGGGTGATTGACCGGGAGGTAAAGCCTCTGCTCGCGGAGACTCTGCTCTTTGGGGCTCTGAAACGGGGCGGAAGCTGCCGTCTTTTGCTTGAGAAGGGGAAGCTTGTCCTGGAGCAGAGAAGGGAAAGAAAGCCTTGAAAAAAACAGCCTGGAATGCTATGGTTAAAGCAGGATGGGAAAGGAGAAGGGAAGCAATGAAAACATACAAACGGATCTTTACCATTGTGGTGGATTCCCTGGGAATCGGAGCCATGGAGGACGCGGCAGCCTACGGGGACAAGGGGACGGATACCCTGGGACATATCTCGGAGCGCATGGAGAGCTTTGCCATTCCTCATCTACAGAAGCTTGGCATGGCCAATCTCCACGCCTTGAAGCAGGTTCCGCCTGTGGAGAAGCCCATGGGCTACTATATGACCCTTCGGGAGGCCAGCACCGGAAAGGATACCATGACCGGTCACTGGGAAATGATGGGGCTTCATATTACCACCCCTTTCAAGACCTTTACGGAGACGGGATTTCCCAAAGAGCTCATTGACGAACTGTCCGCCCGGACCGGACATGTGATCATCGGAAATAAGAGCGCCAGCGGTACGGAGATCCTGGATGAGCTGGCGGAGGAGGAGATTGCCACCGGCCATATGATCGTGTACACCTCAGCGGATTCCGTGCTGCAGATATGCGGGAATGAGGAGACCTTTGATTTAAAGGAGCTGTACCGCTGCTGCGAGATCGCCCGGGAGCTGACCATGCGGGACGAGTGGAAGGTGGGCCGTGTGATTGCAAGGCCCTATGTGGGAAAGAAAAAGGGAGAATTTAAGCGGACCAGCAACCGCCATGACTACGCCTTAAAGCCCTATGGCCAGACGGTTTTAAATGTACTCAAGGACGGAGGACTGGATGTGATTTCCGTGGGAAAGATTTATGATATCTTCGACGGGGAGGGCTTGACAGAGTCCAATAAGTCCAAGAGCTCCGTTCATGGCATGGAGCAGACCATCGACATAGCAAAACGGGATTTTCGGGGACTTTGCTTTGTAAATCTGGTGGATTTTGACGCTCTTTGGGGACATCGGCGAAATGTGACCGGCTATGCCCAGGAGCTGGAGCGCTTTGACCAGAAGCTTGGAGAGCTGTTGCCCCTTATCGGGGAGGAGGATCTGCTGCTGATCACGGCGGACCACGGCAATGATCCCACCCACACGGGCACAGATCACACCCGGGAAAAGGTGCCGTTTCTGGCCTATTCTCCCTCTATGAAGGGGCAGGGAAGCCTGGGAGAGGGGGACACCTTTGCCATGATTGGAGCCACCATTGCAGAGAATTTTGGCCTGGCCATGCCGGAGGGAACCATCGGAACCTCCATCCTGGGAAAGCTGGTGTAAAAAACACGGGAAGCGCCAATTTGGATAAGCCGGCTTCTGGCACGTTTTCCTGAAAATATTTGTAAAAATTTGGAAGAAAAGGATACGGAAATATATGGAAAGAAAAGAATTGCTGCACCTGGTAGATCACACCCTTCTGTCCCAGGCCGCCTCCTGGGAGGAGATTAAGACGATTTTGGACGACGGCATGACCTATGAAACCGCCTCGGCCTGCATTCCGGCCTCCTATGTGAAACGGGCGGCAGAATATGTGGAGGGGCGTCTGCCTGTCTGTACGGTCATCGGATTCCCCAACGGCTACAGCACCACGGCCTCCAAAGTATTTGAGGCCCGGGATGCCTGGAAAAACGGAGCCTCGGAGATTGACATGGTGATTAATCTGGGCTATGTGAAGGATGGCCTCTACAAGGAGCAGGAGGAGGAGATCCGCCAGGTGCATGAGGCCTGCGAGGGACGGATATTGAAAGTCATTATCGAAACCTGTCTCCTGACCCAGGAGGAGAAAATCCGCATGTGTGAGGTGGTGACCCGGGCCGGAGCGGAGTTTATCAAGACCTCCACAGGCTTTTCCACAGCCGGGGCCACCTTTGGGGATGTGGAGCTGATGAAAAAGTATGTGGGACCCCAGGTGCGGATCAAG
Organism: uncultured Lachnospiraceae bacterium; assembly: GCA_947574135.1. Lineage (GTDB taxonomy): Bacteria > Bacillota > Clostridia > Lachnospirales > Lachnospiraceae > RGIG4284. The sequence continues at coordinate 79,623 of CANPIM010000003.1, forward strand.
GCGGCCGGAGGCATCTCGGATTTCAAAGATGCCGAGCATTTTGTGAAGCTTGGGGCCTCTCGTCTGGGAACCAGCCGTCTGGTAAAGCTTATGAAGGGATAGGAGGTCGGTCAATGAGGCAGGAGGAGAAGAGAATGACACAGCGAATGGCGCCGGAGGGAGCAACCATTCCTTTGCCGCGCACCATTCATCTGGTCCCCATGGACACCCTGGACGGCTATGATGTGCGTCCGGGCTTCTATGAGATCAACGGGGCCACAGCCATCCCCGGTGGAGTGAACTTTACCGTTACCTCCAGCGGGGCCACGTCCATTGAGCTTTTGCTGTTTCGGCGAAAGGAGGACACCCCCTACGCAGTGCTGCCTTTTCCGGAGCACTACCGTATCGGCAACGTGTATTCCATGATTGTGTTTAAGCTAAACATTGAGGAATTTGAGTATGCCTATCGGGTGGACGGGCCCTATGAACCGGAAAAGGGCCTGATTTTTGACAAGAGCAAATATCTTCTGGACCCCTACGCCAGGGCGGTCACCGGCCAGAGCCAGTGGGGAGTGTCCGCATCAGACGGACAGCACTACAAGGCCCGGGTGGTGAAGGATGACTTTGAGTGGGGAACCATGGAGCAGCCCCTTTTGCCCATGGAGGATCTGATTATCTATGAGCTTCATGTCCGGGGCTTTACCCGGGACGGCTCCTCCGGGGTGCTGCATCCCGGCACCTTTGCCGGGCTTATGGAGAAGCTTCCCTATCTTTTGGAGCTGGGGGTCAATGTGGTGGAGCTTATGCCCATCTTTGAGTTTGACGAGATGCAGGACTACCGGATTGTGGACGGTCAGGAGCTCTATAATTACTGGGGCTACAACACGGTAAGCTTTTTTGCGCCCAATACCAGCTATACGGCCAGCACAGAGTACAACCGGGAGGGAAATGAGCTGAAAACGCTGATTCAGGTCTTTAACCGCCACGGCATCGAGGTCTATCTGGATGTGGTGTTTAACCATACGGCGGAGGGAAATGAGCAGGGTCCCTTCTTCTCCTTCAAGGGATTTGATAATAATATTTATTATCTTTTGACTCCGGGAGGAGATTACTATAATTTCAGCGGCTGCGGCAATACCCTGAACTGCAACCATCCGGTGGTGCACCAGATGATTCTGAATTGTCTGCGCTATTGGGTGACTACCTACCGGGTAAACGGTTTTCGTTTTGATCTGGCCTCCATACTGGGGCGGAATGAGGACGGAAGTCCTATGAATCAGCCGCCTCTTCTCCAATCTCTGGCCTTTGATCCCATATTGGCGGATGTGAAGCTTATCGCAGAGGCCTGGGACGCAGGCGGCCTCTATCAGGTGGGCACCTTCCCCTCCTGGAACCGGTGGGCGGAGTGGAACGGCCGGTACCGGGATGATATCCGCCGCTATCTAAAGGGAGATGCAGGCATGGCTCAGGCCGCCGCCCTTCGGATCGTGGGCTCCCGGGACATTTATGAGGTGCATTCCCGGGAGAATGCGTCGGTGAATTTTATCACCTGTCACGACGGATTTACCCTCCGGGATCTCTACTCCTATAATGAAAAGCACAACGAAAAGAACGGCTGGAACAATACGGACGGAGCCAATGACAACAACAGCTGGAACTGCGGAGCAGAAGGGGATACCAAGGATCCAAAGATTCTGGCCCTTCGGCAGCGCATGATGCGAAATGCCTTTGCCCTTTTGATGTGCAGCCGGGGAATTCCCATGTTTCTGGCAGGGGATGAATTTGGCAATACCCAGTTTGGAAACAACAATGCCTACTGTCAGGACAACAAAACCTCCTGGCTGGACTGGGGGCTTCTCAAGGAGAATCAGGGCATGTTCCGGTTTTTCCAGTATATGATAAAACTCCGGAAGGAATACCGGGTGCTCCGGGCCAATGTAAGCGAAGGCGCCTGCGGCTTGCCGGATGTAAGTTTTCACGGGGTAAAGCCCTGGAAGGACGGCTTTTCCCCGTGTGATCGGTATGTGGGCGTACTGTTTGCAGGGCAGGAAAAGGGGATGCGGCCCCAGCTTATCTATGTGGCCTCCAATGCCTACTGGGAGGAGCTTTTGGTGGAGCTGCCCCGGCTACCTGGTGATATGCACTGGGAGTGCGTGGCGGACACCTGGCAGGAGGTCCAAAAGGCATGGCAGGTAAATGAAACAAATGTTCGAATTCAGCCCAGAAGCGTCATGGTGTTTGTGGGGCGAAAGTAAAAAGGGTTTTTTTAGCCAATAGAATTTTCAAAACAGGAAAAAACGAAAAAATTTGGTAATATTGACGAAAGAACAAGGAAAATACCCCTTAAAATTTTGTTAAAATTAAAAGAGACATTCTCATTGATTTCCGTATACTAACGTGCTATTGTAAAGGTGAACAGAACATGGCAATGTGCGGCAGGGAGCGCACAGTTTCATAGCGTCGATGTACGAAGAATGGCAGTCTTTGGGCATCGGCGTTTGTATACGGGGTAGATGAGATTATGGAGAAAAAGAAGGCAAAGCACTATGAAATGGACATGTGCAGCGGGTCCATTTTAAAGAAGATGTTGCTGTTTGCAATTCCTTTGATGGTTTCCAGTATTTTACAGCTGCTCTTTAACGCGGCGGATGTGGTGGTGGTAGGCCAGTTTGCGGGAGATAATTCCCTGGCGGCCGTGGGCTCCAACGGGTCGCTGATCAATCTTTTGGTAAATCTCTTTGTAGGCCTGTCTGTGGGAGCCAGCGTTACGGTGGGCCATTACTATGGATCCCACCAGGAGGAGGAATTAAGCCGCACCGTACATACCGCCATGCTCTTAAGTCTCTTTGGCGGCGTGATTCTCACTGTGGTGGGGACCATTGGAGCCCGGCAGTTTCTTATCTGGATGCAGGCGCCTCCGGAGGTTTTGGACTTGGCTGCCCTGTATCTGCGCATTTATTTCTTTGGAATGCCGGCCATGATGCTCTATAATTTTGGGGCCTCCATTCTCCGGGCGGTGGGGGATACCCAGCGGCCCCTGTATTATCTGATCATTGCCGGCGTCATAAACGTGGTGCTGAATCTGTTTTTTGTCATTACGCTGCGCATGGATGTGGCGGGAGTGGCGCTGGCCACGGTGATTTCCCAGTGTGTCTCCGCCTTTCTCATTGTGCGCTGCCTCATAAAGGAGGAGGGAGCCACCCGGCTCATTCCCCGGGAGCTTCGGATTTATAAGGACAAGCTTATCCGGATTTTGCAGGTGGGCTTGCCTGCAGGCTTTCAGGGGATGGTGTTTTCCCTGTCCAACGTGCTGATCCAGTCGGCTATCAACGGCTTTGGTCCTGTGGTGGTGGCAGGCAGCGCAGCTTCCAGCAATATTGAGAGCTTTGTGTATGTGGCCATGAACGCCTTTTATCAGGCCACCCTGTCCTTTACCAGCCAGAACATGGGGGCAGGGAATTTTCCAAGGATCCGCCGGATACTCTTTACGGGACAGCTGTGTGTGCTGGTGTGCGGGCTTGTGATTGGAAATGCGGTGGTGTTTTTCGGGCATCAGCTGTTGCGGCTGTATTCTCCCAATCCGGAAGTGATTGCGGCCGGCCTGGAGCGGATGCGGATCCTTTCCACCACCTATGCGGTCTGCGGCATGATGGACGTGATGGTGGGAACCCTGCGGGGCGTGGGCTATTCGGTGCTTCCCATGGCCGTGTCCCTGGTGGGGGCCTGCGGGCTGCGTGTGGTGTGGCTGGCTACCATTTTCCGTATGGAGGGCTTTCATACCATTGATGTGGTTTACTGGTCCTATCCTGCCTCCTGGCTCTTGACCTTTCTGGTTCACGTGCTCTGCTTTTTGTGGGTGCGCCGGCATTTTCGGATCAAGCGGGGCATTCAATTTTAGGCCGGCCTGGAGCGGAACATACATGATTTTAGATAAACGGAGAGTGAAAATATGAGGTTATATTTGATTCGCCATGGAGAAACCCAGTGGAATAAGCAGAAGCTTCTCCAGGGAAAAACGGACAATCCTTTAAATGAAAACGGCGTGCAGGTAGCCAAAATGACGGCAGAGGGTCTGCGATCGGTAAGCTTTGACGCCGTGTATTCCAGTCCTCTGTCCAGAGCCTATGAGACGGCTTGGCTGGTGACGGAGGGGCGTTATCCCATTGTGACCGATAAGCGCCTGGAGGAGATTGGCTTTGGGGTTTACGAGGGCTATTGCTGCGGCAAGGAGGGCTTTAATATTCCGGACCCGGATTTTCGCCTGTTTTTTGAAGATCCGGAAAAATATCAGCCCCCTGCAGGGGGGGAGTCGGTGAGAGAGCTCTGTGACAGGAGCATGGATTTTCTGCGGGAGCTTCGGGAAAACCCGGACAATGAGGACAAAACCATTCTCATATCCACCCATGGGGCCACCCTGCGCAGTATGCTGGTGGGCATTCAAAAGAAGCCTCTCTCCCAGTTTTGGAAGGGAGGCGTGCACCAAAACTGTGCCGTGACCATTGTGCGCCTGGAGGCGGGAGAGTATGTTGTGGAGCAGGAGGGCGTCATATATTACGACGAGGCCCTGAGCACCAACTATGACTGAACAAAAGCGAAAGATCCCGGAATGACGGTTCCGGGATTTTTTCGCGGGCGGGAGCTTTTCTCACAAAGGAGAGCTTGTGGCATGAAAATATTCCGAGAGGATATTGGAAAAGAGCCGGTGCAGCAAGGATGAAAAGCGCATTGTAAAAAGCCATGTTTCGCGTTATAATGTGTCCTGTGTGAAAATTTCTTGCGGAAGTTGGCAAAGAATCGGCAGAAAGAACACTATTTGTTTGGATTATTATGTAGTAGATAGGGGAGAATGTCAAGAAACATGGATACAGAACTGGATTTGGATAAGATGGATTTGGAACAGGGCCCGCCTCAGGAGGAGCCCCGGCGGCAATACTATTTTATGGCAAAATGCCGTCAATACGCAAAGCAGCTGGAGGAGGAGCTGGGACACCGGCCTACCTTTTTTGTGCAGACCTTCGGCTGTCAGATGAATGCCCGGGATTCGGAGAAGCTTACGGGAATTTTGGAGCAGATTGGCTATGTGCCGGCTCAGGATGAGCAGGCGGATTTTGTGGTGTACAATACCTGCACGGTTCGGGAGAATGCCAACCAGCGGGTGTACGGGCGGCTGGGAAAGCTTCACCACTATAAGAAGGACAACCCTCACATGCGCATCGCCCTGTGCGGCTGCATGATGCAGGAGAGCCATGTGGTGGAAAAGCTAAAGAGCAGCTATGGCTTTGTGGATATTGTCTTTGGCACCCATAATGTGTACAAGCTGGCGGAGCTTATGGCGGATCGCCAGGAGAGCGGAGGCATGATTGTTGATATCTGGCCGGAAGCGGATAAGATCGTGGAGGAGCTGCCAAATCGTCACAAGTATGCCTTTAAGTCCGGGGTGAACATCAGTTTTGGTTGCAATAATTTCTGCAGCTATTGCATTGTCCCCTATGTGCGGGGCCGGGAGCGAAGCCGAAGCCCGGAGGATATCGTAAGGGAGATCGAGAAGCTTTCCAGGGAGGGCGTGGTGGAAATCATGCTCCTGGGGCAGAATGTAAATTCTTATGGAAAGGATCTTAAGTCTCCCATGTCCTTTGCCCGGCTTCTTACCCGGATCGAAAAAATAGAGGGGATTCAGCGGATTCGGTTTATGACCTCCCATCCCAAGGATCTGTCGGAGGAGCTCATAGCCGTCATGAAGGCCTCGAGGAAAATCTGCCGCCATCTTCATCTGCCGGTGCAGTCGGGAAGCACCCGGGTTTTAAAGGCTATGAACCGGAAATATACCAAGGAGCAGTATTTGGAGCTGGTGGAGCGGATTCGTCGGGAGATTCCGGATATTTCCCTGACCACGGATATTATTGTGGGCTTTCCCGGGGAGACCTGGGAGGACTTTGAGGAAACCCTGGATGTGGTGCGTCGGGCCCGGTATGACAGCGCCTTCACCTTTTTGTACTCCAAGCGGACCGGGACTTTGGCGGCCTCCATGGAGAACCAGGTGCCGGAGGAGGAAATGAAGCGCAGATTTGATGTGCTTTTGGAGGTAGTCCAGCGCATTGGCCGGGAAATGTCCAGCCGTTTTACAGGGACCGTGCAGGAGGTGCTGGTGGAGGAGGTCAATGCCCAGGATGAGACGCTGGTGACAGGCCGTATGGGAAATAATCTGCTGGTGCATTTTCCGGGAGATGCCACTCTCATTGGAAAGCTGGTGCCGGTGCGCCTGGAGGAATGCAAGGGCTTTTATTATATGGGCAAAAAGGCGTGAAAAGGAGGAGTGATATGGACAAGGCTTACAGGCTGCGGCATCCCTATATTTCCGTGGGAGATTCCTTTGGAGGCAGCCAGAGCTGGTTTGAAAGCTTTACCATGCGCCAAAGCGGCTGTGGGGTGGTGGCGGCCGGGGACGTGCTTTTGTATCTGGGACTTCACAGAAGGGGCTGCCGCACGGAGGAAATGCATGGCCTGTTTTATGAAAATGGAAAAATTTCCCAGTCTCGTTATCAGCAATACCTGAGGCAGCTGAGAAGAAGGTATTTTCCGGTGCTGCCCGGGCTTGGCATGTCCTGGCTGGTCCTGCTGTTGGGGATGAACCGGTATTTTCATAAGCACAAAATAAAGCTTGGCATTCGCTGGAGTATGCGCCCCAAAAGGCTTACGGAGCGCATTGGGGAAATGCTGCAAAAGGACTTTCCGGTGATATTGGCCATCGGTCCTAATTTTCCGCCTTTTTTTCGGAGACAGAAGCTAAAGCTCTACGTGAAGGAGGGGGAGGGAGCATACCGGCATGTGACCCAGACCCGGGCCCATTTTGTGGTGGTGACCGGCATGGAGGAGGGGAAGCTTGAGATATCCTCCTGGGGAAAACGCTATTATATAGATCTGGAGGAATACCAGACCTATGCAAGGAAAAGCAGCAATGTATTTTTGTGTAGCATTTGTTACCTGCATGAGTATTCGCTCTATGACAAGGGCATACACGCCTCAACCTTGTCAAGAGGGAGAAAACAAAAGAAGAAATAAAGACAGAAAGTGTTGCAAACAGGAAAAATCCCGTCCTGCCGGCATAGGCTGCGGCTGACGGGAGAAAATATGGAGGAGAACATTATGTGGAAGGAATTTAAAAAATTTGCACTCAAGGGAAATATGCTGGATTTGGCAGTAGGTGTGATTATCGGCGGCGGCTTTAACGGACTTATCACGTCCCTGGTCAACGACATAATTATGCCCTTTATCAGTCTGTTTACAGGGAAGCTTGATTTTACCAATATGTTTATCGCCCTGGACGGAAAGTCCTATGCAACCCTGGCGGAGGCCCAGGCCGTGACCTCCACCATTGCCTATGGAAGCTTTGTCACGGGACTTATCAATTTTCTGTTAACTGCTTTTGTGGTCTTTCTTCTGGTAAAGCAGCTGAACCGGCTTCACAAGAAGGAGGAGCCGGCGCCTGCGGCTCCCACCACCAAGACCTGCCCCTACTGCAAATCGGAGATTCATAAGGATGCGGTGAAATGTCCTCACTGCGCCTCGGAGCTTGTATAATGTGTTTTTTGCCGTGTGGGTAAGGACTAGAAAATAAGAACATATGTTTGTTTTTGCAAGAATCGAAAGGGAGATATGCATACATGCTGGTAAAAATATATACGGACGGCGCGGCCCGGGGGAATCCGGAGGGCCCCGGAGGCTACGGGACCATCCTTACCTATGAGGATAGCCGGGGCGTCCTCCATGAGCGGGAGTACAGCCAGGGCTATGTGCGGACCACCAACAACCGTATGGAGCTTATGGCGGTGATTGTGGGCCTGGAGGCCTTAAACCGGCCCTGTCAGGTGGAGCTGTATTCCGACTCCAAATATGTCACCGATGCCTTTAACAAGCACTGGGTGGAGAGCTGGCTGAAAAAGGGCTGGCGGGGCAGCAGCGGCCCGGTGAAAAATGTGGATCTCTGGCAGCGGCTTTTAAAGGCCAAGGAGCCTCATGCGGTGACCTTTATCTGGGTCAAGGGTCATGACGGCCACGCCTACAACGAGCGCTGCGATAAGCTGGCCACATCGGCAGCGGACAGACCGGCGGCAGAGCTTTTGGCGGATGTGGGCGCAAGCTAAAAAGATGGGTTGGAAGGAGGCAGCGGCCCTGATAAGGCTGACGTTGTAAAAGAGAGATTGGAAAGGAAGAGGGAACATGGATGAAAAACAATGGCTGGGGGAGAAAAACCAGCTGGGTATAGATATCTGGAGAAATAAGTATTGCTACGAGGGGGAGGATTTTTCCCAGTGGCTGCAGCGAATCAGCGGGGGAAATCCGGATATTCGCCGCATGATCGAGGAGAAAAAGTTTCTGTTTGGAGGCCGGATTTTATCCAACCGGGGACTTCAGAGCAAGGGGAAAAAGATAAGCTTTTCCAACTGCTATGTCATAACCCCGCCCCAGGACAATATTGAGAGCATTTTTGCATGTGCCACCAAGCTTGCCCGCACCTACAGCTATGGGGGAGGCTGCGGCATTGATATTTCCGGTCTTAGCCCCAGAGGTGCCTCCATCAGCAACGCGGCCAAGGAAACCAGCGGCGCCGTGTCCTTTATGGAGCTCTATTCCCTGGTGACCAGCCTTATTGGGCAGAACGGGCGGCGGGGAGCCCTGATGATTTCCATTGACTGTTCCCATCCGGATGTGGAGGAATTCATTGATCTCAAGACGGATCTGGAAAAGGTGACGAAGGCCAATATTTCCGTGCGGATCAGCGATGATTTCATGGAGGCTGTAAAGGAAAACGGCAACTTCCGCCTCCACTACCGAAGGGAGGAGACGGGGCAGCTCATTGAAAAGACAGTCCGGGCCAGGGATTTGTTTCACCATATTGCGGAGACCAACTGGGATTACGCGGAGCCGGGGGCTCTTTTCTGGGACCGCATCAAAAGCTGGAACCTTTTGTCAGGCACAGAGGATTTTGCCTATGCGGGGGTAAATCCCTGTGCGGAGGAGCCTCTGCCTGCGGGAGGGAGCTGCCTTTTGGGGAGCATCAATCTGGCAGAGTTTGTGTTAAATCCCTTTACGGAGACGGCTTCCTTTGATTTTTCCTCCTTTAAGGAATGCGTGCGCATTTCTGTGAAGGCCTTAAATGAGGTGCTGGAGGAGGGGTTGCCCTTGCATCCTCTGGCAGAGCAGCAGGAAAGCGTGGCAGACTGGCGGCAGATTGGCTTGGGAATCATGGGCCTGGGAGATATGCTGATAAAGCTTGGCATGATTTACGGGGATGCAGACGCCGTGGAGCTGTGCGGGCGCATTGGCTTTGCCATGGCGGATACGGCCATTGCAACCTCTGCCCGACTGGCCAAGGAACTGGGAAAATTTCCCAGATGCAACACGGAAAAGATCATGGAGACAGCCTTTTTTCAGGCCAATACCACAGAGCCGACCCGGGAGCTGGTGCGGAAGTACGGACTGCGCAATTCCCAGCTTCTGACCATTGCTCCCACAGGAACGCTCTCCACCATGCTGGGAATTTCCGGAGGCATCGAGCCCATTTATGCCAACTATTATGAGAGAAAGACGGAATCCCTTCACGGGACCGATGTGTATTACCGGGTGTACACGCCCATTGTGGAGACGTACATGGAACGCCATGGGCTTGTGGATGACAGCCAGCTCCCGGAGTATTTTGTGACAGCCATGTCTCTGGACTATCGCCAGCGGATTCAGATGCAGGCTGCCTGGCAGCAGCACATCGACGCCTCCATCAGCTCCACGGTGAATGTGCCCAGCCAGTTTACGGTGGAGGAGACGGAGAGCCTGTATCTCTACGCCTATGAGATGGGCTTAAAGGGCATTACCATTTTCCGGGACGGCTGTAAGCGCACGGGGATTCTGTCCACCCGGGTGAAGAAGGGTGTCAGTGCAGGGGAAGGTCTGGGCCGGGGGGAGATTATCCGGGTCAATGACGATGTGGTGGGAAAGAAGCGCAAGCTTATCACCGGCTGCGGCAGCCTTCACTGCATCGCTCTCTTTGATCCCCACACGGGAGCCCTCCTGGAGATTTATCTGAGCAAGGGCTCCACCGGGGGCTGCAACAACTTTATGATTGGCCTCTCCCGGATGATTTCCATCAGCGCCCGGGGCGGGGTGGATATCTATACCATTATCGATCAGCTGAATTCCACCGGCTCCTGCCCCTCCTACACCGTGCGGCGGGCCACCAAGGGGGATACCAGCAAGGGTTCCTGCTGCCCCATGGCCGTGGGCAACGCTCTGCTGGATATGTACAATGAGGTCCAGGAGGAGATTGCCCGGCGCAATGAGGAGACCAGGGATAAGCCTCTGCCCAAAAAGCCCAAGCCCAAGGCAGTGGTTCCGGTGGCGCCGGCGCTTCAGGAGGGAAAGGCCGCTCTGCCCGAGGAGGAGCAGCCGGGAATGACCTGCCCCCAGTGCGGGGAAACCCTGATTTTTGAGGGTGGCTGCAATATCTGCAAGGGGTGCGGGTGGAGCAGGTGTCATTAGATGGCCCGGATCTGAAAAAAGAAAAGGAAAAAGGATTCCCAGAAAATTGAGGTTGCCGCAAAAAGGGGAATATGCTATAATCCGTATAGGCAGGAGCTCCATACACAGGGGGATGCTCCTGCCGGAAATCTTGTGTTTTCCATAATCAGAAAGAGAAAGAGGACAGGTACATAGGCTATGAAGAAAAGAATGCAGAAGCTATGTCTGCTGCTGGCGTTGGGGCTGGTCCTGGCGGGCTGCGGCAAAAAGGATGATACGGTGGAAGCCGTTCAGCAGGAGGAATCCTTTGATACGGAGGAGGAAGTGGTAGATCCGGAGCCGGAGGAAGTGGCGGAGCCGGTGGAGGAAGAGACCCGGGAGGGGATGTTCCGAAGTGAGATTACCAATGAATGGGTAGATGAGAGTCTGTGGGGACAGCGCCCCATTGCCGTTATGGTGGACAACGAAAAGACGGCTCTCCCCCATTTTGGTCTGACCCAGGCCGATGTGGTGTACGAGATGATGAACAGCACGGCCAACGACCGGATCACCCGTTTTATGTGTATTGTAAAGGACTGGAACAGCCTGACCCAGTTTGGAAGCATTCGGAGCGTGCGCCCCACCAATCTGCAGATCGCACCGGAGTGGAATGCAGTGGTATGCCATGACGGCGGACCCTACTATATTGACGCATATCTGAAAAATCCCTATGTGGAGCATTTCAGCGGCACCTTTTCCCGGGTAAATAACGGAAAGCCCAGGGAGTTTACAGAGTATATTCTGCCCGGAGATCTGGACAAAAATTTCTCCAGCTCCGGCTTCAGCACCACCTACAATGAATATTATCAGGGACCTCATTTCACCTTTGCCACAGAGGCTAATCCGGTGGATCTGTCGGAGGCTTCCGATGCCATGGACTGCACCTACATTGATTTGCCCTTTAAGCACAATGGATCCGAGCTTAAGTATGACGAGGCCTCCGGAACCTATCTGTATTCCGAGTACGGCTCCGCCCATTTGGATCCGGAGAACGGAAATAAGCAGCTGGCCTTCAAAAATGTGCTTTTGCAGGACATGCGGTTCCAGCAGTATGACGACCACGGATACATGGGCTTCTACTGTATTGACAGCGGACGGTCCGGATATTATATTACCAACGGAAAAGCCATTCCCGTAACCTGGAGCAAGGAAAGCGACCTGAGCATTACCAAGTTCTTTGATAAGGATGGCAATGAGATTACCGTAAATACAGGGAAAACCTATATCGGCATTGTTCCCAGTGACAACTGGGGCGAGCTGGTGATTCAGTAGGAATTCCGAAAAAGCATAAGACCCGCAGAATCAGAAGAAAAGGGATTCTGCGGGTTTTCTAATCAGGAAGGGTGATAGCTTGCGGATATTTTTGAGAGGCTTTGTAAAGGGGCTTTTGGGATGCCTGGCTGTGGGCGTTCTGGGGCTTGGGGTTTGCTATTTCAGCGGGATGCTTCGCTTTGCCGGAGGCAGAGACGGGCAGCAGGAGAGGAGCGAAGAGCTGGCTGTGGTGTCCGGAGGCTGGGAGAGGGTGCAAAAATCCGGGGAGGCCCAAGCTTTCCTGGAAAAGGAAAATGGGATAGGAGCGGGGCCCGGAGAAACAGGGCCGGAAGCGGGAAAAACGGGACTGGAAGGGGAGTCGGAAACCGGAGAGACAGAAGCTTGTGTCCCTGGGTTGGAGGAGGAAAGAGACGCAGATACGGTAAGCCTGCTTTTTGCCGGGGATCTGCTTTTAACGGAAACTCTTCAGCAGAAATATAACAGAACTGGCGTTCTGTCTGCCGCTACCGAGAATGTTCTCTCTCAGCTTTTGGCGGCGGATATCTTTATGGTAAACCAGGAGTTTCCCTTCGGAGTTACGGGAGAGCCCATGGAGGACAAGCAGTACACCTTTCGGGTGCCTCCGAACTATGTAAGCCTGGTGAAGGAGCTGGGTATTGATGTTGTGACCCTGGCCAATAATCATATGCTGGATTTTGGGCGCAGTCCCCTGACGGAAACTCTGGAGACCCTGGATCAGGCGGGAATCCTTTGGGTGGGAGCAGGACAAAATCTGGAGGAGGCCAGCGCCTTAAAAACCATTTCCGTAAAAGGAAAAACCGTAGGCTTTCTTGGGGCCAGCCGGGTGATTCCTGTGGGCTCCTGGAATGCGGGAGCCAGTCAGTCGGGACTGTTTACCACCTACGATCCCACCCTGCTGGTGCAAAAGATTCAGGAGAGCCGGGAGAGCTGTGATTTCCTGGTGGTCTATGTCCACTGGGGGGTGGAATATGAACCCCTGCCGGAGGAGTATCAGCGGGAGCTGGCCCGGGCCTATATTGACGCAGGAGCGGACGCAGTCATAGGCAGCCATCCTCATGTGCTTCAGGGAGTGGAGTATTATCAGGGAAAGCCTGTCCTCTACAGCCTGGGGAATTTTATATTCAGCAACGGAAATTACGAGACCATGCTGGCAGAGCTGACTTTTCAGGGGGAGGACTGTCAGGTTCGCCTGATCCCCTGTGTCAGTCGCCAGAATCAGATGGACTTTTTGGAGAATACGGCGGAATTTTACAGGCAGATAGAGGGGATTTCCTTTGGAGTGACCATTGACGGGCAAGGGCTTGTGACGTGGTGACGGGGGAGAGAGGGCGAGAAGGGCTCAGGGCTTCCCTTCCAAGGCCCAGTGCCTCTCTTCGAAGCCCCAGCGCCTCCAGGGCTATCATAACCTGGGAGGGCAGATAAAACAGCCAGATCAGCCTTCCGGCCAGCTCCTGCCACAGATACCCGTTCCTTCCCAGTGCCATGGCCGTATGAAGGGGCAGGTTATAAAAAAGAACCTGACTGTCACAAAGAAGGAGCAGAAAAAGCCCTCCGGCAAAAAAATAGTTTTCCCCCTTCCAGGCCTGCCACAGGTTAGACACCAGGGCGGCTCCATAGGCTGCCCCCACCCCACAGAGGATCATATCAGAGAAGCCTCTCTCCAGGAGGAGAGACGTATTTCCCGGAAAGCCAGATGCCAACAGATAAAAGCCGCAGCCCAAGAGTCCTGCTCCCAGAGCCAGGGCAATACCCTGCAGGAGAAATTCCCCTTTGTTTCGGCTTCCGTGAAGATACAGGCCATAATAGGCTTGCACACCGATAAAAAACAGGATACCCAGCTCCAGATAGGTCCCGGACAATAAGAGCAGGTCTGCCCCCAAAACCAGTAGCTGCGCCCGCTCCAGGCAGGGATTTTTTTCTCCCAGTCCCCAGAAAAAGCACAGGAGGACAGAGAGATATTTCAGTCCGCAGGACAAAAGGATCTGCCCTGGGTCGTAGGGATTCCACCCCAACAGTTCATCCGTGATCCCCCAGTCCAGCAATAAAAAGCTTGTATACAGCAAAAGTCCCAGGAGAAGGAAGCTTCTCCTGTTTTTTTGGTCTCTTTTTCGCTGCTTCCACTGTCTGTTCAAATCTTGGCCTCCGTTCCCAGCTGTTATGCTATGTGTTGCTTTTATTTTGCCCATATTTTGGGGCTTTTATGTGTAAGACAAGTTATGGTTGTAATGCCTGTGATAATCAGCTATACTAAGTGCAGATGGGGCAGGCAAGTTTCAGTGATTTTGGGTGCAGAAAGGAAGAACCGGTTTATGGGCATGTTTTTAAATAGTAGGATTCCGTTTGAATCCTATCGGATGGTTAAGAGGGATGCTTATTTTGTTGACAAAACCTCTCTTTTAGACGAGCTATTTCCTTTTCTTGAGGTTGAAAAAAGGTTTATTTGCATCACTAGGCCCCGCCGGTTCGGCAAAAGTGTTATGGCAAGCATGATTGGCGCTTTTTTTGGAAAAGCGGTGGACGCAAGCCCTTTGTTTGATACGCTTAGAATTGCTTTTTCAGAGGAGTATCGGACGCATTTGAATCAACACCGTGTGGTATATATCGACTTTAGCCGTATGCCTCAGGATTGTAGCGCTTATGCTGCCTACATTGAGCGGATTTCCCATGGCCTCAAGAGAGATTTGGAGGAAGAGTACCCAGACATAGATTTTGGTTTTCGTATGGATCTTTGGGATATGTTTCAGACTGTTTTTGAAAAGACAGGGCACAACTTTATATTTGTCATGGATGAATGGGATGCAATCTTTCATAAAGATTTCATTTCGGAGAAAGACAGACGGAATTATCTTGAATTTCTCCGAAACCTTTTAAAGGGACAGGCATATGTGGAGTTTGCCTATATGACAGGGATTCTGCCGATTGCAAAATATTCAGGAGGCTCGGAACTGAATATGTTTGTGGAATATGATATGGCAACCAGAGTAAAGTTCAGTGAATATTTTGGTTTTTTAGATGAAGAAGTTGATAAGCTTTATGAAACATATATCAGCAAGACAGGGGAGCCAAGAATAACTCGGGAAGAGCTGGCCTTATGGTATGATGGCTACCATACTGCAGCCGGAGGCCGGATGTACAATCCCAGATCTGTGGTGTGTGCCCTGACGGATAATCAGATCAGCAGCTATTGGACAGGCTCAGGGCCGTATGATGAGATATTCTATTACATTCGCAATAATATTGAGGAAGTTCGGGATGACCTGGCTATGATGATTTCCGGGGAACGTATTAATATCAAGCTACAGGGGTATGCGGCCACGGATATGGAATTATATACGAAAGATCAGATTTATTCTGCCATGGTAGTGTATGGACTATTGACCTATAAGGATGGGGCTGTGTCTGTTCCAAACAGAGAGCTTATGGATAAGTTTGATGAATTGCTGTTTACCAATCATAATCTTGGCTATATATACAGTTTGGCAAAAGAGTCTGAGAAAATGCTGAAAGCTACTTTGGCAGGAGATGTGGATACAATGTGCAGGATATTAAAATTTGCGCATGATACGGAATCCCCCATTTTTTCCTATAACAGTGAGACGGAGCTGTCTGCTGTAGTGAATCTGGTTTACCTTGCAGCCCGGGACAGATACCGTGTGGAACGAGAGGATAAGGCCGGTGAGGGATACGTGGATTTTATCTTTTACCCGGAACGTAAGGGAGCGGATGCTTTGATCTTGGAACTGAAGATAGACAGTACGCCTAAGGACGCAATTCAGCAGATTAAGGATAAAAAGTACGCATTGCGTTTTGCAGGAAAAATAGGGGAGGCGCCTAAATATACAGGAAGGATTTTGGCGGTGGGAATTAGCTACAATAGAAAGACAAAAGAACACGCCTGCAGGATTGAAGTCCTGCAGAATTGAAGAGTTGTAGATTAGCTTCCCCCCTTGACAAACCCTTCCATATCCCGTATAATGCCAATAGTTTCAAAAATATAAAAGGCTATGACAGGAACAAGTAGAACCCAGGGAAACACACAGAAAGCTGCCGGGAGATGAGAGGCGCGTGGGAAGCTGGCTTTGAATACATCCTTGAGCCTCGCGCCAAACGGCAGGCAAGCCCAGTAGGCCGCGACGGATTCCCGCACCCGTTATCGTGCTAGAGTATATGACGTACTCGAAGAGGCAGATGATGTGAGTCATCTGCAAAAAAAGGTGGTACCGCGAGCAGAGCTTCGTCCTTTTCCAGGGATGAAGCTTATTATTTTGCAAAAAACCAACCAAACAAAGACAAAGCCAAGCAAAACAAAAATTAAGCAAATGCAAACAAAGGTAAGGAAACAAAACAAACACAAGGAGGAATACCATGTCACAGAATGTATACGACATACTGATGGAGCGGGGCTTCATCGAGCAGTGCACCCATCCGGAGGAGGTCCGGGAGCTTTTGGGAAAGGAGTCCGTCACCTTTTACATCGGCTTTGACGCCACGGCGGACAGCCTGACAGCGGGACATTTTCTCACCATTATGGCCATGATGCATATGCAAAGGGCCGGCCATCGTCCCATTGCCCTGTTAGGGGGAGGAACCACCATGGTGGGGGATCCCTCCGGAAAATCCGATATGCGCAAGGTTATGACAAAGGAAACCATTGAGCACAACGCAGCGTGCTTTCATAAGCAGCTGTCCCGGTTTTTGGACTTTGACAGTGAGAAGGCCATTGTGGCCAACAATGCGGACTGGCTCTTAAACCTGAACTATGTGGAATTTCTCCGGGAGGTGGGAGCTCATTTTTCCGTAAACCGCATGCTCACCGCTGAGTGCTATAAGCAGCGGATGGAGAAGGGGCTTACCTTCTTTGAATTCAACTACATGGTAATGCAGTCCTACGACTTCCTGAAGCTGAATCAGATGTACGGCTGCCAGATGCAGCTGGGAGGAAATGACCAGTGGTCCAATATCATCGGCGGCGTGGAGCTGATTCGAAGAAAAGAAAATAAGCCCGCCTATGGCCTGACCTTTAAACTTCTCACCACCAGCGATGGCATTAAAATGGGAAAAACCATGAAGGGAGCCGTGTGGCTTGACCCGGAGAAAACCTCTCCCTATGAATTCTATCAGTACTGGAGAAACATTGAGGATGTAAAAGTGGAAGAGTGTCTGGGACTTCTCACCTTCCTGCCCATGGAAGAGGTGCGCCGACTGGGAGCGCTTCAGGGAGCAGAGATTAACCAGGCCAAGGAAGTGCTGGCCTATGAGATCACCAGGATTGTACATGGAGAGGAGGAGGCTAAAAAAGCGCAGGAGGCGGCCCGGGCCCTGTTTATAAAGGGAGGAAACACCGATGATATGCCCACCACGGCCTACACCCAGGAGGAGCTGGATGCGGGAAAGGATATTCTGACCCTGCTGGTGGAGACCAGGCTGGCGCCCACCCGCTCAGAGGCTCGTCGTCTGGTGCAGCAGGGCGGCGTGATGGTCAATGAGCAGAAGGTGACAGACATTGCCCAGAGCTTTGGCACTGCAGATTTAGACCAGGAGGGAGCCCTTATTATCCGCAAGGGAAAGAAGAGCTACCACAAGGTAAAGAAGCAGTAAGAGATAAAAGCCATACACAGGGAAAAGCGGCGCCCTACAATAGCCCCAGGGAAATTTTCAGCCGAAGGATCCGCAGGACCGATTCATCAATGCGGTCCTCCGAAATAGTCCCATCCTGTACAGCCGAAAGGACGGCGGGAATCTGCACCCCGTAGTCTGTGCAGCATAGGAGATCATTGCCGGCCAGGACCGCACGGACGGCTACCTGGGTGTCGCTGGTAAACTGCCGGACCCCTTCCATAGACAGGTCATCCGTGACAATGACCCCGGAGAAATTCAGGTGCTGCCGCAAAATCTCGTGGACCCGGGGAGAAAGAGAGGCCGGGGCATTCCCGTCCATGGAGCTTACAATATTGTGGGAGACCAGCACCATATCCGCGCCGGCCTGGATGCCCGCCTCAAAGGGCAGGAAGTCCGACGACGTAAAGGATTCATAGGAGCGGTTATCATAGGCAATGCCCGTGTGGGTGTCCGCATTGTTCCCGTAGCCGGGGAAATGCTTGAGGACGCTGCCCATGCGGGCTTCCTTCATGGCATAGACCACGGTGTCCACATATTCCGCCGTCAGGGAGGCAGACTGTCCAAGGGTTCTCTGGTAGATAAAATCATCGGAGCTTGTGGATACATCGGCCACTGGGGCAAAATTTACGTTCAGACCCAGATCCTTTAACAGGGCGGACTTTTCCAGGGAATCCTGCCGGACGCCGGAAAGGCCGCTCTTCAGGTAGAGCTCCTGTGGGGAGGGAAAGGGAGCGCTTCGAAACTGGGAATAGCGGCTGACCCGGTTCACATTGCCGCCCTCCTCATCCACAGCCATAAAAAGGGGAATGGGAGAGGCATCCTGACAGGCGTTTAGCATAGTAAGAACCTGTTCAGGAGAGCGGTCCTTAAAATCCCTGGCAAAGAGAATATAGCCTCCCAGATGGTACTGCTCGACCGTCTCAACCATGCGATCCGTGGGAAAACGGACGATAAACATCTGCCCCACCTTTTCCTCCAGGCTCATGGAGTTCAAAAGCTCCAAAGCCCTGCGATTCACCTGGGGATCGGAGACGGAAGGTCCCGGGAAATCTGCACCGTCCCAGGATCCGGAGCTTCCCGAAGGGCCGGAAGGATAGGAGCCGCTTGTCCCATCCGGATTTAGGGGATCCGAAG
Organism: uncultured Lachnospiraceae bacterium; assembly: GCA_947574135.1. GTDB lineage: Bacteria > Bacillota > Clostridia > Lachnospirales > Lachnospiraceae > RGIG4284. The sequence continues at coordinate 98,196 of CANPIM010000003.1, forward strand.
AGGAGCCTTCCCCATTCGTTGCAGGCTTCTCCGTATCAGGATTTCCGGAGGCAGGCACAGATTCCGGAAGAGAAGCCTCCCCTAGAGGGGAAAAGTCCAGGGAGGCCCGCAGATTTTTTGCCCCGGCAAAAAACACAGAGGCCGTACTCCCGGTCATGGAGGAAAGCGTGGGAAGGGACTGGGCCAGACGGTATTTACAAAGCATGGCAAAAATCGTGCAAAACAGAATCAGGAGCAAAAAAAGTCCCAATTCCAAAATCAGTATGGTCGTCCGGTCCAAAGCGCTGTTTCTCCTTTTTTTCATGTATCATCCCTCATTTCTCTGTCAGAATATATTGTAAATCCATTTTCCATATTAGTCCAGTATTTCCATTTATTTACAATCTATACCAGGATTTCAGGATAAAAGAATGTCGCAGAGGTTTATGCTCTGCGACA